>JAGWTI010000006.1 GCA_028876065.1 Nitrospirota bacterium
GGCGACCCGGGCCCGCACAAGATCCAGGGCATCGGCGCCGGGTTCATCCCGAAGGTGTTGAACCGGAAGATCCTGGACCGGGTCGTCACCGTGACGGATGACGAGGCCTATCAGACGTCCAAATTGCTTGCGAAAAAGGAAGGGCTGCTCGTGGGCATTTCGTCCGGCGCCAACGTGTTCGCCGCCCAGAAAGTGGCCCAGGAGCTGGGGCCCGGGAAGAACGTGGTGACGATTCTCTGCGACACGGGCGAGCGGTACATCAGCATCGAGAAGTATTTTAATATTTAGTCGACCGTGCTCAGTTCACAGTTCTCAGTAAAAACTGACGACTGAATACCGACAACTGAAAACTTCTTCGCATATGAATTTTACCGACGAACAGATCACGAGATACAGCCGGCATATCCTTCTGCCCGAGGTGGGCGGGAAGGGCCAGAAGAAGATCGCCCAGGCGAAGATCCTGATCGTCGGGGCCGGCGGCCTCGGCTCCCCTGCCGCCTTCTACCTGGCCGCCGCCGGCGTGGGCACCATCGGACTGATCGACAGCGACCTGGTGGACCTCTCGAACCTCCAGCGGCAGGTCATTCACCAGACCCCGGACATCGGCCGGCCCAAAGTAATCTCGGCCAAGGAGAAGATCGAGGCGATCAACCCGGACGTGAAAGTCCTCACCTACGACGAGCGGCTGGTGGCCAAGAACGCGCTGGAGTTGATCCGTGCGTACGATGTCGTCATCGACGGCGTGGACAATTTCCCGGCCAAGTTCCTGATCAACGACGCCTGTTTCTTCGCCGAGAAGCCGTTGGTGCACGGAGGTATCCTGCGATTCGACGGGCGCGTCACGACGATCATCCCGAAGAAGTCGGCCTGCTACCGGTGCGTGTTCAAGACTCCGCCGCCCCCCGGCTTGGTCGCGAGCTGCCAGGAAGCCGGCGTGATCGGCGTGTTGGCCGGAATCATCGGCACCCTCCAGGCCACGGAAGCCCTGAAGCTGGTGCTGGGCATCGGCCGGCCCCTCGCCGATCGGATGCTGGACTTCGACGCCCGCAAGACGTCGTTCCGGGAGATCAAGACCAAGCGGAACCCGAACTGCCCGCTCTGCGGCCCCCAGCCGACGATCACGGAACTGTTCGACCATGAGCCAGAGACCTGTGCCGTCCGGACTTAATTGGTGGTGATGTCATGGCCAAGATGAAAGCGCTGATCTGCCGGGAATGCGGGAAGGAATACCCGACCAAGGCCATCCATGTCTGCGAGCTCTGCTTCGGCCCGTTGGAAGTGAAGTACAACTACGAGGAGATCAAGCAGACGATCTCCCGTAAGAAGATCGAGTCCGGGCCGCACAGCATGTGGCGGTACATCGACCTCTTGCCGGTTGAAGGGGCGCCCTCCGTCGGCCCTCACGCGGGCTTCACCCCCATGGTGCGGGCGAAGAACCTCGGCGCCTTCCTGGGCCTGGACGAGCTGTATATCAAGAACGACACGGTCAACCATCCGACCCTTTCCTTCAAGGACCGGGTCGTGGCCGTGGCCCTGACGAGGGCGCGCGAACTGGGGTTCGAGACCGTCGCCTGCGCCTCGACCGGCAACCTGGCCAACTCCGTGGCGGCCCATGCGGCCGCCGCCGGCATGCGCTGCTACGTGTTCATCCCCGGCGACCTGGAGGCGGCCAAAGTGCTGGGCAACCTGATCTACAAGCCCAACGTGGTGGAGGTCGAGGGCAACTACGACGACGTGAACCGTCTCTGCAGCGAGATCGCCGGCGAACACAAATGGGCCTTCGTGAACATCAACATCCGGCCCTACTATGCCGAAGGGTCCAAGACCCTGGCCTTCGAGACCGTGGAGCAGTTGGGTTGGCGGGCGCCGGACCAAGCGGTGATCCCGATGGCCTCCGGTTCCCTGCTGACTAAGATCAAGAAGGGTCTCCAGGAAATGGAAACCCTGGGGCTGATCGGCAAGGTCAAGACCAAGATCAACGGGGCCCAGGCCGAGGGCTGCTCCCCGATCTCGACCGCCTTCAAGGAAGGCCGTGATTTCTTCAGGCCGGTGAAGCCGAAGACCATCGCCAAGTCGCTGGCGATCGGCAACCCGGCCGACGGCTACTATGCGTTGAAAGCCACGGCCGAGACCGGCGGCGCGATGGACATGGTGTCCGACGAGGAAGTGGTCGAAGGCATCAAGCTGCTGGCGCAAACCGAGGGCATCTTCGCGGAGACCGCGGGCGGCGTGACCATCGGCGTCCTGCAGAAACTGGTCAAGCAGGGCATCATCAAGAAGGGCGACGTGACCGTCGCCTACATCACCGGCAACGGGTTGAAGACGCAGGAGGCGGTGATCGACGCGGTCGGCCGCCCCGTCCGCATCCAGCCCAGCCTGGTGAATTTCGAGAAGACGTTCAAGATGGGGAAGAACGGAGGCGGAGACGCATGATCAAGGTTCGCATCCCGACCCCCTTGCGTCCCTTGACCAAGGGCCAGGGTGAAGTCGAGGCCAAAGGCGGCAGCATCGACGAGATGATCAACCATCTGGAAGGCGCGCACCCCGGCATCAAGGGCCGGCTCTGCGACGAGAAGGGCGAGCTGCGCCGGTTCGTGAACATCTACGTGAACGAAGAAGACATCCGGTTTCTCAAAGGCAAAGACACGATCTTGAAGGACGGGGACGAAGTGTCCATCGTGCCGGCGATCGCGGGAGGCAACTAATGCCCAGCTTGCGCTTCCACATCCGGTTTCCGGAGCAAAAGATCAAGGAGCCGATCATTTATCAGATCGGCCACGAGTACAAGGTCGTCACCAACGTCCGAAGGGCCGACGTGCGCGAAACCACCGGCTGGATGGACGTGGAGCTGACCGGCGAAACGGGCGAGATCGAGCGGGCCGTCGAGGGGCTGCGCAAGAAGGGGGTCCTGGTGGACCCGATCGAGCTGAACGTGGTGGAGTAAAATAGTTCTCAGTGATCAGCCATCAGCATTCAGTTAAAACCGAAGACTGAGAACCGAAAACTGAAAACTTCCTAAGGCCATGGAATTCACCGACGCACAGGTCCAACGCTACAGCCGGCACATCATCCTGTCGGATGTGGGCGGCAAGGGGCAGAAGAAGCTGGCGCGCGCCAAGGTCCTGGTGATCGGGGCCGGCGGGCTCGGCTCCCCTGCCGCGCTCTATCTTGCCGCGGCCGGTGTGGGCACGATCGGCCTCGTCGACGGAGACGTGGTGGACCTGTCCAATCTCCAACGGCAGATTCTCCACACGACCGCGACGCTCGGCCAGCCGAAGGTGGAGTCCGGAAAGAAGATGCTGGCTTCGTTGAACCCGGACATCACGATCAAGACCTACCAGGAAAACGTTTCGGCCGACAACATCATGGGGCTGCTGCACGACTACGACATCATTCTGGACGG
The DNA here is from genome assembly GCA_028876065.1 of Nitrospirota bacterium. GTDB lineage: Bacteria > Nitrospirota > Nitrospiria > Nitrospirales > Nitrospiraceae > SYGV01. Next base: position 3,404 of record JAGWTI010000006.1, read on the forward strand.
GTCCGACAATTTCTCCACCCGGTTCCTCGTGAACGACGCCTGTTTCTTCGCCAAGAAGACGCTCGTGTCGGGGAGCATCTTCCGGTTCGAGGGCCAGCTCACGACCATCAAGCCCCACGAAGGCCACCCCTGCTACCGTTGCCTCTATCCTGAGCCGCCGCCGGCCGGTTTGGTGCCCAATTGCCAGGAAGCGGGCGTGCTGGGCGTGCTGGCCGGGACGATCGGCGTGCTGCAAGCCTCCGAAGCCATCAAGGAAATTCTGGGCATCGGCGAGGCATTGGCCGACCGCCTGTTGCTCTATGATGCGCTGGAGATGAAGTTCCGCAAGCTGGGCCGCCCCAAGGACCCGGATTGTCGCCTCTGCGGCCCCAATCCGACCATCACCAACCTGCTCAGCGATTACACCGTCTCCTGCAGCTTGTGACGTGTTGTCCCTGAAGATTCCCCGCCAAATCCTCGACGAGATGGTGGCCCACGCCCGTGCGCTGGCTCCCTTCGAGTGTTGCGGCTTGTTGGCCGGACAAGACGGAACCGTGTCGCGGCACTACCGTATTACCAACACCGTGGCCAAAGACGCGCAGGCCGTGGAGGTATTCGATGCGGCCAACGTCAAACAGCTCGCCGACCTCTCGGAGAAAAGGAAAGCCGAAGTCGCCTACTTCATGGACCCCAAGGAGATGCTCGCCGCGTTCAAGGACATGCGGGAGCGCCAACTCGACCTGATCGTCATCTACCATTCTCACACCCACTCCCCTGCCTATCCCTCCATGACCGACGTAGGGCTGGCCCTCTATCCCGATGCGGCCTATCTGATTATCTCCCTGGAAAACAAGACCGCCCCGGACGTGCAGGCCTACTGGATCAAGGATCACCGGATCACCCAGGCCGAGTTCCACGCGATCTGACCCCTGCAACACCCGTCCGTTCATCGCACGAAAATCCAGTAGACCGCTTCCTGGAACGATGCCATAATATCGGCATAATTCTTCAGGGAGGGTCCCGTGCAGATCGCTACCCCCAACATGCTTCGCGGCATCCTAGCAGCCATTATGTTGAACTGTTTCTTTGTGACCCCGCGGGCCGGCGCCGAGGACAAGAGCATTTATAGCCCGATCATCCACGTGGACAAGGAAAAGGGCTACATCGTCGTATCGAGTTCCGGAGCGGTCTTCGGGGTCGAAGTCCCGGAGGCGGCGAAGCCGCACCTGGACAAGCTGCCGGTCTCCGGCATGCTGGACATCGTGGTGGAATTGCGGCCCGGGAACGCGCCACTGCTCAAGACCTGGAAACTCGCGGCGGGTGAATCGACCTGCAAGGTCTTCGACGGCAAGACCTGCAAATAGCGGGGACGCGCCCCGGCGGACGGGCTATTCGGAGCTGCCGAGCATATCGTCGATCAGCGGACGGTTGATATCGGTGCAGCCCATGCAGATCGCGTCGAAGAGCGCTTCGTGATCGGCCACATAATTGCGGCCGTCCACCAGCTTATCGGCGATCACGTGGTCATGACACGTATCGCAGAGCATCATGAAGCCGCGCATCACGGACACCGTTTTCCGCCCGACACTTCCTTGCATAAATTCTATCTCCTGGCCCGATGAGACGACGCTACACGGACCCTTTCATTTGCGCATGCCAGAAATCATCGGTCTCCAGCTCGATGCCGCACCGGGGACATTCATAGGGCTTGTCCGGAGGGGGAACCGAGAGGGATTGCTCCTGAACCTTCCCCTGGCAGACGTGAAAAAAGTGGCCCCTGGCATGTTCATGATCTAGCGGCTCGTTTTCATAGACCAACACCACGGCGCCCCTCCCCGTTCGTTCCGAGACCAAGTATACCCAGGGGCCAAGCCTAGGCGCAATCAGCCGCCGTCAGCCATGCAGGGAATGCCTGTTTGGCCCCGCCTCTCGTCCGACGCTCCGGACTTTGAAAATAACGACGGCCCCCTCTCAAGAAATCAGGACCAACCGCCGATATCTCTGGTGATCACTGTAACCGCCTTGACGGGGCTTTAACAAGCCCGGATCAAGCATGCCGGTCGCCTCTTGGGCAGTTCAAGATGTTCGGCCGGCCTATCGAAAACCCGTACCGGACGAGGCCGGCCCCGGGCGGGACCGTCCGGTGTTGTCCCCGTCAGCCAGGGCCCCGGACATGCTTGGCCGACTGGGTACGGTGCAAGCGGAGGGTCCGACAGGAAAATCTCTAGGCTTGTCTTCGCTCTGCTTTTGGGGCTCTCCGGCTGCACCGGATTGCCCAAGGCCATCTCCACAGACTCCCGCACAAACCTCCCGCACGAGAGGCGTACCGACGCATACGGAGATGCGACCAACTCGACAATGGATGTCGCTCGGGCCGCGACCACGAACAGATCAGGGAACGCTCAGGCCGAGAAGATTTCTCTACACGTTCGTCGGGGTGCCGGCCCCTGGAGTCAATGAGCCTGGCCGCGCACCATCGACCCGACTGAGAAACCGGGTGTGCCCCCGGTTTTCCGGGTGGGGGCGACGACGTTCCTCCGGCTCCCACCCGCTCCTCATTTCACTCCCCAGCCATGCCGGAACTTACACGGACGATTCCGGCCAGGTCATGCCACAAGGGAAAAGCCACACCAGGCTCCCGTCCCCGACTATCCAATGTCACTGAAACTCGACCGGGACGCGACAAGGACGCTGTGGAGCGGATCGAGCGAAACCGGCTGAGGGTGCGGGATTACACCTGGAATTGGGCCTCGTAGAGGCAGGCATAGAGGCCGCCCCTTGCGAGCAGCGCGGCGTGCGTCCCTTCCTCCACGATCCGGCCCTGCTCGACCACGAGGATACGGTCCACGTCGTGCAAAGTGGACAACCGATGGGCAATGATGAACGTCGTTCGGCCTTTCGTCAGCACGGCAAGGGCTTCGCGGATTTTCACTTCGGTCTCGGTGTCGATGTTGGATGTGGCCTCGTCGAAGACCACGATCGGCGGATCTTTCAGCAACACCCGCGCGATGGAGACCCGCTGTTTCTGACCGACCGACAGTTTGACCCCCCGCTCTCCGATCCAGGTGTCGTACCCGTCCGGCAGCGCGGCGATAAACTCATGGGCCCTGGCGGCACGCGCCACTTCTTCGATCCGCTCCTGGCCTGCCGCCAGATCTCCGTAAGCGATGTTCTCCCGCACCGTGCCGTTGAACAGAAAGGGCTCTTGCTGGACCAACCCAATCTGGCTGCGCACGAAGGGCAACGACAGGTCTCGGATGTCATGCCCATCGATCAAGACCGCGCCGCCCCCTACGTCGTAGAACCGCATGAGCAGCTTGAGCATCGTGCTCTTGCCCGCGCCGCTCGGGCCGACGAGCGCAATCCGTTCGCCGGGGTTGGCGGTCAACGACACCCCTCGCAGGATCGGCGCATCCGGGCGGTAATGAAACGAGACCTGCTCGAATCGAACCGCCCCCTCCAGCCGTTGGCTCGACGAGAGAGCTCCGGGCCGGTCGCCGACCTCGGGCCGTTGATCCAGAATCTCAAAGACCCGTTCGCTGGCAGCCAGGGCATGCTGCAACATGTGATTGACCGAATGGATCTGGTTGATCGGCACATAGAACAAGGCCAGGTAGGCAAGAAACATCACCAATTCCCCGACCGTGAGGGCGCCGCGCATCACTTCGCCCGCCCCATACCAGAGGACCAGCAGGCTCCCCAGGCTGCCCACAAAGATCATCCCCGGCGAATACAAGGACCAGAGACACATGGCCCGCAGATTGCTCTCGCTGTATTGGCGGCTGATGGCGCCGAATCGACGTTCTTCGTAGGCCTGCCGATTGAATCCCATCGTCTCCCGGATCCCCGACAGCGCGTCCTGCAGATAGGCGTTCAGGTCGGCCGCGTGCTTGCGGATCTGGTGGTAGTAGCCGTGCACGCGTCTCGTGAAGAACATGGCCGAGAGGACCAACGCCGGGATCGGGAGCATCGAGAGCAGCGCCAGCTTCCAGTTCAACGCGAACAGCATGACCGTGATGCCGGCCAGCGTCAGCGAGGCCGTCAGCATGCCCTCCAGTCCGTCGATGAAGATCCGTTCGACATGCTCCGTATCGTTGGTCACCCGTGACATGATCTCGCCGGTCGAACGGCTCTCGTAGTAGCTCACGGAAAGCCGTTGCAGAGCGGCAAAGACTTGCTCGCGCAGTTCGTGCACCACCCGTTGTTCCAGCGTGTTATTGAAGCGGATGCGGAGCGAGGCGAACGTGTTTTTCAGGGCGTAGGCCAGCAGCAATCCGGCGATGACCGGGGGAAGAAGCTCGGGGCGGTGGGCCTGGATGACGTCGTCGATGACGACCTTGATCAACCAAGGGGGCACCAACTCCAGCGCCGTGACCAGGCAGGCACAGAGCAACGTCGCCACGGCCAAGGCACGATAGGGTCGGAGATAGCGGAGTACGCGCAGGAGCGACTTCACTGCGGGCAAGCCCGGGGGTGAACGTTAGATGACAGACGTCGGTTCCTTCCGCCAGTAGTGATCGAATTCCTCGAGTTGGGTGAGCGTGGAGAGGTCGGTCATCCGATCCAGGAACAGCTTCCCGATGAGGTGATCCATTTCATGCTGGACGCACACGGCAAACAGCCCGGTCGCGTCGAACTCGACCGGGCTCCCCTGCCGGTCCAGCGCGCGGACCCGCACCATCGACGGCCGCGTCACCTTGCCCCGAAGCCCGTCCACACTGAGGCAGCCTTCCCACATTTCCGCCTGCTGGGGGCCGTAATACACGATCACCGGGTTGATCAGCACGGTCTCCGGAAATCCGCCGTCTCCCGGACAGGCCATGACCAGCACTTGCTCGGAACGGGACACCTGCGGCGCCGCCAACCCGATGCCTTCTTCCTCATGCATGGTCTCGAACATGTCGTCGATGAACTGTTGCATCGCCTTGGTCTGAATCTCGGCCGGATCCACGGGACGGGCCTGTTGCCTCAGAACCGGATTGCCGACCTTTGCGACGGACAGGACCGCCATACCCCTTACTCCTTAACAGAAACCACAGGAAGATCGTGCCGCAACTCCCGACTCTTTTTATAACATAGGGACTCGCGGAGCCGCAACCGAAGGTCCGCCCCTTCAAGCCGCGGCACAACCGCCGGTGACGGGCCGCACCGGTGCCGGAGGAGCGCTCAGCCCTGCGCGGCAGGCGCTCTCGGCCGGCGCGGATCGGGCAGTTCAAAGGTCTCCTTGACCGACGCCCACCAGTCCGCCCATTCCTGCGCCCACTCTTGCCGATCTTCCTTGGTGGACGAGTCCCAGTCGTGAACCTCGCTCTCATGCCGCGTCAACAGCCAGAGCGAATGAATCGCCGACACCGACACGAACCGCTCCGGGTCGGAGAGCAGATTGATCAGGACCGGCACGACGGCTTTCTGCCGGACATACCGGGACTCGAAGGCCGCCACCTTCCTGACCGAAGAGTTTTGATCCTTGGCCATCGCTTCGATCGCCGGAGGCGCCAGGGCCGGATTGAGCCGGACGGTGGCCCGCAAGGCATGCTCGCGCACGCGGGGCATATCGTTCGACTCCTTGGCCGCTTCCACCAATGCCGGCGCGGCGCTGGGATCCTTGATCATCATCAGCGTTTCGATCGCATTGTACCGGACCCGAGGTCCCGGCATCGTCAGCGCCTTGATCAATACCGGCACCGCCGGCGGCCCCATGTGGACGAACTCGCCCATGGCCCAAAACTCTTGCTTCCCGTCCAGCAGCGGCAAGAGCGCCTCGGCCCGCTTCACGTCTTCAGGCCCGAGCGGCTGGTTGGATGGCGGCACCGAGGTATTCGGCCCCGCTTCTGTCTTGGGCGGAGGCTCGTAGGGCATCTGGACGGGAACGAGGCGGGCCCGCGCCCCCGCCGCGCCCACGGCTTCGTCGGCGAACCACGCCGAGGGTATCAGCCACGCACCCAGTACAACGATGAGGCTCCACCGCAGCGATAGGCTCGCGCCGAGGACCCCGCCCTGTTTGTTCCGTTGCTTGTCATGTCCCATCTTGCAATACCCTCTCGATTGGTTACCGTTTGTCCATCCTAGTCCGCGTGCGGCGGCGGCTCCGTCGGCGGCCCCCCCGCCTGCACTCCGCCGCCCCTGCCACGACACGCCAACTGGTAGAGCACGGGCAGCACCATGAGAATCAACACGGCGGACGTGAGCATGCCGCCGACGACCACGCGCGCCAACGGCTGCTGGGATTGCGCCCCGATCCCTGTGGCCACCGCCGCCGGGAGGAGCCCGATGGCCGCCGCCAGCGTCGTCATCAGCACGGGGCGCATCCGAACCTCCGCGCTCGTCAAGATGGCCGTGCGCAGATCGTGCCCCTCTTCCAGCAGATCGCGGATGCGGACGATCAGAATCAGGCCGCCCTGGATCGCGACGCCGAAAAGCGAGATGAACCCCACTGCGGCGGAAATACTGAAATCGGTGCCGGTGAGCACCAACGAAAACACTCCGCCGATCAGCGCAAACGGCACCGCGACGAACACCAGCACGGCGTCCTTGAGCGAATTCACCGCCAGGTAGACGAGGAACAGCACGATCACGAGACTCACCGGGACGATCATCGCCAGCCGCTTCTTCTCATCCTGCAGCTGATCGTACTCCCCGTGCCATTCAATCCGGTACCGTTCGGGTAACTGGACCTGCGCATGGATCCGCGCTTCCGCATCTTTCACCGTGCTCTCCAGATCGCGGCCGCGCACGCTGAACTTGATCGGGATGTACCGCTCATTGTTCTCCCGGTAAATGACGAACGCCCCGGTTTGATTGGAGATCGAGGCCAACTGCTTCAGGGGAATCCGCGCCCCCTCCGGCGTGCTGACCTGAATGTTGCCGATCGCCTCCATGTCCTGGCGGAACTCGGGCAGGAACCGGACGACCAGATCGAACCACCGATCCCCTTCGTAGACCTGCGTCACCGCCTGGCCTCCGATCGCGGCCTGCACCACTCCGTTGACGTCCGCGACTTGCAATCCGTACCGGGCGCATTCCTGGCGGTCCACCTTGATGACCAGATTCGGCTGGCCCAGCAGACGGAAGATGCCCAGATCTTTCACGCCCGGAACCTGCTTCATCACGTTTTCGATCTCGACGGCCTTCTCCTCCATCAACTTCAAATCCGACCCGAACAGCTTGATGGAGTTCTCGCCCTTCACCCCGGACATCGCCTCCTGGACGTTGTCCTGGATCACCTGGGAGAAGTTAAAGTTCACTCCGGGAATCTTCGCGAGCTCCGCCTCGATCTCCTCGATCAGCTTGTCCTTCGAAGTGACCTCCGGCCGCCACTCCTTTTTGGGCTTGAGACTCACCAAGAATTCGGCGTTGAAGAAGCTGGTCGGATCGGTGCCGTCATCCGGCCGCCCCAGTTGCGAGACCGCGCGGTCCACTTCCGGGTATCGGCGGAAAATGGCGCGGATCTCGCCGGTCAGGCGGTCCGCCTGCTCAAACGAAATGTCCACCGGCATGGTGGCGCGGACCCAGAGATTGCCTTCTTCCAACGCCGGCATGAACTCCCCGCCCAGGAACGGCACGGCGATCATCGCGAGGACCAACAGTCCGACCGCGACGCCGACCACCGTCAGTTCATGACCGAGGGCCCAGTGGAGCGCGTTGATGTACACACGCCGGATCCAGCGGACCGGCGGCGTTTCCTCCTCGCGGATATGACCGTTCAGCAGCAGCGAGCAAAGCGCCGGGGCCAGCGTGAACGCCATCAACAGAGCCCCGCTCAAGGCAAACCCGTAGGTCAACGACATGGGCGCGAAGATTTTTCCCGGCACCCCGGTCATCGTGAACAACGGGATGAAAGCCACCACGATGATGGTGGTGGCGAAGAAAATCGGACGGCCGACTTCCCGCGCGGCCCGCATGATGTGCATCGGCACCGTCAAGCCGGGGCCGGCCCGGTGGGACAGGTGGGCGAAAATGCTCTCCACCATGATGAGCGTGGAGTCCACGATGATGCCGAAGTCGATCGCCCCGAGCGAGATCAGGTTGGCGGATTCTCCGACCAGCACCATCATGCTGAACGTGAAGAGCAGCGCCGCCGGCACGGTCAACGCCACGATGATCGCCGTTCGCAGATGCCCCAAAAATACAAACAGGATGATGAAGACCAGGACGATCCCGCTGATCAGGATGTCCATCACGGTCTCGATGGTGGTGTGAATCAGGACGGTGCGATCGTAGAAGGTCTTGACGTGAACGCCCTTGGGCAGCTTCCACGTATTGAGTTCCTCGACCTTTTGCTTGACCTTTTCGAGGACCGTCAGGGCCTTGGAGCCGCGCGCGAGGAGCACCACCCCCTCCACGACGTCGTCCCGGTCGTCGATCCCCACCTTCCCGAGGCGGATCCGGTGTCCCGTACTGACCTTGCCCAGATTCCGGACATAGATGGGCGTCCCTTCCTTTTCCGCCACGACGACGTTCTCGATGTCGTCGAGGCTGTCGATCAGCCCGACGCCCCGCACGTTGAAATTTTGGGCGCCCGCCGTCAGGTAGTTGCCGCCGACGTTGGCATTGCTCTGCGCCACCGCCGAAATCACGTCCGGCAGGCTCACCCCATAGCTGATCAAGGCGCCGGGGTTCAGGTCCACGTGGTATTCCTTCGTGGTGCCGCCGAAGGCCGTCACGTCGATCACCCCGGGAACCCGCTTAAACTCCCGTTGCAGCTTCCAATCCTGAAGGGTTTTCAGCTCGGTCAGCGAGGTTCCATCGCCCACCAATTCATACCGATAGATTTCGGCGATGGCCCACCACGGCGACAACATCGGCTGGGCCGGAGGAGGCAAGTTGAGCATGGTCAGGCGGTTGAGCACCTCCTGCCGATCCCGGAAATATTCGGTGCGGAAATCGAAGTACACCTTGATGTCGTTGAGGCCGAAAATGGACAGGGATCGGACGTCGCTCAGGCCCGGCATGCCGGCCAAACCGATTTCAATGGGAATGGCGATCTGCCGCTCGATCTCCTCGGCGGACCAGCCGTGATACTGCGTGATGATCTCGACCATCGGCGGGGAGGGGTCCGGATAGGCGACGACATCGAGGACATGGAAGGCGTAGAGCCCGCCGAAGAGCAACATCAGCCCGAGGGCGCAGACGAAGAATCGCTGTTGGAGGGCAAACTCAACAATCCGTGGAATCATCGGATAGCGGGGATCTCGAGACGATTAGAGAGACATTGCACAGCGGGTCTCATCCTTTGCTTTCCTGGCCCTTGACCAAGACGGCCCCTTTGGTGACGATCCGCTCCCCCGGCTTGAGTCCGTCCACCACCCGCACTTGGTCCCCCGAGGCTGTGGCGATCTTGACCTCGCGCTTCAGGTACTTCCCTTCCCCTTCCACGACATAGACGAAATGCTTTCCGTCGACCTCCAGCACCGCCTCTTTCGGCACGGTTAGAAACGCGCTGGCATCGCCGACTTGGATGTGCAGGCGGGCGAACATCTCCGGCTTGAGCTTGTGCTGTTCATTGGTCACCCAGGCCCGGACTTTGATCGTTCTGGTATTGGGATCAACGACATCCCCGATCGCCGCAATCGCGCCGGAGAAGGTGGTGGCGGGATAGGCTTCGACGGTCACGGCGGCCACCTGCCCGACGTGCACCAAGTCCAAATCCCGCTCGTACACATCCGCCACGACCTGCAGGTTGTCCAGGTCCGCCACCGTAAACAACACCTGGGATTGGTCCCCGCCTACGATGGAGCCTGGTGTCACGGTCCGCTCCACGACCGTCCCGGTCAGCGGGCTCTTCATCTCGAACCGGGCGGTGATTTTTTGTTCGGCCAGGGGCTTGTCCAACTCTCCGGCCGGCACACGCAGCGAGAGCAGCCGCTCCTTGGCCCGGCGAAACTCCGCTTTGGCCTTGACCAAATCGTTTTCCGCCTGCTTGTAATCCTTGAGGGGAATCGCTTTGTTTTCGTAGAGGTCTTTGGCCAGATCGTACGCGCGGGTGGCGAAATCCATGTCCGATGCTTCCTTGATGAACTCTGAGTAGGCGGAGGTGATGTCGGGACTGTCGATGATCAGGAGCACGTCGCCCGCCTTCACCCGATCGCCCAGCTTGACCCGCACCTCCAGCACCCGCCCCTGCAAGGGCGAGGAAATGCGCGAGTACCGGTCCTCCCCGTAGGCGATTTTTCCGGCCAACGTCACGACCGGATTGATTTGGGTCGTCGCGACCACGGCGGTTTCGATGCGTGCCTGCCCCGTTCCTGGGGGAGCGGGCGCCAGCCGAGGGGTCGCGGCATTCGAGGTGGTCGGCTCTTCATGCTGCCCGCAGGACGCCAGCAGCAGGAACGGCGCAAGCCACAAGACGGCACGACACCCTCGGTTCATGATGTAATCTCCCGCCCCACGGCGCTCTCCAACAGGAACACGTTGCGGAGATAGCTGTACAGTGCCTCAATGTAACTTTGCTGAATCGCCCGCGACGTCCGGGCCGCATCGAGCAGGTCCAGAATGGTGGCGCCGCCCCGTTCGTAGGCTCGCTCCACGATCGTCAACGTCGAGCGGGCGTCCTCCAAAACGCCGGCCCGGTAGGCCTCGACCAACCGCCGGCTCTGCACCACGTTGATGTAGGCCACGTCCACGTCGTTTTCCACCTGGATGAGCGTTCTACGGAGATCCACTTCGGCTTGCTGCACCGCCACTTCGGCTTGCACGATACCGCCCTGATTGCGGTTGAACAAAGGCAAGGGCACGCCCATGTTGAGCAGCACCTGTTGCTGGTTATCCGGACCGCGAGGGCCCTGAACCGCGTACCCGCCGCCGAACGTCACATCCGGATACTTGTACGCCTGGGCCAGTTTCAGGTCGGCCATCCGCTGGGCTTGGGTCAGCCGCTTGACGCGGATGTCCGCACGAGACTCCAGCGCAACGGTGCGCAGCGCATTCACGTCCGGCTCGAACCGGCGGTAGTCCATCTCCGTGGTCAGCACCAACTCCACGATCGGCCGCAGGTTCAGGAGGACGCGCAAGTCGGCACGGGCGTTCTCCGCGTCCTGAATGGCCTGGATGACTTGCGATTGAAAATCCACCACTTGGAGGCGGATCCGGATCAGGTCCACCTCCGCGATGTAGCCCTTTTTGAACCGGATGGTGTTCACTTCCAGAATGCGGGCGAAGCGGTCGCGGTTCTCCTCCGCCAACGCCAGCCGCCGCTGAGCCAACTGAACCCGGTAATAGGCATCCTTGACGGTGAAGCTGAGCTGACGGATCGTGTCCTCGAAGTTGGCCTCGGCCGTCTTGGCGCCGAAGGCCGCGCTTTCGATGCGAAACCCGCGTTTGCCGGCCATTTCAAAGAGCTGCTGGACCTGGGTGGTGATTTGCCCGCTGCGGTCCATCGTCTGGCCTTGGGTATAGGCGCTCAAGGTCCCGATGGTCAGATAGGGGTTGGGAAACAGCGCGGCCGTGATTTGCTGGCCCTTGGCTTGATCGATGCCGAACTTCGTCATCAACAGGCTGAGGTTTTCGCGGAGAAAGAGCGCCACCGCTTCGTCCAGGCTCAACCGTGCGACGGACGGTAACGAGGCGTCCACCGGCATGGCCGGCTTCGCGGCCGGCGGAGCCCCCGCCTTCGCGGGCGGCTCGGCCGCGAGAGACCACCCGGCCCGAAGACACAGCGTCAGCAGAACCACCGAGATCCCGACGATCCGGAGCATGCTTCCCGCCATGGACGGCCTGTCTATCCTCGCGATCGTAAAACCCATTGCCTTGCTGTCACTCCCCCGCGGGCGCAAACCCCGACACCGCCGGAACACCGCACATTAGCTAGTTATTATACCGAGTTCCCGCCATCCGTTGAAAGCTCAATTTCTTCCGACAGGAGTTCTCTCGACCATGCGCATTCCTGGATCGAAGACGGGCCCGCGTCACTCGCCGCACCGGCTCATTGCAGCTTCACCTCCGTCCAGGCCCGATCGTACAAACGAGCGGCCTCGCCCACATCGATCGTCCATTCGAGCCGGTCCAACACCGAGTCCGGCGGGTAGATCGCGGGATTGTCCCGATACTTCGCCTGCACCAGCGCCCTTGCCTCCCGATTCGACGTCGCAAACAGCAGACGCTCCGTGGTCCTAGCCGCCACGTCGCGATCCAACAGGTGATTGATGAATCGCATCGCCAGATCCTTGTGCGACGACGTCTTGAGCACGACCAGGCAGTCGGCCCAGATGGTTGCGCCTTCTTTGGGAATCACGTACCGAATCGACGGCCGCTCAGCCATGGCTCTGGCCACCGTTCCGCCCCACCCATGCGCCAAGACCACATCGCCATACGCCAAGAGTTGCTGGTAATTCTCGCTCGTATAGGTCTTGACCAAGTCTTTCTGGCGCACGAGTTTGGCTTTGGCCCGGTCGATCACGGCGGGATCCGTGGCGTTGCCGGAGTGGCCCAGCGTGCGCAGCGCGACGCCGAAGACTTCCCGTTGATCGTTCAACATACTGATCTTCCGCCTATAGCGAGGGTCCCAGAGCACCTCCCAACTGTCGGGCGGCACGGGCACCACGGCCGAATCGTACCCGATGCCCACCGTGCCCCAGAGATAGGGAATCGAGTACCGATTGTCGGGGTCAAACGGCAGATGTTGGAGTCGCTCGAACACGAACCGGACGTTCGGAATCAGGGACAGATCCAGTTCGGCCAGCAAATCCTGCTTGGCCATGATGGCGACCATGAAATCCGACGGCACGACCACGTCATAGCCTCCGGCCCCGCTCTGCAACTTGGCCAATAGCTCTTCGTTGCTGCCGAACGTGTCCACCACGACCTTGACGCCGGCTTCCCGCTCAAACGCCCGGATCAGCTCCTTGTCCGTATAGTCAGACCAGGTAAAATAATGGAGCGTGGTCGGTGGCCTTCCGCCGGGCTTGTCGGAGGTCCCGGTCGTCGGCCCGTCACCGGGCCATTGCTGATACACCACCAGAACAACCGCAGCCGACAACAATAGGCCCTGTACCACTTTCCATGGCAACTGGTGCTTGGATAGATTCATCTACACACAATACAAAAGGGACATCCCCGTCCGATTGGACCATACAGGCCCTTCCCCGCGGAAGGCCCGGCACGCGCACGATGGTTCCAGACGTAGAGGCGGAACGAAATTAGAGAGCCGGAGGGGCACGAGCGATGGAAGAGCGGAGCGGCAGATACGAAGAGCCGCCGAGGCGCTGTGGATGGCACGTACCGCTGGGAACGGCAGGGGTCGGCAAGGCCAGGTAGGCGCCGGCGAGGTCCGGTTGGTGATCGGACAGCAGCGGCACCCCCTTGTTTTCGTCCGGGTCCATTTCGTCCCAGTCCTCCAAGGCCGCAGACACAAGCGACACATCCGAGGCTTGGCTGGAGGGAAGGCCGATCAGACAGACGAACAGAATGAGGGCAATACAAGAACAGCCCCACAATCGCAGGGCTGGGACTCTGGGTGCCCACCGGTTCTGAGTCGTCGTCCGTGTCATTCGACAGGCCTCACCGTCAACGAAGACATCCCCCGTACTCCGGAGGCTCTTCTCACCTAACACAGGTCCTCCCCTCTGTCAACGAACCGGCCGTTTATTCATCGCCGTTGCAAGGCCAGCGACGCACCGATCAGCGTCATGGAGACCACGACCAGGATCGCCGAGAGTGCATTGATCACCGGCGTCACACCCGACTTGACCATGGAATAGACATACAGCGGCAACGTCGTCGAGCCGGGACCCGCCGTAAAAAAAGTCACGATGAAGTCGTCCAGTGAAATCGTGAAGGCCAGCAGGACCGATCCCCACATCGCCGGCACCAGCAGCGGCAACGTCACGCGGCTGAAGGCTTGCCACGGCGTCGCTCCCAGATCGCGCGCCGCTTCTTCCAACGAAGGGTCCAGCTTCCGCAGCCTGGCCCGCACGATGACCAGGACGATCGGCAGATTGAACGCGGCATGGCCGATCGTGACCGTGATCAGGCTCAGCGGCAGCTTCACCAGCAGGAAGAACAGCATCAAGGAGACACCCATCATGATTTCCGGAATCACGAGCGGCAACAGCATCGCGCTTTCCACGACTTTCTGCCCTCGGAACGGATGCCGTTCCAGCCCGATCGCGGCACAGACGCCCAAGCCGGTCGCCACCAGGGTCGACACCAGCGCGACCAGCAGGCTGTTCCAAACGGACAGGCGCAGCGCCTCGTCCTCGGCCAGCAGCCGGTACCACTCCAGCGTAAACCCCTGCCAGGCGGCCGACAGACGCGAGGCGTTGAAGGAAAACAGAATCAGGACAAGGATCGGCGCGTAGAGAAAACACAGGTTCGCCACGCTGGCGCTCAGAAGCCACGGTGTTCGCCGTACCATCCTCACCCTCCAGCCGCCGGCCTGGCGCCGGGCCCTTCCGCACGCAAGTACGTCACGACACCGAGGAGCACCGACGCCATCAGCACCAACCCAATGGCCGAACCGAACGGCCAATCTCGAGCCACGAGAAACTCGTGCTGGATCAGGTTGCCGATCATCATGGTCCTCGCGCCCCCCATGAGGTCCGGCGTGATGAACGCACCCACCGACGGGATGAACACCAGAATGGCGCCGGCCACCAGCCCCGGTTTCGTGAGCGGCACAATGACGCGCCAGAACACGGCCCAGCGGGAGGCATAGAGGTCCCACGCCGCCTCCACCAATGCCACAGGCAGCCGCTCCACGGCCGCATAGAGCGGCAGAATCATGAAGGGCAGATAGCCGTAGACCAGGCCGATCACGATGGCCGTCTCGCTGTACAAAACGTCCACCGGGCTGCCGATGAGCCCCAGGCCGGCCAGCACCGTGTTCAGGAGGCCTTCGGCCCGGAGGATGAAGATCCAGGCGTAGGTCCGGACCAGAAAATTGGTCCAGAAGGGAATCATGACCAGGAGCAGCCAGATCCCTTGCAGGCGGGGCGGGAGCCGCGCGATGTAGTAGGCGATGGGAAATCCCAACGCCAGACACAGCAACGTGGTCAGCGTCGCCAGGCCCACCGACCGCGCGAAGATCCTCACGTAGAGAGGATCGACCACGTTCGCATAATTGGCCAGGGTCAGCGTCCAGACCACCCCGCCGTAGGTTCCGCGTGACGCAAAGCTGATGGCCAGCATCAGAAAGAGCGGCAAGACCAAGCAGAGTCCCAGCCAGACCAGCGCGGGCAGCAGAAGACGGCTGGGGCGACGTGACGCGGGCGCCTCGCCGGAACATTCAGACCGGTCGGATGGACGCGTAGGCGAATTCACTCGGACAAGACCACGGCTTCGTCGGCATGCCAGCGGAGAAACACCGGAGTCCCCGGCTGAAAGCGCTGCTGTCCGTTGCCGATATTCGGCACCCGCACCTGCCAGGAGAGACGGTCGGACAGCGCCAGCACATACTGCGTTTCGCTCCCGTTGTAGATCGCCTTGCTGACCCGGGCCGGCAGAACATTGTCGTACCCGTTGAGCTGCACGTCCGCCGAGAGATGGATGCGCTCGGGACGCAGCACCACCGTGGCCTGGGCACCGACCCCGGCTCCGACCGGGCACCGGGCCACCACAGAAAAGCCGGAGGGCAAATCGGCCGCCCGCACCGTGCACCGAGCCCCGTTCACCGTCTCGATCCGACCGGCCAGACTGTTGGAGATGCCGATAAAGCCGGCCACGAAGGCCGACTGAGGCGCCTCGTAGATGTCCCTCGGGCTCCCGACTTGCAACAACCGTCCCTGTTGCATCACCGCCACGCGGTCGGACATGGTCAGCGCTTCTTCCTGGTGGTGCGTCACGCAGATAAAGGTCAGCCCCACCCGCTCCTGGATGGTTTTGAGCTCCACCTGCATGTCCGCGCGCAGTTGCTGATCCAGCGCGCCCAAGGGCTCGTCGAGCAGCAGGACCGCCGGTCGGTTGACCAGCGCGCGCGCCAGCGCCACCCGCTGTTGCTCTCCGCCCGAGAGCTGCGCGGGCAGCCGGTCCTGCTTGCCCTGCAAGCGCACCATGTCCAACGCCTCCTGCACCCGCGCGGCGATGTCGGCGCGGGGCACGCGGCGCATCTCCAAACCGAAGGCGATGTTGCCGGCAACGGTCAGATGGGGAAACAAGGCGTAGGTTTGAAAGACGAGATTGACCGGCCGCCGATTGGGGGGCACCCCGCGCACCGAACGTCCGTCGATCAGAATATCGCCCGCATCGGGGGATTCGAAACCGGCCAGCATGCGCAGGGTCGTCGTCTTGCCCGACCCGCTGGGGCCCAGGATGGAAAAAAACTCGCCGCGTCGAATGGTAAGGGACAGGCGATCCACGGCCAGCGTGTCGCCATGTCGCTTGCTGACCTCCCGCAATTCGACGCTGGGTTCAGCCATGTCGTACGCGTACGCTATCGGACCAGCCCGAGCTTCGAACGGCGCGTCCTGGTCTGCTTCCGCAAGCGGACCAGTTCCTGATGTTCCTCCAGCAACTCCCGCCGCAAGACCTCGTGGTCTTCGCCCACAATCCTGACCAGGCGGTCGGCATCCTCCGCGTGGTCGCGCACCAATTCGGACAGAGTTCTGACCTGGCGCTCCAGCCGATCCACCCGCCACAGTAGACTCTGCAACAGCGGCTGTGCGGCGCCGTCCAACGGCAGCCGGTCCAACCGTTCCTTGGCTTTTTTGACGCTCGTGGTCCGCTTCGGCTTGGCCTGCCTGGGCATGGGCTCCTCCTCCCGCATGAATAGACCGTCGGCACGTGGGGCTAGTATCGTCCGACGAACGGCGCCTGTCAATCGTCCCACGCTTCCTATTTGGGAGCGCTCCTGTTACAATTTCGTCCGTATGCAAAGCATCCTCACCATGGTCCTGGCCGGCGGGAAGGGAGAGCGGCTCTTTCCCTTGACCCAGCATCGCGCCAAACCGGCGGTGCCCTTCGGCGGCAAGTATCGGATCATCGACTTCACCCTCAGCAACTGCCTCAACTCCGGCCTCCGAAAAATCGCGGTGCTGATCCAATATAAATCGCACTCCCTCGACCGTCACATCCGAACCGGCTGGAATATCCTGAACCCGGAACTGGGAGAGTTCATCGCCTCCATCCCGCCCCAGCAACGGATCAGTGAAGACTGGTACCGGGGCACCGCCGACGCCGTCTACCAGAACCTCTTCCTGTTGGATAACGAGCAGCCGGCCTTCGTCCTGATCCTCGCCGGCGACCATATCTACAAGATGGATTACTCGGAAATGTACGACTTCCTGCAAGAGAAGCAGGCGGATGTGGTGGTGGGCGCCATCGAAATCCCCTTGCACGAGGCCGGCCGGTTCGGGGTCATCGGCGTCGACGAACACTACCGCATCCAGCGGTTCGAGGAGAAACCCGAGCGCCCCACGCCGATCCCGAACGACCCGGCCCACGCCTTCGCCTCCATGGGCATCTACCTGTTCCGGACCGACGCCCTGCGCGACCACTTGATGCGCGACGCCAAGGAGGACAGCCGCCACGACTTCGGCCGGAACATCATTCCCCGCATGATCCAAGAGAACCGGGTCTTCGCCTTCAAGTTTCAGGACGCGAACCGCAAAGCCGTCAAATACTGGCGCGACATCGGGACGCTGGACGCTTATTGGGAGGCGAACATGGATCTGGTCGCCGTGGACCCCCTGTTCAATCTCTACGACCAGAACTGGCCGATCCGCACCTACCAGGGCCAGTACCCGCCCGCCAAATTCGTGTTCGCCCAGGATTTCCAGGGCGGGCGGATGGGCGTGGCGCTGGATTCCATCGTCTGCGGCGGGTGCATCATCTCCGGCGGTCGGGTGCAGAATTCCCTCCTCTCGCCCAACGTCTTCATCCATGACCATGCGGATGTCCGGGAGTCCATCGTGATGGAAAACGTGACGATCGGCGAACATTGCCGCATCCGGCGCGCCATCATCGACAAAGACGTCGTGATTCCGCCCAAGACCGAGATCGGCTACGATTCGGACGCCGACCGGAACCGGTTCACCGTCACCGAGTCCGGCCTGGTAGTTATTTCAAAGGGAATGAAATTGCATGCCTCCGTCGATCCATCCGGTTGACCTGATCAACGCCCTACGCTCCAAGCACCTGACCCCGGCCATCGTCTTCCTGACTTCCCGCCGCGCCTGCGACGACGCCATGCAAGCCTTCGAGCGCAGCCAAGTCGCGCTCCCGCCCGCCCGCCAACAGGCCATCGCGGCGGTGCTCGCGGAACTCGTCACGCAGTATCCCAGCATCGCCGAGCACCCGCTGCAATCCGTGGTCCAACGCGTCGGCGTGGCCGCGCACCATGCGGGCCACCTGCCGTCCTGGAAAATCGCCATCGAGGAGCTGATGCGGCAGGGGTGCCTTGATGCGGTCTTTGCCACCACCACCTTGGCGGCGGGCGTGGATTTCCCGGCCCGCACCGTGATCATCACGCAATCCAGCGTGCGTAAAAGCCGGGACTTCACGGATCTGACGATCAGCGAAGTGCAACAACTGGCCGGGCGGGCCGGGCGGCGCGGCAAAGACCTGGTCGGTTTCGCCGTGCTCACCCCCTCCCCCTACATCGACTTGGGTGTGATTACCAAAGGCCTGACCGGTCAGCCGGAAGCGATCGACAGCCAGTTCGTCATCTCCTATCCGATGATCCTGAATTTGCTCAAGGCCCATCCGCTGGATCAGATTCAAGCGATCCTGGCCAAGAGCTTCGCCCAGTTCCAGCTCAACCGCCGGGCGGAGATTCTGGAGAACAAGCTGGATCTCCTGCACGTCCAGATGGAGCCCTACGGCCCGCGCATCTGTACGGACTGGATCTCGCAATGGCAGGTCTTCGACCATGCCCGGAGGCAAAAAGCCCACCGCGTGCAGGTCAAGCGGCACGAGTCCCCCGAGCTCACCGCCAGGCTGCAATTCCTCACGCCGGGCCGGGTGGTCGGGCTGCCCAAGGGACGCGGGATCATCCTGCGCCAGTACCGCAGCAAGGGGCAGAAGCAGCCGATGGTCACGCTCCTGCGGCCGGGCGGGGCCGTCACGGAATGTCCGGCCTCGACCGTCACGCAAGTGTTCGACAAGACCTTCGAGATGGCGGAGGCCCCGGTATATCCCTGGTGCGCGCCGGCCAGCCTGGACGAGTTGATTCGCCAGGCGGACGACCTGCCCGTGCGGATGCCCATCCTGCCGATCCTGGTGCAGGAGGAGCCGGAAGAAAGCCAGATCGTGCAGACGCTGAACGACGAGTTCCCCTGCCCCACCTGCCCGTCGCGCCCCGCCTGCCAAAAGGATCATGCAGTCGCGCTCAAGCTCCGGCAGGAGGTGCACCGGAACCACAAGATGATCCAGGCCCTGCGCACCGGGCTCTGGCACCGCTTCCAATCCCGCACCGAAGTCTTGCAACAGCTCGGCTACCTGACGCCCGCCTGCCAGCTGACCGAGATCGGCGAATGGGCCAGACTGATCAGGATCGACCATTCCCTGCTGATCACCGAACTGATCCGAGCCGACGCCTTCAGCGGGATCGAACCGCAAGTGCTGGCCGGCATCATGTCCAGCATCGCGCATGACGACGACCGCCCCGGCGCCTTTCCCCGCATCAGCCCGGGATTGGCCTCGCTCCTCGGACAAGTGCGGCACCTGGCCGAGTCCTTGGAGCCGCACGAAGACCCGCCGCTCCTGCGCGCCGACATCGCCGCCGTCACCGAGCGCTGGATCGGCGACCCTACTTTGACCTGGATCGGCCTCTGCCGGCTGACCACCATGGCCGAGGGGGATATCTACCGCCTGCTGGCGCGAACCCTGGAATTCCTGTCGCAGATACACACGCTGCGGGAGACCCATCCGGGCCTGGCCGATTGCGCCAGCCGGGCCATCAAGGTCTTGCGGCGCGGCGTGCTGGAGGAATTGCCGTAACAAGGAAGCCATCAGCCGTCAGCCCTCAGCACCATGCTGAAAGCTGATCGCTGAAGGCTGAAGGCTTTTGACATGACCACAGAAGAACTCGAAACACTCCTTGAAGAACAGCCAGTCAATCGCTTGCACCGGCTGGCAAGAGGGCGCATCCACCGGCACTTCCGCCTGGGCAAACGTCGGCTGATCGAAGCCCTGCTGCGTTGCACGCCGGAGAATCGACCGGGACTGGAATCCGACCTCCAGGCCTTGATGCAGGAGCCGCTGCCCGCGCCGCCCGTTGCCGCCAAGGAGCGGCGTCCGGCAGGCCCGCAGCCGACCAGGCCCGGCAGCCCGCGCAGCGCTCATCCGGTCCAAGCCGGTTCGATCGAGTCAGCCGAGCCGGCCACCGATCTCACGTCGTTCCTGGAAGGCATCGGCGTCCCCGCACCGCAACCCTTCGTGCCGGATGCCTGGCAGGAAGAGGCCGTGGCCCGCCTGACCACGGGGGACGTCATCGTCAGCGTGCCGACCGGAAGCGGCAAGACCTATGTCGCGCTGGAAGCCACCAGGAGGGCCATTGCGGCGGACCGGACCGTGATCTACACCTCGCCCTTGAAAGCCCTGTCGAACACCAAGTTCACCGAGTTCTCGCGGTTGTTCGGACCGGATAAGGTCGGCATCCTGACCGGGGACCGGAAGGACAACGCGCAAGCCCCGCTCCTGATCATGACCACCGAAATCTTGCGGAACTTGCTCTACGACGCGGCGAGCGGCGAGATCGACGTGCGGCTGGACACCCTGGGGCTGGTCATCATGGACGAGTCCCAATATATTTCCGACCCGGAACGAGGCGTAGTCTGGGAAGAGACGATCATTTTCTGCCCGGCCCAGGCGAAGCTGCTCCTGCTCTCCGCCTCCATCGGCAACCCGCAGGATGTGGCCGACTGGCTCACCAGCATCAGGCCAGACCCCTGCCACTTGATCCGGCACAACCGCCGCACCGTCCCCTTGCGGGCCGGCTACCTCCACCCCAACGGCAAGCTCTCCCCCCTCTTCCGGTCCGTCGGCATCCCGCACGGACAGGGAGGCGCCCTCCACCCGGAAGCCAAGCGGCTCTTTGCTCAGTATGAGGAAGAGACGATCCGACCGCGTTCGCGCTAAATTCAATATCTTCCAGGATGGTCAAAAAGATCGGCCAGCGCGGCCGCAGGGAGCGAGGCCCCCGAGACGTGCGGGAGAAGTACGTTGAGCGGGGTCGAGCGACTGAGAACAAAGCTGGCGGACTTTTTCAACATCCTGCTAGCCGCGAAGCGCGCGGACTTGCTCGTAGAGGTCCGCATAGGCGCGGGCGGATTTCGCCCAGGACACATCCGTCTTCATACCGGCTTGCATCAACGCCGCCCATCGTTTGGGATGGGCATACACGGCCAGGGCCGCGCGGATGGTGGAGAGAAGGGCGGCGGCGGACGCTTCTTTGAAGGCAAACCCCGTGGCCATCTCGCTCGATCCATAGGCAGCCACCGTATCGGCGAGCCCGCCGGTTTGCCGGACGATCGGGATCGTCCCATACCGCAAGCTGTAGAGTTGGCTCAAGCCGCACGGCTCGTAGCGCGACGGCATCAGGAACAGGTCCCCGCCCGCCTGGATACGATGAGCCAGCCCGTCATCGAAGCCGATCCGCAGCCCGAACTTCTGCGGCCACTGTTCGTGCAACGACCGGAACCGCGCTTCCAGATCGGGATCGCCGGAGCCCAACAACACCAGCTGCAGCTCTTCCGTCATCAGCGCCGGCACGATGTCGGCCACCAGATCCAAGCCTTTCTGGTCCGAGAGCCGTGAAATGACGACGAGGAGCGGAACGTTCCGCACCGGCAGATGCATCTCCTGTTGCAAAGCCATCTTGCACACCGACTTGCCGGCGATCTTGGCCAGGCTGTAGCGGCTGGGCAGGTAATGGTCCGTTTCCGGGTCCCAGGCGTCCGTATCGATGCCGTTTACGATCCCCACCAGCCGATCCGCCCTCTCCCGCACCACCCCCTCCAACCCGAACCCGAACTCGGGCGTCTGAATCTCGCGGCTATAGGTCGGGCTCACGGTCGTCAGCCGGTCGGCGAAGAGCAGCCCTCCCTTCATCAGATTCAGCTTCTTGTAGAACTCCAGACCGGCCGGCGTGAACAGATCCATGCCCAGGCCGGTCTTCGGATAGTCGGCCTCGGGGAAATGCCCCTGGTAACCGATATTGTGGATCGTGAAGACGGTGCCAAGCCGGTTCGCCTCCGGAACCGGCGCGTAGAGGGTTCGGGGATAGACCATGCAGAGGGCGCTCTGCCAATCGTGGGCATGAAGCACGTCGGGCATCCAGCCGTCCTGCGCCAGCCGCGGGAGCAGCTCCATCACCGCCCGGCACAAGAAGGTGAACCGCTCGAGGTTGTCCGGGTAGTCGCGGCCCGCCTCCCCATACAGAGCGGCCCGCGCAAAGAACGGATCGTGCCGCAGGGCCAGGACCGGCACCTTCTCTTCCGAGAAGACGCCGCGCTCGATCACGGCCGGGATCGCGCCGGAGGGGGACGGCACCTCCAGCCTGAGCCACTCCTTGAAGCCGTAGGCGGCCCCGTCAATCGACCCATAACGCGGGATGACGAGGCGGACCTGATGGCCCAGCTTGGCCAGGGCACAAGGCAACGCACCGGCCACATCCGCCAGCCCTCCGGTCTTCGCAAACGGCGCGGCTTCGGGAGAGACGAACAGAATCTTGAGCGGCTTGTGGATCATCGGCGGGATGGAGGATGAGTCAACAATGTCAGACAGAGGCTCCTACGTTACTTGGGCACCGTGAGGGACTTTTCCAATCCGGTCTTGTAGATGTCTTCCTGCTTCCACACCTTGCCGATCGTGTGGAGATGTTCGGCGCCTAATTTTTCGCGGGAGACCAGCCGGCCATCGAGGAACCCGAGCAACTCCCCTCGCTCCACGTAGATCATGAAATAACCGTCGCCGGTTCGAATGGTCGCATCCCAGCCGGCCGGCGCCTGGCCCATGGGAATCCGAAAACTCGGCACCCAGTTGCCGTTGTCGGCCGGGAGAAACTGGGCATGCTCCCCATGCGCGTAGGTGGGCGGGCCCCACACCTGCACGAATGCCTCCGGCCCCAGGACTTGTCCGATCAACTCGTTGTTTTTGATGTGGGCCTTCTGCACATCCATGGGCGGCAGGATCTGCAAGTCGAGCGGTAAATACGAACAGGCCGTCAGGAGCAACCAGGGCGACAGGACAAGGACTAGACGCTTCAGAGGAGCCTCCGGCTTTTGGACTCTTGGGGCTTGACCGGCACACAGGTATCACATTGGCAATGACGGCGCAAGAAGGTATAGGCAAAGAGCCCCGTGTCGTGCCCGTCGCTGAACGTGAACTTCAGGGCATAGCGCCCGACCGGCTCGATATCGTTGATCGCCACGAACATTGGAACGTCGTCGGCCTTCAACCGCAGTTCCCCGGTCCACTCATCGGTGCAGGCCGCGCAGGGACAGTGCAGGCGCAGATAGCGGACCGGGTAGACCCCCTTGTGCCCGTCGGACCAGTCGATCCCGAGCACTCCCTTCTCCAGCCAATTCATGTCCCTGGGTTCAAGAATGGTGGTCGTCATGCTTACCTGATCCTCCGCCGTTTCTGTCAGGCGAACCATACCAGAGACAGACGGATTCCGACAAGGCGGACAGGGAACGCGTGCAGGACAGCGATACGCGGGGCCAAGTGGACCAGGTCAAGACTGGGGGTCTTCAGCAACCATCGAGCGGAGAACAGCCTGGACAGCGGGCTGATCGATGCGAATCACCTCGGTCACAGACAGGTTGGCGATGTCGGCCAATTTGGGAATACGTTCGCAATGGGGCAAGTCCACGACGCGTGAATAGGTTTTGGGGATGAACAGGTCCCGCCCCTCCATGGACCGGTAAACCCCATACTCCACATGCTCTAAGATCTGCGAGGGTAACGCGCTCAACAGGTGCTTACTCACCCACAGGCTGCCGTCACGCCCCACGCCCGAGACACGCGCCGTCACATTCACGGTGTCCCCCAGCGCAGTAAATTCCGGAGAGGAGGCTGATGGGATGTAGCCGATCCACTCTCGCCCCTCGTGAATCCCGATATTCAGCACCAGTTCGTTCAGCCACTGTTTCTTGCGTTTCCACTCCCGGTTGATATCCACCATGCATCGCTGAATGGTGTCCGCGCAGAGCAGGGCGTTGATACTGTGACCGAACGCATTACCCGGCTTGGCCAGGAAAAACTGCACCACCCCGTCCCCCACATGTTTGCCCGAATAGCAACCGTAGTCGTGGAACGGCTTTTCCAAGCGCGCCCACATGGCCGTGATCAACTCAAAGTACTCTTCCGGCGGCAAATCGGCCGATATCTTCACGGAGTTCTGCAAATCGGCCACCAACACCGCCATCGCATGCAAAGCCGGGAGCTTGTTGATGAGCAGATCCGTAATGATGTTCCGCCGGCCGGTCAACAGATCGAGGAGCGGCGCGAGGTTGACAACGGTTGGAATCCACATGATCAGGATTCCCTCTCGGAACATGGCCGCGACGCGATAGTACCCCTCGAACGGCGACTGCTTGAAGCGAAACCGCTCCTCCCGGTAGTTAATCTGGGGCAAGGCCTCAGTTTCGTCGGGCCAGATCCGGCCCAGCCAACTCACGCTGTCGACACCGAGCGGCACCAAAAGCGGGTTCCGGGACGGAGGCGGGATATCTCCCTGCACCAGCGGCAAGTGGCTCTTAATAAAGCCTTCGAAGTCCGTCACGAGATCTCGCGTTTTCGTCGTAAAGGCCAACGAGAAGAAATGTCGCTCTTCGATATTGCGGAGCGAGCGGATCGGCTGCCCGAAGATCAGCGCCTCGGCCTGGGGATTGATCCACTCGATATCCCACTGCCGATTGACCATGTAGGCGGGATAGGCGATCTGGGTGATCGCCTCCGGGATCGTCGTTTGCGAACTGGTGCGAATCGTCATCGTGTCCCCGATACTCCCAAGCTCTCTACTGAAGGAGTTTTGCTTAGAGAAACCACACCTAGTTAGATTTGTCAAACAAAAGGACGTTTTCCGCTACGGACGAACGTGACGCCGGCAGATCCGGGCCGCCCCCATCGAAGGCTCAGCAGCTTGCAAGGAAGTCCACCGGCGGGAGGCGCTTGCCGGCTACGCACGTGACATAGGCTTCGATCGCCAGTTCCAGCTCGCTGCGCACCTGGCCCGAGGCCTTGAGGCGGTTCAGCACCTCCGGTGTCATGCGCAAGGCTTGCTGCAAAAAGGCGAGGCTGCCGGGGGACAGAAACAAGTACCGGTCGGACCGGCGATGGACGCAGGGGTCGCAGACCAGCCCGCCGGCCAGGGCCGAGAACCGACCCGTCGAGCCGGCTCCCAAGGTCTGCGTGTCCTTGCCGCAAGCGGCGCAATGGTCGGTCTGCGGGCGAAACCCGGTCAAGCCCAACAGCTTGATCTGAAACAACAGCGTGGTCAGGGCCGGCTCGTGGCCTTCGTTCAACGAGCGGAAGCCTTGCACCAGCGTATCGAAGATTTTCGGCGCCGGGTCCGCGTCGGGGGTAATGGCCGTGACCAGATTGGCCATGCGGGCCGCTCCGGCCATGAGCGCCAAGTCCTCGCGCAAGGCCGGAAAGGTTTCTTTGATGTCCGCCTGCGAGACGCGGTGCAGGGTGTCGTTGGGCTTCTCGAACAAGTTCAGGTCGCACTGGACGAAGGGCTCCAAGGCGCTGCCGAACCGGCTCTTGATCCGCCTGGCTCCCCGCGCCACCCCGCGCAGCTTGCCGAAGCGCAACGTGTAAAAGGTGACGATCCGGTCCGCCTCGCCCCACTTGCGGCTCTTGAGCGTAATCGCGGGGGTCTTCAGCAGCGGCATGCGCCCCTCATCGTCGCTTGCCTCCTCGTTGTGAGGCGACGGGTTTAGGGGCGGCAAAATCCACGTGCACGTCCACGTAGGACTCGGCCATGTGCTCCGGAAAGGGGGGAAAGGGATGGGCGTCGATCACACTGTCCATCCCTGCCCGATCGACTTGGGGGCTCCCGGAGGACCGTTCGAGCGCAATGACCCGGGCGACCCCGTCCGAATAGAGCCGGAATTGCACGCGCGGCAACCGGGCGGACGACGCTCCGGCCCTGACCCGTTGCCGGAATTGCGCCGTCACGCGCTGCTCCAAGGCCTGCCAATAGTCCACGGAACGTGGCACCGGTCTGGGCAGGGGCAAATCCGATTCGGTGACGATCCCGTCCAGCACTGGAGCGACCGACTCCCGCTCGATGCCGGGTAACGGGGCCGGCGCGGCCGCCACGGGAGTGGCTGGGGGAGGAGGATTTGGAGCGGCCTCCGTCGTGACAGGCTCCGGCTTGGCTTCTATCCTTCGCTCGGGACGCGGATCCAGGTTGAGGTAGGCGGACCGGTGTAGGAACGGCGTCAGGTGCATGCCCTTTAACTTGGCGAACGATACATCCACCCGGTGGAACCGCTGCCGGGGATCGGACCGGCCCGCCTCCCCGCTCGGCGCGACCTTCCCACTCACTCCCGGTCCAGCCGTCGGCGCATCCAGGAACACTTCGGCCTGCCAGGAGCGAGGCCCTTCTCCCGGGACCATCGAGACCATGACTCTGGAGACCAGTGTGCCTTCCACGATGGCCACAATTTCCTGCCGCTCGGTCGGTTCCCCGTCCAAGCGCAGCGTCAGAACCGCCTGCGTTCCGGACGCCGGCGCCTCTTGCGTCGCTGGCTCCGTCAGGACGAAGGCCACGGACCGGTCGCCGCCTGCCGAAACGACGGCAGGCGACAGGGCCGCCGCGGGTCCACCAAGGCTCAGGCTGGCCCAGAGACAACCAGCGCCGACCGCCCATGGGGCCAACCGGGCACCTTTCATCGGAGATGTTCCAACAGGACGGTGGAGAGGGCGAGGTAGATCGTGATGCCGCTGATGTCGTTGGCCGTGGTGACAAACGGACCGGCCGCCACCGCCGGGTCCACGCCGACCCGTTTGAGGAAGACCGGCATGATCGTGGCCATGCTGGTGGACACCAGAAACGCGATCGTGAGCGAAGCCCCGACGACCATGCCGAGAAACCACTGACCGTGCCAGAGCCAGCCGACGACGGTCAACAACATCCCGCAGGTCACCCCGAGGATGAGGCCGATGCGGACCTCGCGGAAGAAGACCTTCCAGACGTCCGTCAACTCGATCCGGCCCGTGGCCAACCCGCGGATGATGAGGGTCGATGATTGCAGCCCCACGTTGCCGCCCATCGCCGCGATGACAGGGATGAAGGTGACGACCGCCACGACTTCCTGGATGGTGAACCGGAAAAGCCAGAGAATCCAGCCCGAGACCAGGCTGCCGATCAGGTTCGTGAACAGCCAGGGCAGGCGCCGGCGCGACGAGTCCAGGCTCGAGGATTCCATCAGGGCGTCCTCTTCCGTGGCCCCGGCCATCTTCAACATGTCTTCCGTGGCTTCCTCCCGGATGACGTCCACCACGTCGTCCACCGTGATGATGCCCACCAGCGTATTGTCCTTCTCGACCACGGGAATGGCCAGCAAGTTGTAGCGCGCCACCTGGCGGGCCACTTCCTCCTGGTCCATGTCCACCGTGACGCTCATCACGTCGCTGGTCATGATGTTTTTGAGCGGCGTCCCGGGGGGCACGGTCAGGAGCTGGCGCAGCGACAGCACGCCCACGAGATGCTCGTCCTTGCCGGTGACGTAAATGTAGAAGACCATCTCGGCGTCGGTGGCCTGCTGCAGGCGTCGGATGGCTTCCTGCGCCGTCGCGCCTTCCGGCAGCGAGAAAAACTCCGTGGTCATGATGCCGCCCGCCGTGTCCTTGGGATACTTCAGGATCTCGGCGATCTCGGTGGAGTCCTCCGTTTTCATCAACGTGAGGATCTCTTTGGCCTGCTCCTCCGGCAGCACGCCCAGAATGTCACCCACGTCGTCCGGCCCCAGGTCTTTCAGCAGCGCGGCCACTTCCGACGCGGGCATGTCCGCCAGCACTTGCGGAATGCTCCCGTGGTCCAACTCGCTGAGCACCTTGCCCCGCTCCGCCTCCCCGCGTACCAGCTCGAACACCGTGCGCTTTTCCTTCTGCGACGACAGGTGCGCGATGACCTTGGCGACGTCGGCCGGATGCATGCGGCCCATCATCTTGCCCAGATTGGTGATCGCGCCGCGGCGCAGCAGGCGCTGGAAGGAGGCCAGCAGCAACTCGAACTTGCCTTGGCCCTTCTCCGGGGCTTCCTTGGAGAGGTCCTTCATCAGGTCCTTCTCGGTTTGTCTGGTACGGTCGGTCGGCTGCATAATCCCTGTCAGGCTAGAGGCAAAGGACGAACGGCCATGGGCGGATCGTTGCGGCGATCACAGCCCTTGCGACATACCGCGTCCCGCTTGCCGCCTTCTAGTACCCCAGCTCGACGAGCATCTGCTCGTCCTCGCGCCAGGATTCCTTCACGGTCACCCACAGCTCCAGAAACACTTTCATCCCGAACAGCCGTTCCATGTCGATCCGCGCTTCGGTGCCGATCGTCTTGAGCCGTTCCCCATGCTTGCCGATCACGATGGCCTTCTGGGAATCCCGCTCGACGAAGATCGAGGCCTGGATGCGCGCCAGCTTCCCTTCTTCCTTGAAGCTGGTGATCTCCACCGCCACCGCATAGGGCACTTCGTCTCGCGTCAGGTTGAGAATCTTTTCCCGGACGATCTCGGCCGCCAACGTGCGCATCGGCTGGTCCGTGAGCATATCCTCGCCATACCCGGCCTCTCCTTCCGGGAGCATGGTGACGGTCAGACCCAGGAGCCGATCCACGTTGATCCCGTCCTTGGCGGACAACGGCACGATTTCCGACCAATCCAGCATCCGCCGGTACGTGTCGATCAGCGGCAACACCCGGGCCTTGTTGACCGCATCCACTTTGTTGATCAACAGGAACGCCGGCGGACGGCCGCCCTTCTGCGCCTCGCGCACCTGTTCGATCGCAAACCGGTCGCCGGGGCCGGGCGCCGTCAGGGCATCCACCATGACATACAACAAGTCCGCTTCTTTGATGCAGTCCATGGTGGTGCGGACCATGCGCCGGTTCAATTGATGTTGCGGTTTGTGGATGCCCGGCGTGTCCAGGAGGGCGATTTGCGCGTCGGGGTGGTGCACCACGCCGAGGATGCGGGTGCGGGTGGTCTGGGGCTTATCGGAAACGATCGCGATCTTTTCTTTGAGCAGCGCGTTCAGCAGGGTGGATTTCCCCACGTTCGGCCGCCCGATAATCGCCACGGTGCCCGTCTTCATGGCCCCTCACTTCGCCGGCTCGGCCTGCCCGATCTTTGCCGGTTCGTCCACGACCTGATACACCGTCTCGCCCTTGCGGACAAACCCCAGCCGTTCCCGGGCCACTTCTTCGATGCGTACCGGATCGCTCTTGAGCCGGCTGATATCGGCCCGCAACTCCGCATTGGCCTTGGCCATGGCCTGGATTTCCAGCTCCAACGCCTGGGCGCTCTTCCGCATCTCCCAATACTTCGGGATGCTCATTTCTCCGAAGAAGGAGGCGACCACCAGGACCGCCATCAAGCCGCCCACCAGCCAGGGCGCCCGTTGGAGCGTGCGCCGGTGCCGGTGCAAGGCGTTTTGGCTGCGATTCCGTCTGATCACCAGAACACCGCCTCCAGGACGTTCCTAACGGGCCGCGCGGACCGCTGCGCGACCGCGATAGACGGACGTGCCGCCCAATTCTTCTTCGATGCGGAGCAGTTGGTTGTACTTCGCCACCCGATCCGTCCGGGACAAGGACCCGGTCTTGATCAGGCCCGTGTTCAACGCCACCGCCACGTCCGCAATCGTCGTGTCCTCGGTTTCGCCGGACCGGTGCGACACGACCGCCGTATAGCCGGACCGCTTGGCCAGTTCGATCGCCTCCAGCGTTTCGGTCAATGTGCCGATCTGGTTCAGCTTGATCAGGATCGAGTTGCCGATCCCTTCCCGGATGCCTTTGGAAAAGATCTCCACGTTGGTGACGAAAATGTCGTCGCCCACCAGTTGCACCCGGTTGCCCAGCCGTTCCGTGAGCATCCGCCAGCCCTTCCAGTCCAACTCGCTCAACCCGTCTTCGATGGAGAGGATCGGATACCGATCCACGAGCTTGGCGTAGTAGCGGATCATGTCTTCGGAAGACTTTTCTTCCTTGTCCGCCTCCAGCACGTAGCGGCCCTTTTCATAAAATTCGCTGGCCGCCGCGTCCAACGCCAGCGCGATGTCTTTGCCCGGCTTATAGCCCGCCTGCTCAATGGCCCGCACGATCAGGCTCAACGCTTCCTCATTCGATTTGAGGTCCGGCGCAAACCCGCCTTCGTCGCCGACCGCCGTATTGAGCCCCTGTTTCTTCAACAAACTCTTGAGCGTGTGGAACACCTCCGTGGCCATCCGCAACGCCTCGCTGAAGCGCGCGGCCCCGACCGGCATGATCATGAACTCCTGCAGGTCGAGGCTGTTGTCGGCATGGGCGCCGCCGTTGATGATGTTCATCATCGGCACGGGCAGCACCCGCGCATTGGCCCCGCCGATGTAGCGGTAGAGGGGCAAGCCCGTTTCGTCCGCCGCCGCCTTCGCCACCGCGAGCGACACGCCCAGAATCGCGTTGGCTCCGAGCCGGCCCTTGGTCTTGGTCCCGTCCAGTTCGATCATGGTGCCGTCCACCGCCGCCTGATCCAACGCATCCACGCCCAACAGCTTCGGCGCGATGGACTTGCTGATGTTGGCCACGGCCTTGGAGACGCCCTTGCCCATCCACCGTTTCTTGTCCCCGTCCCGCAGCTCGATGGCTTCCTTTTCGCCCGTGGAGGCGCCCGAAGGCACCGCCGCCCGTCCCTTGGCCCCGCTCTCCAGCGTGACATCCACTTCCACCGTCGGATTGCCGCGGGAGTCCAGAATCTGCCGCGCCCTGATGTCCCTGATCGCGCTCATCCTGCTTTCACCTCACCAGTTGATTCAAAAAGCTTAAAACCTGATGGATCAATCCAATATCCCCAAAATGCTGGTGTACCCTTGGCAACAAGCTGCTTCTCCAGCGCTGGGGCTTTAAGTCCTGCCGAATTTGATACAAGTGCAATCCAGCCAAAGTATGGAATCCCTGCAATTACCCAAATCGAATCCCATGTTCTTTCAGCACCATTCAAAAGTCTCGGCAGCCTCCTCAGATCGGTCGTTCCACCATAGACATTGTTATATACAAGAAGGTGACGACATAACCCCTTCCCCTGAATCTTGTTCGTCTTTTTATCAATAGCAGAAGCAATCAATTCTGCGGGTATGGGTTCGCCTGAAAAAGCTCTCGACGGAATCTCTGGCCGTTTTCCATCTCGATAGGCCAACCGAATCTTCAGATCAGCAGGATGGAGTGTGGTGATCTCAAATGAGTGCATCTCACCATTGTCAGAATGAATTTCCATATCAAGCGCTTCATGGTGGATTCGAGCCATTCTGACGGAGGCCGGGGAAATTATGTGGTGACCCCCCCAAGAAAAGGTTGAACCTATTAGTGCCTCCTGCACCTTTTGCTCAAAATCTCCTCCGCGAGAAATAAACGCTTCGTCAGACATGCCTTTTTGCACCGCAACAGCCAGACGACGCAACTCCCATGGACGCTGCAACAGATAGAAAAGGTTTATATCCGTCGAAACTTTCATTTCCACCTGAGTCAGTGGCATGCGGTCCTGAGCGAACGTTCGCCGGAGCGGCGGGGTCCCCACCCGGCATCCGGAGAAGGAAAGCTGGAACTGACTAAGGCACTGCGGTCAGCGACCGCAGCCGCGGGAATTCCAGTAGGCTTCCACTCCGGACTGCCGTGGAAGGGGTGCCGCGAGAGGCGCGGAAGCGAAAGACCGTATGCCATCAGATCTCTCATCCTGCCAGTTTTTTCTTCAGCAACTCGTTGACCTTGCCAGGATTGGCCTTGCCGCCGGAGGATTTCATGACCTGGCCGACCAGGAATCCGAGCACGGCCTCCTTGCCGCCCCTGTACTGCTCCACTTGCGCGTGGTTCTTGGCGATCACCTCGTCGATGATCTTCGCAAGTGCCCCTTCGTCCGAGACTTGCGTGAGCCCTTTCTCTTGCACGATTTGTTCGGGGGCCTTGCCGCTCGCATACAATTCGGGAAAGATCTCCCGCGCGACCTTTAAGCTGATCGTGGCCTTCTCCACCAGTTGCAACAGGCTCACGAGCCGTTCCGGGCTCACCGGCGAGGCGGCGGCGGACACTCCCGCATTGTTCAGCTCGCGCAGCAGCTCGCCCATCACCCAATTGCTCACGGTCTTGGGCTGAGGGAACAGTCTGACGCAGGCTTCGAAGTAATCGGCCATGGCCTTGGTGCCGGTCAGCACCTCGGCGTCGTACTTGGGCAAGCCGTACTCGCCGACGAACCGACGCTGACGGGCTCCCGGCAACTCGGGCAGGGTCGTGCGCAGCTCCTCGATCCATTCGGGCGACAGGCTGAGCGGCACGAGGTCCGGATCGGGAAAGTACCGGTAGTCGTGCGCCTCTTCCTTGCTCCGCATCGTGGCCGTCTCGCCTTTGTCCGAATCCCACAGACGCGTTTCCTGGGCAATCTTCCCGCCTTCGTTCAGCACTTTGGTCTGGCGCTTGATCTCGTACTCGATCGCCTCCTTCACGAATTTGAAGGAGTTGATGTTCTTCAGCTCGACCTTCGTGCCGAATGCCTTTTGCCCGACCGGCCGCAATGAGAGGTTGGGCTCGCAGCGCAGGCTCCCCTCCTCCATGTTGCCGTCGCAGACCTCCAGGTACATGAGGGTCTCGCGCAACTGCTTCAGGTAGGCCACCACCTCGTCGGCCGAGCACATATCCGGCTCGGTGACGATTTCCAGCAGCGGCGTACCCGCCCGATTCAAATCGACGCGGCTCCCGTGGGCTCCGGCCTCATGGATGTTCTTGCCCGCGTCCTCTTCCAGATGCGCCCGTCGGATACGGATCGGCTTCTTCGCCTGGCCGACCTCCACTTCCACCGAGCCCTGCTCGCAGATCGGCGCTTCGTACTGCGAGATCTGATAGCCCTTGGGCAAGTCCGGGTAGAAATAGTTTTTCCGCGCGAACCGGTTCTTCTCGCCGATGCGGCATTGGAGCGCCAACCCCGTCCGGACCGCCATCTCGACGGCTTTCTTGTTGATCACCGGCAAGGTGCCCGGCATCCCCAGACAGATCGGGCAGGTCTGGCTGTTGGCCGGCAAGCCGAACTTGGTCCCGCAGGCACAGAACATCTTCGACTGCGTGAGCAGTTGGGCATGGACTTCCAGCCCGATGACAACCTCGTAAGCCACGCTCAGCCCTTTTTCTCTCCCGCCAGCCGGTCCCGCTCGCGCCTCATGGCGTCACGGCCTGCGTCCAGCGCTTCGCTCAAGATAGACTTCTTCTCGTGAATGACTTCGCGCCCCCGCTCGACCACCTGATCGAAGGCTTCGGTGGCCTTGCCGGCCAGATCGCGCAGGTCGTCCTCGGCCTTCCGGGCATAGCCGCGTAATTGTTCCCTCGTCTCCCGCCCCGACTGCGGCGCCAGCAACAAGGCGACCGCCGCCCCGACCAACGCCCCGCTCAAAAACGCCAACCCGACTGCTCCCGGTGAAAATCCGCGATCATCCGCCATTAGACTGTCCTCCTTCTCCATGAAACATCCGTGCTTTCACCACCGCCGACGCGGCTTTGAACCCGGCCATCAGACCGGCCGCATTCCTCAGCCAGGCGCCGTTTCGACCTCGGACCGTGTCATGCACGTTTTGCACGGTCTCTCCGACTTCACCGACCGCGTGGAGGAACACCGCCGCATGCTCGACGCCCTCCCGCGTATACTCGGCCAACTGGTTCAAATTCTGAGTCGTCTCGCGAATCTCCTTCAGCAACGACGGCAACTCCGCATTCATTTGGGCCAGCAGCCGTCCCGATTCCGTCACGGTCTTCTTGATCTCGATCAACACCGGGACCAGGACCCCGACAAACACGGCCACGCCCAGAGCCACCACGATCGCCGCCACTTCCAGACCCGTCATATCGCTCCTCCGTTAAACGCGGCACGTGAGGGAGGGTGAAGCCTCTGCATCGCTGCCTGCCTCACCCCTAATGCCTCACGGTTCACCGTATGTTCGGTCGTTTGGCCCGCCAGCCGGTCGCCTGCTCGTAGGCATGGGCGCCGCGCAAGAGCGTTTCTTCTTCGAACGGACGCCCGATGAGCTGCAGCCCGATCGGCAGCCCCGTTTTGCTGAACCCGCAAGGCACCGATATGGCCGGGTTCCCCGCCAGGTTCACGGAAATCGTGTAGATGTCCGAGAGGTACATCTGCAGCGGGTCTTCGGATTTTTCCCCCAGCTTGAACGCCGGCGTGGGCGTCACCGGGGTCACGATCAGGTCCACCTCGCGGAACGCCGCCTCGAAATCCTGCCGGATCAAAGTCCGCACCGCCTGAGCCTTGCCGTAGTAGGCGTCGTAGTAGCCGGCGCTGAGCGCGTAGGTGCCCAGCATGATCCGCCGCTTCACCTCCGGCCCGAACCCCTCCTGGCGGGTCTTCATATACATGTCCAACAGATTTGCCGTCTCCTTGGACCGGAGCCCGTACTTGACCCCGTCGTACCGAGCCAGGTTGGAGCTGGCCTCCGCCGTCGCGATCAGGTAGTAGGTGGCGATCGCCGCGTCGGTCCTGGGCAGGGCGATCTCCTTGATCTCCGCCCCCAATTGCTTGATCTCTTCGATGGCCGCCTGGACCGCTTGCTCGACCTCCGGGTCCAGCCCTTCCGCAAAATATTCCCGCGGGACCCCGACCTTGAGCTTCTTGAAGTCTTTCTTCTTGAGCGCCTTGGCATAGTCCGGCACCGGCAGGTTGGCGCTGGTGGAATCCAGCGGATCGTGCCCCGCGATGACGCCCAACACCATCGCCGCATCGGCCACGTCCTTGGTGATCGGGCCGATCTGGTCCAACGACGAGGCGAACGCCACCAACCCGAACCGGGAGACCCGTCCGTACGTGGGCTTCAGCCCGACGACCCCACAACAGGCAGCCGGCTGTCGGATGGAACCTCCCGTGTCCGAGCCCAGGGCCGCCGCGCAGAGGTCCGCCGCCACCGCCGCCGCCGAACCGCCGCTGGACCCGCCGGGCACCCGGCTTAGGTTCCAGGGGTTCCGGCTGGGACCGAAGGCCGAGTTCTCGGTCGAGGAGCCCATGGCGAATTCGTCCAGGTTGGTTTTGCCCAACAACAGGTAGCTCTGGCCGCGCAGGCGCGCGATCACGGAGGCATCATAGGGCGGCACGAAGTTGCCGAGCATCCGCGAGGCGCAGGTCGTCAGCACGTTCTGCGTGCAGATGTTGTCTTTGACCGCCACCGGCATGCCCATCAGCGGCATCGTGCGGCGCCAGCCCTTGAGCTTCTCGTCCAGGGCCTCGGCCTGAGCCATCGCCGACTCCTTCGTCAGCGTGATGTAGGCCCGGACCTTGGGCTCCACCTGATTGATGCGCAGCTGGTAGGCCTGCACGATCTCGCAGGCCGTCACTTCGCCCTTGGTGAATTTCTCCTGCAGCTCGCGCAGCGTCAGTTTGTACAGCGACATTGCACCTCGATGTCGAACGGCTTACGGTTTGGTGATGATCTTGTTGCCTTCGCCCACCCGGATGATCTTGGGCACATGGCGTTTGATCTCGTCTTCCGCGTAATACTCGTAGCAGAAGATGATGATCTGGTCGCCGACCGCTCCCTTGCGGGCCGTCGGGCCGTTCAGGACCACTTCGCCGCTGCCCCGCTTCCCGGCCATCGCATAGGTCGTGAAGCGCTCGCCGTTGTTCAGGTTGGAAATGACGATGGCCTCGTAGGGCAGGATGCCCGCCGCATCGAGCAGATCCTCGTCCACGGTCAGGCTGCCTTCGTAGTCCAGGCAGGCATCGGTCACCGCCGCACGATGTATCTTGGATCTCAGCATTTGCCTAAACATGATTGCCTCTCACGGTTGATCGCTACCGCTCCTCAATGATTTTCGGCACCGCAAAGTGCCCGTCTTCCCGTTCGGGCGCGTTCGCCAGGGCCTTCTCCACCGACAGGCTCGGCCGCGCCTTGTCCTCCCGAAAGACATTGGTTTGCTCCAGCACCGTGGCGGTCGGCTCCACGCCCGCGGTGTCCAGCGTCTTCAGCTGCTCCACATAGGTCAGGATCGCGCTGAGCTGCTTGCTGAACGCGTCCTGTTCCGCCTCGGTGATCTCCAGCCGCGCCAGCTTGGCCACATGCTCCACATCGGCTTTGGTAATTTTCATTTCTCGCCCTCAGCTTTCAGCCATTCGCCATCAGCTTTGAAGATCGTCGTTCCTGTTGAACGCTGACGGCTTCTTTGCTATTCGACCGTCACGCTTTTCGCCAGGTTCCGCGGCTGATCCACATCCGTGCCCCGCAGGACCGCAATGTGGTACGCCAGAAGCTGCAACGCCACCGTAAACAAAATCGGCGTCAGCAAGGCCGGCACGTCGGGGATCGTAAACACCGCGTCCGCCACGGTCCCGAGATCCCGCTCGCCCTCGCTCACCAAGGCGATGACGGGCGCGTTGCGGGCCTTGACCTCCATCAGGTTGCTGACCGTCTTCTCGTAGAGGCGGTCGCGCGGCGCCAGCACCACCACCGGCATGTCTTGATCGATCAGCGCGATGGGCCCGTGCTTCATCTCCCCGGCCGCATAGCCTTCCGCATGGATGTAGGAAATCTCCTTGAGCTTGAGCGCCCCCTCCAGGGCGATCGGATAGTTGATCCCGCGGCCCAGGTAGAGGAAATTCCGTTTCTCACAATACCGCTTCGCGATCGCCTTGATCTCCTCGTCGCGCTTCAGGATCTGCTCGACCAGCGCCGGCAGGGCCACGTACCGTTCCAGCCACACGCGCCCGTCGTTGACGTTCAACACCCCGCGGACGCGCGCCAAATGCAGCGACAGCAGATAGAGGGCGGTGAGCTGCCCCGTGAAGGCCTTGGTCGAGGCCACGCCGATCTCGGGCCCGCAGCGGGTATAGAGCACTCCGTCGGACTCCCGCGCGAGCGTGCTCCCGACCACGTTGACGATGGATACGACGCGGGCGCCCCGCCGCTTGGCCTCGCGCGCCGCCGCGAGCGTATCCGCCGTCTCCCCGGACTGGGAGATCGTGACGAACAAGTCGTCTTTTTCGACCAGCGGATTCCGGTACCGGAACTCCGATCCGATGTCCACCTGGACCGGCGTCCTGACCATCTCCTCGATCAGATACTTACCCATGAGCCCCGCGTGCCAGGAAGTGCCGCACGCCACGATCCAGATGCGGCCGATCTGCTTGAACTGCTCGTCGGTCAATCCGATGTCCGGCAGGTCCGCTTCGCCGGTCTCGTAGGTGTAGCGGCCGCGCATCGTATCCAAGATCGCCTGCGGCTGCTCGTAAATTTCCTTGAGCATGAAATGGGCATAGCCGCCCTTTTCCGCCGCCGCCGCGTCCCAGGACACCCGCGTGATCGTCCGCCGCACCGGCGTGCCCTGCCCGTCCGTGAGCAGCACCTGCGACGGCGTAATCAGGGCCACGTCCCCTTCCTCGAGGTACGTCACCTCGCGCGTATGGGCCAGCATGGCCATCACATCGGACGCCACCAGCGTCGCGCCGGCGCACTGGCCGATCACCAGCGGACAGCCGGAGCGGGCGGCGACCAACGTGTTCGGCTCCTGCTCGCAGATCACCGCGATGGCGTAGCTGCCCTGAATCTCCCTCGTCGCTTCGCGCACGGCTTGCACCAGGCTGGCCCCTCGCGTCATATTCCGGGCGATCAGATGCGCCACGACTTCCGTGTCGGTTTCCGATTGGAACTGATAGCCGTCCCGCTGCAGGTCCTGTGTGAGCGCGACGTAGTTCTCGATGATACCGTTGTGCACCAGCACGCACCCGTCGGAGCGATGCGGGTGGGCATTCTGCTCGGAGGGCTTGCCGTGCGTCGCCCAGCGCGTATGCCCGATGCCGGTCCGACCGTGGATGGTGCGGTCCGCAAGGGCTTTCTCAAGATTGGCCAGCTTGCCGACGCTGCGCCGCACTTCGATCTTGCCCTCGTGCAGCACCGCCACTCCGGCCGAATCGTAGCCGCGGTACTCCAACCGCCTCAGGCCGTCCAACAGCACGGGCACAGCCTCGTGATCACCGACATATCCGACGATGCCGCACATAGTCCGCTCAGCCTTTCGTCTTTCGCTTGGCCGTATCGCTCTTCGTGAGGCGTGAAGGGTGAGGCGTGAGGGGTTGGGACTTCGCCTTACGTTTCACGCCCGACGCCTCACGGCCTTCAGCGGCCATCAGCGCCCGCCGGCGCGCCGCCCAGCCGGGACGATTGACCTGTTGAGCCCGCGCGATCGCCAGCGCGTCGGGCGGCACGTCCTTCGTCACGGTCGAACCGGCGGCGATCATAGCCCCGCGCCCCACCGTCACCGGCGCGATAAACTGACTGTCGCTGCCCACGAACACGTCGTCCTCGATCACGGTTTCGTGCTTGTGGACCCCGTCGTAGTTGCAAGTGATCGTTCCGGCGCCGATGTTCACACCGCGCCCGATCCTGGCGTCGCCCAAATAGCTCAGATGGTTGGCCTTGGACCCCTCGCCCAGCTCCGCTTTCTTGGTCTCGACAAAGTTCCCGACTTTGGCCCCCTTCCGGAGCACCGAACCGGGGCGCAGGTGCGCGAAGGGGCCGATGGTCGCGCCTTCGTCCAGACGCGCGTCCTTCACCACGCACCCGTCTTGCACCACCACGCCGCGGGCCACCTCGCTGTTCGTAATACGGGTCTGCGCATGGATGATACAGTCCTCGCCGATCCTGGTGCGTCCTTCCAGCGTCACGTTCGGATAGAGCACCGTGTCCCGTCCGATCTCGACGTCGTGATCGATCCACGTCGTCGCCGGGTCGCGCAACGTCACCCCCGCCTCCATCCAACGGGCGCAGATGGCTTGCCGGATGACGCGCTCCGCCGTCGCAAGCTGCTGGCGCGTGTTGATCCCCAGCGATTCCTCGGCGGAGGGCGCCGCCATCGCCGCCACCGTCAAGCCACGCTCCACCGCCAGACCGACGATGTCGGTGAGATAATATTCCTGCTGCGCATTCCGCGGTTCCAGCTTGTCCAGCGCCTCGAACAGAAAGGACCCGTCCACGACATAGGTCCCGACGTTGATCTCGCGAATCGCCGCCTCGGTTGCGGTCGCGTCCCGATCCTCCACGATGCGC
Organism: Nitrospirota bacterium; assembly: GCA_028876065.1. GTDB lineage: Bacteria > Nitrospirota > Nitrospiria > Nitrospirales > Nitrospiraceae > SYGV01. The sequence goes on from JAGWTI010000006.1 coordinate 42,530, forward strand.
AGCACCGGACCCTCGATGCCTTGCCGGACCACACGGCCGTAGCCGGACGGATCGTCCAAGAGGGCCGTCAGGATCGTGACCGTCGCCCGCTGGGATTCGTGCAACCGGAGCAGCGCCCGCAGCGTCTCCTCGCGCAGCAGCGGGGTGTCCCCGTTGAGGATCACATAGGCCGAAGCCGGCGCACCGCGCGCGCGCAGGAACGCGCCTCGGGCTTGCATCACCGCGTGGCCGGTGCCCAGTTGTTGCCGTTGCTCGGCGATCAGCACCGGAGGCGACGGATCGGCGCCGCGCCCGACATGAGCCGTCAGCCCTTTCTCGCGCCGCGCGGCGCCGCGCGCGACCGCCCGCGTCCCATTGGCCGCGCCATGGGCGTCGATCGCCGCCTTGACCTGTTCTCCCTGATGGCCGACCACCACGACCGTGCCCGCCCCGGCCAGCCGATCCGCCAGATCCAGCGCATAGAGCACCATGGGGCGGCCGGCCACCGTGTGCAACACCTTGACCTGCTTGGACTTCATCCGCTTCCCCATCCCGGCCGCCATGACGATCGCGGCCAAACCGTGGATGCGGGATTGTGCGACTGGATGGTTGGGAGCTTGCTTCATAGTGCGTCGAACATCATGCCATCGCCAAATCAACACACGCCTAGGAGATCGGCACCTCCACACCGGGCCGTTCGACGGAGGACGGGACCGCATTGGGCTGCACGACCGCCGGCATGGACGGCGACGGCTGATAGAGCCCGCCCGAGACGATCAGCTTCATGGCTTCTTCCACGCTGATCTCCAACGAGACCACCTCTTTCTCGGGCACCAGCAAAAAATAGCCGGACGTCGGATTCGGCGACGTGGGCACGTACACGTTCAACAACGGCTCCGTGGAAATCTGCTGCACTTCCCCCTTGGTCATGCCGGTGACGAACGCAAAACAATAGTGGCCGTTCTTGGGAAACTGGATCAGCACGACGCGATTGTATTTCTCCCGCTCCTTGAAGGACAGGATGTCCATCATGGCTTTGAGGGTCGCATAGATGCCGCGGACCACCGGCACCCGGTGCAGCCAGTCTTCCCACAGCTTGACGACCTGCCCGCCGATGATGTTGGTCGCCAGCAGACCGGTGGTGAAAATCAACGCGATCAGCGTCAGGATACCGAGCCCAGGTACGTAGGAATCCGGGATCACGAACTTCGCGAGCACATCCCCCAGGATCCCGTCCACCGTCAGGAACAGGGTCTTCAAAATGAGCACCGTCCCCCAGATGGGGGTGATGACCAACAACCCCGTCAGGAAGTAGCGTTTGAGGGAGGCTCTGAGTGTCTTCACCGGGGTGCGCTCCTTGCGGCCTCATCATACAGTCTTCCACAGGGCGTCGCAAGCCTTTTCTTGCTATTTTCAAGCACTTGGAATAGGATCGCCCACCTGATCTGCAGGGAGATTTTGAGGGGGAACATGGGCGGGAACCGGGGGGCCAAACGAGGCCTGTTGATTACCTTCGAGGGGGTCGAAGGCAGCGGCAAAAGCACCCAATGTGCGAGGCTGGCCAAGCGCCTCCGGGAAGCCGGCCATCGGGTGTTGGAAACCAGGGAACCGGGAGGGACCCCGTTGGCCGAACGAATCCGCTCCCTGTTTCTCGGCACAGCCGCCGGCTCGGCCCCTACCGAGCCGATCACGCCGGAGAGCGAAGCCTTGCTGGTGTTCGCCTGCCGCAGCCAACATGTCGCCCATGTGATCGCGCCGGCCATCAGCAACGGGGTGATCGTCCTCTGCGACCGCTTCATGGATTCCACCCTCGCCTACCAAGGCTATGGACGCGGCCTGGAGGTGCAGCACCTGCGCCGCCTCAACCACTTTGCCACCAAGGGGCTCGTGCCCGCGCTGACGCTGCTCTTCGACCTCCCGGCTCAAACAGGCCTGGCCAGGCGAAAGCGCAACGATCTGGAATTGAACCGGCTCGATCGGGAAACCAAGCGCTTCCATGAGCGCGTCCGTCGGGGCTTTCTCGCGCTGGCCGCCCGAGAGCCGCGCCGCGTCAAAGTGTTGGATGCTCGCGCCGCCCCCGACGACATCGAAGCGGAAGCCTGGACATTGGTCCGTCGCTTGCTGGCCCGTCGTTCGGCGAAACCGACCCGACCGGCCACGCGAAAGGTTCGCTGACATGCCGTTCAGCCAGCTCATCGGACACGATCGGCCCAAAGCCATCCTCAAGGCCTCGATTCTCCACGATCGGGTCGCCCACGCCTATCTGTTCCACGGAGAAGAAGGCATCGGCAAGAAACTGGCCGCCATCCTCTTCGCCCAAACCGTCAACTGCGACACGCCCTACGGAAGCCAGGGGCCCGATGCCTGCGGCACCTGCCGGGCCTGCACCCAGATCGACGCGCGGACGCACCCCGATTTTCTGGTGATCGAACCGGACCGCGAGATGGCCAATCCCCAGATCAAGATCGAACAAGTCCGCCAATTGGAAGAACAGATCGTCTATCGCCCGCTGGTGAGCCCCTGGAAAATTTATCTCCTCGACGATGCGGATCGGCTGACCCAGGGCGCCGCCAACGCGCTGCTGAAAACCCTGGAGGAACCGGCCGCGCACAGCCTGTTCCTGCTGGTCAGCAGCAGACCCTCCGCCCTGCCGACCACCGTCCGCTCGCGCTGCCAGAGCATCCGCTTCGTGCCGCCGGCCAAAACCCAGGTCGAGGCGGCCCTGATTACGCAGCGGGATCTGCCTCCGGACGACGCGCATTTTCTCTCGATGCTCGCCCAAGGCCGGATCGGATTGGCGCTGCGAACCGACTTGGCCGAGGCCCGCAAACAGCAGGACGAGTTTTCTTCCCTCACCAACCCTGCCACCCTGCGCTCCATCTCGACGATTTTGACCGTGGCCGAGTCGCTCCACAAATCGGACCGGGTGCTCGAAGCCTTGGAATGGCTGGCGCGGTGGGGCCGGGACCTTCTGTTGGTCCGGATGGGCGCCGATCCGGAGCATCTGCTGAACCGGGACCGTCTTCCGGACCTGCAACGGGCCGCTTCAACCGTCCAGCCTCAGCTGCTGGTCCAGGTACTGGAGGAGATCCAGACCGTCGAACGCCACGCCGGACGAAACCTGAACTTGCAACTGGCCCTGGAGCAAATTCTCCTGCATCTGCGCGATGCGGTCGCCCCGCCGGCCCTCGCCGGTCCTGCCCGCTAATCTAGCTTTCGAGGCCGTCTCCCTGCTATCTTGGGCACGATATGCCGAAGACCTTCTACATCACGACGCCGATCTATTACGTCAACGACGTGCCCCATATCGGGCACGCCTACACGACCGTCGCCGCCGATGTGCTGGCTCGTTATCGGCGACTCCGCGGCGACGACGTGTTTTTCCTGACCGGCCTGGACGAGCATGGACAAAAAGTCCAGCAGGCTGCGGCCAAGGCGGGCATCGCTCCCCAAGACCATTGCGACCGTCTCGCCCCCCAGTTCAAAAAGCTCTGGCTCAAACTGAACATCTCAAACAATGGCTTCATCAGAACCACAGATACCGGGCACAAACGAGTCGTGCAACGATACCTTCAACAGCTGCACGACAAGCAATTGATCTATAAGGCAGATTACACCGGATGGTACTGCACGTTCGACGAACGGTTCTGGACCGAGAAAGATGTCGCGGATGGGCTTTGCCCGGATTGCAAACGCCCGGTCGATCGACTCAGTGAACACAATTACTTTTTCAAGATGGGGCAGTATCAGGATCGTTTGATCGACTACATCAAATCCCACGAAAACTTTATCCGCCCCGAGTCGCGCCGCAACGAAGTGTTGGGGTTTCTTCAGACCCAAAAACTCGGGGACCTCTCCATCTCACGGCCGAAATCTCGACTCTCGTGGGGCATTGAACTGCCATTCGATCAGGACTACGTGACCTACGTCTGGTTCGATGCCCTCGTGAACTACATGTCCGCTTTGGAGTACCTTCGCCCGGAGCCCTTGGTCGCTCGCTTCTGGCCCGCAGATGTGCATTTGGTCGGCAAGGATATCCTCACGACCCACGCGGTCTACTGGTCCACCATGCTCATGGCCCTGGAGCTGCCCCTGCCCCAGACCATCTTCGCCCACGGCTGGTGGACGGTGAACGGCGAGAAGATGTCTAAGAGCCGCGGCAATGTGGTGGACCCCTATGCCATTGTGGATGAATACGAATGCGGCGTAGACGCCTTCCGGTACTTTCTCCTGCGCGAGGTGCCCTTTGGCCACGACGGAGACTTTTCCATACAGGCTTTGTCGCGACGGACTAATAGTGACTTGGCCAACGGTATCGGCAACCTCCTCAGCCGCACATTGACCATGATTGACCGCAATTGTGATGGCGCTATTCCTGATGTGTCCCAGGACTACATCGAGAGTGCGCATCAGAAATACCCCCTTCTCCTTAACGCAAAACAACAGCTTCTTGCCTTGGAGAAACATCTCGATGGGCTCTACGCGAGTTTTGAATTCAACGATCTACTTCTTAACATCGCAAGCCTAGCTACCATTGTTGACATATTTATCGATCAACATGAGCCCTGGAGGCTTGCAAAAGATCCTGGCAAGCGTACGGAACTCAATACTGTCTTGTACACCGCAGCAGAATGTCTGCGAATCTTGAGCCTGTACATCTATCCCGTCATGCCGAACACTGCAAAGAGTATTGCTGAGCAGTTAGGACTTGATGTCAATTGGGGTTCGCCGCTCTTGAGCCAAGAGATTAAGTGGGGCGAACTGCAATGCGGAACAAAGATACGAAAGGGCAGCGCCCTTTTCCCCCGTATCGAATCGAAAACACAAGGAGCAAAGACCGTGAGCGACTCAGCCGCTTCCTCTCAACCGACTCCCGTAACGTCGACAGCATCTACCCCCGCTCCCCAAGCACCCACGCCCGCACCATCCGCGCCGGTGCAGATTTCCATCGACGAGTTCATGAAGGTTCAACTCAAGACCGCGACGGTCCTGACCGCCGAGCGGGTACCGAAGTCCGAAAAGCTGATCAAGCTGCAAGTGGATCTTGGCGGCGAGCAGCGTCAGATCGTGGCCGGCATCGGCAAGCGCTACGAACCGGAACAGCTCGTCGGTAAACGGATCGTGATCGTCGCCAACTTAAAACCGGCCAAGCTGATGGGAATCGAATCGCAAGGCATGGTCCTGGCGGCCGGCGACAAAGATGTGGGCGGGCTGGTCACGGTGATCGAAGAGGTGCCGCCCGGCACAAAAGTGAAGTGAGCGAGGGCCAATGCCCGTGAAACCGGCCTTGCTCCTCATCACCCTCTGCCTCGCAACCTTGTCGCCTCTGCACGCGGCCGAGGCCCCTTCGACCCCGCCCCTACCGGCCAACCAACCCAACGAGTCGGTCGCCACCGACGTATTGGTGCGCGTCGTGGCTCACGGCGCCATGGTCCTGGGCGACGACGTGGGCGGCGCCCGGATCACGATCACGGACGTGGCAACCGGCCGACTCCTGGCCTCGGGCCTGCAGCGCGGAGAGTCGGGGGACCAGACCCAGATCATGCGCACCCCGCGCATCATGGAGGAACCGCGCTATTCCTCCCGCCCCTCCGCTTCGTTCAGCGCCACGTTGTTTTTGGACCGGCCCACCCTGGTCGACATCGCCGTGCAAGGCCCGCTCGCCTACCCCTGGGCCATGCAACGGGCCAGCAAAACCGTGTTGCTGGTTCCCGGGCAGGCCATGAAGAACGACGGGATCGTGCTGCATCTCTACGGCTTCATCGTCCAGATCGAATCGCCGGCGCCGGGCACCCCCTTGATCGCCAAGGAGGATGTCAAGCTGAAGGCCTCCGTCCGAACCCTCTCCGGTTCGCTGGTGCGGCCGCACGGAGACTGGGATTCCCGCAAGGTCAAGATTTACGGCGAGGTGCTGATCGGCCAACACGTGGTCGAGCAACTGCAAATGTTTTATACGGGGGACAAGAGCCGCTTCGAAGCCCCGTTCTTCGTGCCTCTGCCCACCGAAGCTCCGGACGGGATTACCTTGCGCGTGGTCGCGGCCGACGAAGCCGGAGACCATTTCGGAGTGGGAGAGGCAAAGTTTCCCGTCTTGCCGGAACGACTCAGATCTTCCAAGCCATGAGCGAGCCCCCACCCGCTCCCCGATGCCGTCCGGTCCCGACCTTGCTCGGCGCCGGCGCAGTTGTGGCCTTCGGCACGGCCATCCTGGCCCCCTCTCGTCTTTGGTTGCTCCTCATCCCCTTGTCGTTTTTGACTGCGCTTTATGGAGCGGGCAGGCTTCTGAGTCGGCTCGGCTCAGGCGCCTTACCGGCTATCGCCGCTCCCTCGCTCCTCCGGACCGCCTATACCTTGGGCATCGGTCTGGCCGGCCTGGCGCCTGTCGCGACCCTCTGCGCCATGAGCGGCTTGTTCCGCGTAACCGGGGCAGCAATCGTCGCCTGCTTCTCGTACGGATTATGGGCCCTATCTCGGATCGAACGGCGTTGGCTTCCTCGTAACGAGCTCATCGCCTCGCTGGCTGGCGGGGCGGTGCTGGGCGGGAGTTGGCTGATCGTCTGGCTCTGGGCCACCATCCCTCCGACTTTTTACGACGAACTGACTTATCATCTCGTCATCCCCCAGCAGGCCCTTGCCGCAGGCCAAGACCGCCTCCTTCCCTGGGTCTATCAGACCGCCATGCCCCACGTGTCCGACCTGCTGCTGGCTTGGGGCATGGCCTTTGCCGACGAAGTTGGCGCCCGTGCCACCCACGTGAGCCTCTGGGTGCTCTGCTCCGTGGGCGCGTGGGGATTGGCGGAAACCGTCGCGGCTTCGCGGACAGCCGGCTGGGCCGGTCCGTGGACGATCGTCGCGCTCGCCTCGTCCCCGACCCTTTGGTTCCTGGGCACCCTCTCCTTTGCAGAAACGGCCTTGACCGCCGCCATCGTCATCGCCTGCTGTGTCCTGCTCGGGACGCCTCTTAAGCCCTCCCCATGGCTGGCCCTCGGTCTGCTCCTCGGCCTAGCCGCCGGCGTCAAACTCTCCGGCTTGGCTTGGGCGGGAGCGGCGCTGCTCGCGGGCGCGATCGTGGGGTGGGCCACACGTGACCTCGCACGGGCAGGCCTCGTGGCCGTCCTCTGTGTCATACCTTGGTGGATACGGGCCTTCCTGTACACAGGGAATCCGATCTTTCCCCTGGCGTCCGATATTTTCGGCAGCCCCTACTGGAACGCGGCCAACCAAGCCCGGCTCAAAACTGAAATCCCCCCGTCCATCCAAGACATGAGCCTGGACGGATGGCTGCGGCTCCCCGTCACGCTCGTCCAACATCCGGAACAATTCGGTTCCGCCGGCGATGCGGGCCTCCTCGCGGTCACCGGCATTGGCTGCCTGGCGATCCTGCCGCTGCTCGCCAGGCTTCTTGGATGGACCGAGCAGGAGCGCCGCTGGGCGGATGCGGCGGGCGCTTTCATCTGGCTAGCAGGATTGGCCTGGCTGACCACGAGCACGACCATCCGGTTCTTGGCTCCGGCCCTCGTGGTGGGACTGGTCGGCCTCGTTGGGATGGCCGCCCGGCTGAGCCGGCCGGTGCAGATCATCGCGGCCGTAGCGTTCGTCCTCCTGGCTCTTGTAGGAACCGCCCGTTTCATCGATCAACAGGAGAGCGCGTTTTCAGCCACCGATGTCGCCTTGGGGTGGGAGAGCGGCACCGTCTATATGGCGCGCAGGCTGGACCACGAGGCGGCGGCCCGATTCGTTCGCGAGACCGTTCCCGCCGAGGCGCGCCTGCTGCTCGTCGGCGAAGCGCGGGCCTTGTATTTCGCGAGGGAGGGAATGGCGCCCTACCCGGTCAGCGAACATCCGATGGCCAAGTGGGTGACGGAGGCTGCCTCACCGGAAGCGCTGGCCCGGCGCGTGGCCGACGAGGGGTTTACCCACGTCGTGCTCAACGTCCGCGAGTTCAAACGTCTGCATGACCAGTACGGCCTGCTGGCCTTTCACGGTCCCGATGCTCCGACGCTGGAGCATCGCCTCAAAGAGTTCCCGCGAGCCCTGACGCCCCTCTTCTCGAAGAACGGAGTCTACGTCTTCCGGGTCGATCCGGTTCGGCGACAGGACTCCGCTGCCACGAACGACAAGGAGGTCACCCCATGACAACGTCCGCGCCGACCGTCATCCGTTTGCTCCTCGTCATGACCCTCTGGGCTGCGCCGGCTGCGGCCCAGACCGAGCACCGGCACGGGGAACAGGAAGAGCAGGGCAAGCATCGAAACCCGACCGACCTGAAGAGTTACCTGGAGCATCTGGACAGCGCCGAGCGGGATCAGGATCAGAAGCCGGCGCAAGTCGTCGAGGCGCTGGGACTCAGGCCGGGCATGGCCGTGGCGGACCTGGGGGCCGGATCAGGCTACTTTACCCGACGGTTCGTCGATGCGGTCACCGTCGCCGGCAAGGTCTACGCGATCGATGTGGAACCGGCGATGCTGGACTATGTCAAAGCCAGCCTGGACCGCCGCCGGCAACCTTACACCGTCGAGTTCATCCTGGCCGGACCGGACAACCCCAAGCTCCCCAGGGAATCCGTAGACCTGATCTTTCTCTGCAATGTCGGCCATCACCTGGAAGACCGGACGACCTATTTCGCCAACGTGAAGGCATCGCTCAAAGCCGGCGGCCGCGTCGCGATCATCGATTTTTACCACGATGCCCGCTCCGGCAACCTGGGCTTTCCCAAGCGCCATCTGGTCCCCCGCGAAACCCTGCTCGCGGAGATGGCCAAGGCCGGGTACCGCCTGCTGCGGGAACATGACTTCCTGACCAAGCAGTATTTTCTGGAGTTTGTTCCGGAAGAGCCGCCGCGCTAACCAGCCGGCCTGAATGCCGGCCATCGGAGGAGCAGGAAGGCGGCGCCGACGCCGAGCAGCCCGCCGATGAGCCAACCGCCGAGGACATCCGTCGCATAGTGGGCTCCGACGTAGACGCGCGAGACGCCGACGAGGGCGACCAGCGGCCAGGTGATCCAGCCGGTCTTGGGGTAGAGGACGTGCGCGAAGGCGGCGGCCGCCGCGGTATTCAGCGCATGATTGGAAGGAAAACTCCCGGTTCCGCCGCAGCCGACGAGCAGATGGATATCCGCGAACGTTTGGCAGGGCCGCACCCGCCCGACCAGGTGTTTGATCTGGGCCCCGACCTGGTCAACCACGACGATGAGCGTGGCGAGCGCCCCCGCTCCGATGAACGCCTCCCGCCGGTTCGCCCAAATCCAATAGGCCAGGACCAAGGCCCCCGGCAGCCACAGGCTGCTCGGATGGGTCAGCGTCAGCATGACCGCGTCGGCCCAGTCGGATCGACCGGCCAAGCTGTTGATGCTGACGAATAGTGCGTGGTCCCAGTCCAGCGTCGCCTCCTGCCCGACTCGCCTGCCGTTATTTGGTCCGGAAGTGGATGCGGACGGTAATTTCCCCGTCCACCGGCTCGTCCCCTTTCAACTGGGGATCGAACGTCCACTTGTTCAACGCCGCGAGGCCGGCGCCGGTCAGCTCCCGATGCTTGCACGGTTCCAACACGACCACGGTGACCCGCGCCTCTTTGCTCACCAGGAACCGCGCCTTCATCCAGTCGTCCAACTCCTGCCCGTCGAGCGACGAGGGAATTTTCGGCCACGGCATGTAGGTCGGCACCGGCCCCAGTTGCTGATCCTTGTTCAGCGGCACGCCGTGGACGTGCACATCCGGCAGAACAACGTCCACGGCATCCTCTGCGTGGTCGGCTTGGTGCGTCGCCGCATCGCCCTCCGCCGCGCCGGCTGAACCGGCACAAAGAATGATCAGCGCGGTCAGCCCCGCCATGATCCAAAACTCCATGGCGCAATCGGGATACCGCCTGCCCCTCCCACTTCGTCCGTTCAATCCTTCATGCGTCACGCTTGACGTCTCACGGCGATTAAAAGAACCACTGTCCGCGGAAGAAGAACGACCGGGGCATGCCGGCATGGGCGATACCCAACCCGATACCCGATCCCGTGTTGTAGAAATACTTCTGATCGAGGATGTTGACCACGTCGAACCCCAGCAAAAACTTTTGGGACTGGAAGATCGGAAACTCATGAGTCAGAGAGGCATTATACACAGTATAGCTGGGCACGTGCGAAGAGTTAGTCTTTGCGCCATCGTCGTTCGTGCGCAACCCCGACCCATAGAGCATCTCTCCGGAAACGGAGGTCCTCTCCAGGAATCGGTAATTGACGATCGCCGAACCGGTGACAAACTGCGAGTGATCACAGAAGACCCCGCCCTTCGAATTAATGTCATTGATCTCTCCCTGATCGAGCAAGAAGTGCCCTGATTGCAGGCCATACGCCTTGCACTGCCCCCAGCCTACGTTCGCCCGCCCGGTCAGGTTGTCGGTGGCCTTGACCTTCAAGGCTCCGTCGATCCCGCGCTGCCAGCCGTTTTCAAACGCAAAGGACTGCAGGAGGGGGGTGGTCCCGAACTGTCCTGCGTCACCCTGCCAGTGGTTCAGCTTATAGTAGCCCGTCAACTCCAAGGTGGCCCACTGGTTCAAGGCATGGTAACTCCCAACCTCAAAGTAGTGCGATCGCTCGGCCCTGGTTTTGTTATTGGTCAGGTTCTCCGGTTGGGCCGTGGTGCCGATCGTATTGAGGCTGTTAAACGAGACCGATTCGAGATTCGGCGGGGTAAACATCCGGCCGTAGTAGGCATGGAATACATTCGATTCGTTGGCCTTATAGGTGGCGCCAATCCTCGGACTGAGCTGTCCTTCGTTGTACTGGTACTGTATTTGGTCATAGCGCAGGCCCAGGTTGAAGGTCCATTGGTCGGTGGGAGTCCACTGATCCTGCATCCAGAATTCTTCTCGCCATCCAATGAGCCGATTGGCGCCGCTCAGGTTGATGACCGGGCCGGTGGGCGCCCCCGTGCCAGGGTCCCGCGCAAATGCATACAGGGCGGTTTTGTTGATCACCTGGGTCCGATCAACCTGGAACCCGTACTTGAGCAGATGTTGTGGGTTGAGCTTATTGGTGTAATCGAGCCGGACGCCGGCGGCGTAGCCGTTGCGGTCCTGATCTCCCGTGGAAAATGGGATTGCGGTGTCCGCCGTATAGGCCAGGCTATTGAAGGGATCGGTCTTGAAGGTCGCCCGTGTGTGGCGGAAATAGCCGGCGAGGCTGAAGAAATTGTTGGCATTCACGTCATGCCGCCAGACCATGTGACCGTACTGGTTGTTTTCATATTGGTTCTGATTGACCGCCTGGGACGCCACCGGGCTAAAGGCGGGGTTCTGCGCTTGCAGCAAGGTCAAGACATCCGGATTGGCGTCCAGCCCCGGCAGTGTGGGGATTTGATATTTGGCGACCGAGTTCAAGAAGAGCCAGGTGAAATTGTTGCGATTGTCCTTCTGATAATCGCCCCGAAGGTACGTCTGACTCCGTTCGCTCTGATCGTGAAAGACGGAATGGCCAACGGTCGGTGGCTCGATGCCGCGATTCGTCGAAATATAGCTATTCAGGACGTAGTACCGAAACTTCTCCCCGACGGTGCCGCCGTATTCGAATGAGGGATTGAGGGTCTGGTTCGAACCGCCGAACATCTGCATCGAACCAAACCCTGGCTTGGTGCCGCTTTTGCTGGTGATGTCGATCAACGCCGTCGCTCGGTTTCCATACTGGGCTTCCAGGCCGCCCAGGATAATGTCGGCACGCTCCCAGGCCCGTGGCGTGATGATGTCGGAAAATGTCGTGGAGACCGTGTCCGGGATCGGTACGCCGTCGATGCGGAACTGAATGTTGGCGTGGTCCTGCCGGATGTGCACTTGCTTCAGCGCCCCATAGGCTGCGCTTGGAATGGTCAGCAACACCTGGTCCACGTCGCTGTTGTTGCCCCGTGGGAGAATTTCTATGTCCTTCCGGCTAATCGAATAGGTTTCGCTGGACGCCTTATATTGAAGCGGCGGCAGGGGCGCGACGATGTCCAATGCGATTTCTTGGGTCATCGCCAACGTCAACGTGAGCGGGACCGGCTTGTCGGTCCCCACCCGGATGACCACATACTGGCTGCGATACGTCTCCTGCACCGCACTGACCGAATAGGTCCCCTCTTGGGACACCGTCAGGGCAAACTCTCCGGCGGCATTGGTGACGCCGGCCTCAACCACCTCCCCTTCCTGATTGCGAATCTCCACGATGGCTTGGGCGATGCGCCGCAAGTCCTGGTTCTCGACGAACCCGGTGATCGTCCGCCGTTCGTTGATCGGTTCGGGCTGCTGGGCCTGGGCCTCGGACCCCGCCGAACCGATGGCTATCTGATACAGCGCGATGAGGCCGACCCAGAACAGGCCGAAGAAGACACGTCGCATGACACCCCCGACTCCCGCTGAGCACGTACAGACACCCCGCGCCGGACGCAGCCTGCCGACGGGCGGGGAGCCGAAACGTCTAAGACGAAGAGATCAGGAGCGAGGCGGGGCGCGCGACGCGCCGGGACCGGTCAGCGTCGCCGAAACCAGAAGAGCCGGAGCGGGAAGCGGCTGGACGTCGGGCACGATGGAGGCCACGAGCGTCGGCACATCGCCCGACAGAGATTGGCCGGTATGATGTTGGACCCATTGGCAGAGGTCGGAGTCGGAATGCTCGTGGCCGTCATGATCGGCGGCGGCCAGCTCATGGTGCACTTCGAGCGCGGCGGCAAAGGGCGCGAGGGCCAGGAGGACCGCCACCAAGGCCAGGGCGAGCCCCCGTCCGACCAGCGCGCAAGCGGTTCTGGGTATGCGGTCAACCATACGACGTCGTGACCCTATCAAAGCATGGCCGCCCTGTCAAACCAACGGCAGTACCCCGGCATGGTCGTCACGGCACGCGCAATCCCTTGTCCCACGCGGCGTTTGGCCGATCGTCCAGCGGGCCATTGCTTGACTCTTCTACATATTGTGCTGTATGGTGAGCCCTCATCCCGAGCCTCAACCATGGCCACGAGCGAACCGGTCGATAATAGAAACGTCGGCGAGATCAAGCCGCTTCCGCCTCCCCGCGAGGTCAAAACCAGTCTGCCGATCACGCCGGCTGCCGCGGAACTCGTCGTGCAGACCCGCCATGCCATCCGGAACATCTTGCACGGTACGGACAAGGACCGCCTACTCGTCATCGTCGGCCCCTGTTCGATTCATGACCCGCAAGCCGCCGTCGCATATGCGGAAGCGTTGAAGCGAGTCGCCGATGCCACCAGGGACCGGCTCCTGATCGTCATGCGGACCTATTTCGAGAAGCCCCGCACAACCGTCGGCTGGAAGGGGTTGATCAATGACCCGCACCTGGACGGCACCTGCGACATCGCGGCCGGCTTCGAACTGGCCCGCAAAGTGCTGTTGGAAATCAACACCCTGGGCATGCCCTGCGCCTGCGAACTGCTGGACCCGGTCACCCCCCAGTACATCGCCGACCTGCTGAGCTGGGTCGCCATCGGCGCCCGCACGACCGAAAGCCAGATCCACCGGGAGATGGCCAGCGGCCTCTCCATGCCGGTGGGATTCAAGAACGGCACGGACGGAGGTCTGCAAGCGGCGGTCAACGCCATGACCACCGCCCGCCAGCCCCACAGCTTCGTCGGCATCAACGCGCAGGGCGTGACCTCGATCATCAAGACCCTCGGCAACCCCGACCGCCATATCGTCCTGCGCGGCGGGGGCGGCAAGACCAACTATGGGCCGGAAGACGTGGCGCGAGCCGCAGCACTGGTGGCCGGGGAACAGATCGCCCGCCCGATCATGGTGGACTGTTCGCACGACAATTCCGGCAAGGACCACCAACGGCAAGCCCAGGTGGCCCGATCCGTCGCCCGGCAGTTCACCGGCGGACAGCGGGCGATCATGGGCCTGATGCTGGAAAGCAACCTCCACCCCGGCAAGCAAACCTGGAAAGAGGGGGCTCAACTGGCCTACGGCGTGTCCATCACCGACGCCTGCCTGGGATGGGACGAAACCGAGTCCCTGCTTCTCGAACTCGCCGACGTGCAGGCGCGCAAAGCCGCGCCGGAACCCGTGTCGTCCTAACCCCGCTACCGGCACTTCGGACACCATCCGAAAAACTCGAGAGAGTGTTCCTCAACCGTGAAGCGAGTCTCCCGCTCCACGAGCGCGGTCAATTTCTTGAGCGGACAGAGCATGAGGTCGGCGATGCGCCCGCATCCGCGACAGCGGATGTGGTGGTGGTGCTCGCGGCCATGGCGGGTTTCATAGCGGAACTGCCCCTCGCCCAGTTCCACCTGAGCGACCAGCCCCAGCTCCTTTAACACGCCGAGCGTCCGGTAGACGGTGACCAGATCCACCGCCACCTGCTCCCGCTTGAGCCGCGCGTGCACATCGGCCGCGCTCAACGGATACTTGGATTTTTCCAGCACGTCCAAAATGGCCTTGCGGGGACGTGTCAGCCGCCGCCCCTCGGCGCGCAACCCGGCGATCAGGTGTTTCATCGTGCGCCTCGCTCTTAATTGCAACTCGTTTGCATGTATCACGATCCGCAGAACCCTGTCAACCCGGTCCGCCCTTCTCCCTGCCACAGCCCTTGTGCTAGGATGCGCCGGGCCGACTCGTTCGGCCGAGGAGACGGTTTCGCCCATGCTGATCGATACCCACGCCCATCTGGATGATGCACGTTACGATGCCGACCGCGAGGCCGTCATCGCCCGCGCACGCGAGGCCGGAGTGGACACCTTCGTCAGCATCGGCTGCGACCTGGCCACCAGCAAGTCCGCCGTGGATCTGGCCGGCCGCTATCCTTTCGTCTACGCGGCCGTGGGCGTGCATCCCCACGAGGTGAAACACATCGAAGACGGCTGGTACGACGAGTTTCGCCGGCTGGCCGCCCACAAGAAAGTCGTCGCCTACGGCGAGATCGGGCTCGATTACCACTACAACCACTCCCCGCCCAAGCTCCAGCGGGAGCGCTTTCGCGAGCAAGTGGGCTTGGCGAAGGAGCTGCGCCTTCCCTTGGTCATCCACACGCGCGAAGCCCAGGAGGACACGATTGCGATTCTCAAAGAGGAACACGCCGGCCAGGTGGGCGGCGTCTTCCACTGCTTCTCCGGCGATGCCTGGCTGGCCAAAGATGCGCTGGACTTGGGATTTTACCTGTCCTTTTCCGGCGTGATCACGTTCCCAAGCGCGACCATGTTGCGGAACATCGTCAAGACCGTCCCGTTGGACCGGATCCTGGTCGAGACGGATTGCCCCTACCTGACGCCCGTGCCCCATCGGGGCAAGCGGAACGAGCCGGCGTTCGTCAAGCTGGTGGCCGAGAAGATCGCGGAAGTGAAGGGGGCGACGGAAGTCGCCGGCGTGGAAGAACTGGGACGGATCACGTCGGACAATGCCCGACGCCTGTTCAAAATCCCCTGAGCTGGCGGCTCCGTTTGCGGAGCGCCTTGGGTAGTTTGCGCGGATTGCCCTTCTTCTCCGGATTCCGCCGCGGGAGATCGCCTTCCGGCTCATCTTTCCGAAACGGGCCGCCCCGAGCCACCGCGACCGGACGCTCCTTCAGCCGGGACTCGAACTCCGCGGCGCCGATGACGAACGCCCCGCGGGCCCTGGCAAAGTCCGTCACCTCCCGATCCGAGGACACGACGGCACAATCCCGCCCATACTCCTCCGCCAGACGCTGGATCACCTGATCGGCCCGCTCCCCGCGCCGTGAATATACGACCAGCAGTCCGGCCCGATGTTCCTGACGTTCCGCCCCGCCTCCCTGCTGCCATCCGTCGAAGACCACCGTGATCGGATGCCCTTTGCGCTGCCGATAGGCCGATAAATCCCGCAGCAGTTGCTCGCGGGCCGCCTCGCCGTTGGTTGCACCGGTGCGCCCGACCTGGCCTCTCGCGCCGAGGAGGTTATACCCGTCCACGATCACATGCGTTGCCATGGGTGCGGAGCCTAGCCGACAGATTTCCTCCTGTCAATTTCAGACAGGAATAGGCCGAAAGAGAGAAGATAGGGGTAAACGCTTGACAATCAGGCTGGCTTCTGACAAGTTTTCTCAAGATTATCGCGAACCTGGATCTGCTATGCCGACTCGATTTTTGCTGACTTATGGCCTAACCGCCTGGCTGTTGTCGCTCGGCATCCTGGCCCCTGCCTGGTCGGTCGCTGCCACAGCTTCGCCTGCCCAGACTTCCCACGCGACGACTCGCGGCCTGGCCCACAAGGTCAAGAAGCCCGCACACAAGAACGTCGCCCAACCCCAGGACGGCGCGTTGGTGCAGAACATCCGGGTGAAGGACTACTCGGACTATACACGCCTGGTGTTGGATCTCGACCAGCAGACGACCTTCACCCAGAGCCGCCAGGAGAGCCCGAACCGGGCGGTCGTGGAATTGCAAAACACCAGACTCAGCGAACGGTTGCGGGCCAAACTCAGCCACAAGAAATTGCCGGGCGAAGTCTCCATCGCGCAACCGCATACCCATTCGGTGACCGTCTCGGTCAACCTGAACCAGGTCCGCGACTACAAGCTGATCGCCCTCAGCAGGCCGGAGCGGCTCGTCGTGGACCTGTACCACCAAAGCGAACAGGGCGAGCCGGCCCTGGCTCAATCCGTCGAACCGCCGCCTCCCGCACCGGTCGTGGCAAAAGCGGCGCCTTCCGAGCCGACACCGATGTCGATCGCCGAACCAGCGCCCCCGGTCCAGCTGGCCAAGGCCCAACAAGTCCCGGAAACCCCGCCGGCTCCCACGCCGCTGCCGGTTCGTGCGTCGCAACGGTCGGCGCCAGGAAAGGCCATCAAGCTGATCGTGATCGACCCGGGCCACGGAGGCAAAGACCCCGGCGCTATCGGCCAGCAGCGGACGGCGGAAAAGGACGTCACCCTGCAAGTGGGGTTGAAGCTCCGCGACCTAATCACCAAATATCTGGGCGTCCAGGTCCTCATGACGCGGGACCGAGACGTGTTCGTGGAGCTGGGCGACCGGGCCAAATTCGCCAACAGCAAGGACGCGGACCTCTTTGTCTCGATCCACGTCAACTCCCACCCGCAACGCAACACCAAGGGGCTGGAGGTCTACCACTTCGGCGAGGCCAGCGACCGGCGCGCCCTGGCCGTGGCCGCGCGGGAAAACGGCACGCCCATCGAGAGCACCGGCGTGGGCTGGCAGTATATCCTGGCGGATTTCGTCACCAGCAAGAAGATCGAAAAGTCTCAGGAACTGGCCTGGACGACCAAACAGGCCATGGTGGCCCACTTGGACGACCATTACGACGTGGTGGATCACGGCGTGAAGACCGCGCCCTTCTACGTGATTCGCTTCACCACCATGCCCAGCATCCTGGCCGAGATCGCCTTCATCTCCAACCCCACCGAAGAGAAGCTCATGCGGACCGATATGTTTACCAGCCGCATGGCCGACGCCATTTTCCAAGGCATCCGGGACTACGTCAACCCCATCCAGACCGCCGCGCGCTGATCGAGGCAGGCGGTGCCGACCTTTAAGCTGATTCTCGAATACGATGGGACAAGCTATGCCGGTTGGCAGCGGCAGCCGGATCAGCCGACCGTGCAAGCGGCGTTGGAAGACGCGATCCAGAAAGTCACGCAAACGCACATCGCCGTGATCGGAGCCGGCCGGACCGACACGGGCGTCCATGCTCTCGGCCAGGTCGTGAGTTTCCGCTCGGACAAGCCCCTGAGTCCCCGCGACTGGCGGCGCGCGCTCAATGCCCACCTCCCGCCCGACATCAGCGTCCAGGCAGCCGAGTCGGTGTCGGACGATTTCCACGCCCGCCATTGGGCCAAAGCCAAGCAGTACGAATATCGCATCCTGCATCAACCGGACCGCCCGGCCCTGGAGCGGAACCGGGCCTGGCACATCTACGGCCCGCTGGACCTCGACAACGTGCAAACAGCGGCATCGCTGCTCCTCGGCCGGCACGACTTCTCCTCGTTTCAAGGCCATCCCACCGATACCAAAGACCCGATCTGCAACCTCGAGCGGCTGGACCTGCTTCAGGAAGGCCCCAGAATTCGCCTCGTGTTTGTGGCGGACCGGTTCCTCAAACAGATGGTCCGGGCGATCGTCGGGACGCTGGTGGAGGTTGGCCAGGGCAAGAGACAACCCCAGGCCATGAAGGACATTTTAGAAGCGAAAGACCGCCGCGCCGCCGGCTACACAGCTCCGGCGCAGGGGTTGTATCTAATGCGCGTCGAGTATTGACGGCTGTAGATAGCAAGTTAACTTGTCCGGTTTATGTAGCGCATGATCTGTCCGGTGTTTTTTTCTCCGAATGATTCAGCGGCGCGCGCGCCGCTGTTCGGTCACCATGGCCCCCGGATCCGCGACCATTGGATAGCCTGATCTGCGCGCACGGTTCGGGGTCTGCAGTGGGGGAGGTATCGATGCGGCCGCC
Organism: Nitrospirota bacterium; assembly: GCA_028876065.1. GTDB lineage: Bacteria > Nitrospirota > Nitrospiria > Nitrospirales > Nitrospiraceae > SYGV01. The sequence continues at coordinate 60,896 of JAGWTI010000006.1, forward strand.
AACCGCTCGCCCGCGGCCGTGTAGCGTGCCAGACACCGGGGGCCATGGAACACGGCGAGGGTCCCGTCTGGATACGCATGCACCCGGACCGTGACCTGCACATAATGGAACCGGTGTGGGGCCTGCGGGATCTGCAGACGCGTGCCCTGATACCGCACCGTATTGTCGTTGGCCACGACGCGGTCTTCCTGCACACAGAGAATATCCGCGAGGGACGTCCCGATCCACGGCACGAAGGCGGTGCCCCGTTCGGCCGCCGGGACCGCAAACCGCCGGTTATGGGCCGGGAGAAACCGTGTGGCCAGATACCGGTTGGCGGCGGCCAAGTCGGTGATGCCGGCCCCCTGCAACTCCTTGGGGAGGCGGTCCTGCAGGGTGCGGAAGACGCGCTCCGCGCGACCCCGCGCCTCGGGCGAATACGCCGGAATGAGCGTGATCCCCAGGTGCTGCAAGGCGCGGTGCACCTGGGGCAGCCGGGTCTTGTCAACGCGTCCGCCCGCCGCCTCCGTGTACCAGTAATGCGAGCCCCGGTCGGTATAGAGGGAACAGAAGAGCCCCTTCGTTTCAATGACCGCCTGCAGGCCCCGGAAGCGGCTCAGGGTCCCTTCTTCCTCGGCGAAGAAGGCGGAATAGACCTCGGTCGTCGCATCATCCAGCGTGACGATCAAATCCCACTGGCAGCCCGGAACCCATGCATGCGTGGAGCCGTCTTGGTGCAGCAGCATCCCCGGCAAGGGTTTGCGGGGCCGCTTCTTGCGGTGCGCTCCGCGTCGGGGGGCGCGGGCCACCTGCCCCGCGGCCGGCAACGTCTTCTTCGTCCAACTATAGGCCCGCGTCCCGCCATGCTCGGTGTGCCAGTGTGCATGGAAGTGTTTGACGGTCCAGCCCGTATACCGGCTCTCATACAGCCGTACCATCCGCAGCGCCTCATCCACGGGCACGGCGCGGGCCGAGGGCCGGCCGAGCCGCCGATCCTGTAACCCCTCGGCCCCCTCCGCGTCATCGCGGCCACTCCACCGCCGAAACGTCCGTTCCGTGACGCCCAGCATCTCGGCGGCCTCCGCCATCGTCAACTCCCGCCGTGGCCGCCGCGCATACCGTTCTTCAAATCGCATCTGTCTCACCTCCTGTAGGACGGTCGCCCGTGTCATGATGGCCCTCCTTGAGGGGCCACCCTAAACCGGACCGATCACGTGCTACAAAAACCGGACAGATGATGTGCTATCTACAGTCGAGTATTGACGGCTTGCACTACCATGAGACAAGAGGTATCGTTTGGCCAAACGAGCACGATACAGATTTGGGAGCGATCGATGCGGCGCTACTGGCGGGGTGAGATTATGAAAGAGCTTAAGGCATTATTAGAGCACATCGAAATCTACCGGCTCCTCCAACGACGTAAGCGCAAAACCTCCGGCAAGCGCATGAACCTTGACACACTTCTGAAGGAACAGAGCATTTCCGCATAACACTCCTAGCCTTCAGTTTCCGAATAACGCCACACAGCCGACCCTTCGCCTCAGCCAGGGATATGCACTGATCCACTTGCGGCAAACGTTCGACATGAGCGGCAGTGTGAGGCGGGCAAAACCCCCTGGAAGCCGTCCGCTCGATGGAGATGGAAGGGATGAAGAACCCCGCCCTTACAGGCGGGGTCTCCTTAAAGTTCAAGCTGCGCTTGACCCGTCTCCTGCTCGCCCTGGTACCGGACATACTGCCGAATCGTGGCTTCGTTGACGCCCACTGTCGAGGCGAAAAATC
>JAGWTI010000077.1 GCA_028876065.1 Nitrospirota bacterium
ATGGTGGACCAGCTCAACGCCTTCGCGGCGGAAGTCACGCGGGTGGCCCGGGAGGTGGGCACGGAGGGCAAGCTGGGCGGCCAGGCGGAGGTCAAGGGCGTGGCCGGCACCTGGAAGGACCTCACCGACAACGTCAACGCCATGGCGGGCAACCTGACCGACCAGGTGCGGAACATCGCTTATGTTGTGACATCGGTGGCCAACGGGAATCTCAAGCAGATGCTGACGTTGCAAGCGAAAGGTGAGATCGCGGCCCTGGCCCAGACGATCAACAGCATGATCGAGACGCTCGCCACGTTTGCGGACCAAGTCACGACGGTGGCCCGTGAAGTGGGCGTGGAGGGCAAGCTGGGCGGCCAGGCCAACGTCCCCGGTGCCGCGGGAACTTGGAAGGGTCTCACCGATAACGTGAACCAGTTGGCCGCGAATCTCACGACGCAGGTGCGCGCGATTGCAGAAGTTGCCACGGCCGTGACCAAGGGCGACCTGACCCGATCCATCCAGGTCGAGGCGCGGGGCGAGGTGGCCGAGCTGAAAGACAACGTCAACCAGATGATCGGCAACTTGCGCGAGACGACGAAGGTGAACACGGACCAGGACTGGCTCAAGAGCAACCTGGCTAAGTTCACCCGGATGCTGCAAGGCCAACGCGACATGGTGACGGTCGCCCAGACCCTGCTCTCGGAGCTGTGCCCGCTCATCACCGCGCAACACGGGGTGTTCTACATCATCGGGACCGCCGACAACCTGCAGCGGCTCAAGCTCCAGGCCAGCTACGGCTTCAAGGAGCGCAAGGGCCTGGCGAACGAGTGGCGGGTCGGCGAAGGCCTCGTCGGCCAGTGCGCGTTCGAGAAGCAGCGGGTCCTGCTCACCGAGGTGCCGCCGGACTACATCCAGATCACCTCGGGCCTGGGCCACGCCACCCCCCTCAATATCGTGGTCCTGCCGGTGGTGTTCGAGAACCAGGTTAAAGCGGTCATCGAGCTGGGATCCTTCAACCGCTACAGCGAGATCCACCTGACTTTCCTGGAGCAGCTCACCGAGAGCATCGGGATCGTCCTCAACACGATCGAAGCCAGCTCCAGGACCGAACAGTTGCTGACCCAGTCCCAGGATATGTCCAAGGCGCTCCAGTCGCAGCAGGAGGAGCTGCAGCAGACCAACGAGGAACTGGAAGAGAAAGCCCGGCTCCTCGTCGAACAGAAGGCCGAGGTCGAGCGCAAGAACCTGGAAGTCGAGCAGGCCAAGCGCGGACTGGAAGAGAAGGCCGAGCAACTCGCGCTCACCTCGAAGTACAAGTCGGAGTTCCTGGCCAACATGTCGCACGAGCTGCGCACGCCGCTCAACAGCCTGCTCATCCTCGCGCAGCAACTGGAGGAGAACCCGGATGGCAACCTGTCCGGCAAGCAGGTCAACTATGCGAAGACCATCCGCGGTTCCGGCAGCGACCTGTTGAACCTCATCAACGAAATCCTGGACCTCTCCAAGATCGAGTCCGGCACCGTGTCGGTGGACGTCACGCCGGTCGCCTTCACCGAAGTCCGGGACCAGATGGAGCGCACGTTCCGGCACATCGCGACGGACAAGGGGCTCACCTTCACGATTCCGCTGGCCGAGGGGCTGCCGGCGCAGATCCACACGGACCCCAAGCGGCTGCTGCAGGTGCTCAAGAACCTGCTCTCCAACTCCTTCAAGTTCACGGAGCGTGGAGACATCGAGCTGCGGATCGAGCCGGCGAGCAGTGGTTGGAGCCTCGGCCATCCGACCTTGAGCCGGGCCGACTCCATCATCGCATTCCAGGTGCGGGACACGGGCATCGGCATCCCGCCGGACAAACAAAAGATCATCTTCGAGGCCTTCCAGCAAGGCGACACAGGGACCGCCAGAAAGTACGGCGGTACGGGGCTCGGCCTGGCTATCAGCCGGGAGATCGCCAACCTGCTGGGCGGGGAATTGCGGCTGTCCCGTAGCGTCCAGGGCGAAGGCAGCATGTTCACGTTCTTCCTGCCGCAGTTCTACCAGCCGCCGAAGCCTTGGGCGCAGACCGTCACGGGCGGGCCGATGGCGCCGGCCGGCCGCGCGCCGATCCATCCTGGGCCAACCGGGCCGGGACCGGCCGGCAAAACCGTGGTGCCGGCCGCCGATCCGGTCGAGGCCGCGCCGGTCGGGACCGCCCCGCCCAACGCCGAGCCGGCCGCCGCGCCGCCCGCCAAGATGCAGGCCAAGGAGGGGCGGGTCGAAGTGCCCGACGACCGCGAGCGCATCGCGCCGGGCGACAAGGTCTTGTTGATCGTCGAGGACGACGTCAAATTCGCTCACATCCTCATGGACATGGCCCGCGGCAAGGGGTTCAAATGCATCGTCACCACCAGAGGTGAATCGGCTCTGTACATGGTCCACCAATACCATCCGAACGCCATCACCCTGGACTTGCTCCTGCCCGATATCGACGGATGGACGGTGCTCGACCGGCTGAAGATCGATCCGGCCACCCGCCACATCCCGGTGCACATCATCTCCGTGGAAGAGGCGCGGGAGCTGGGGCTCAAGCGCGGCGCGTTCGCCTATCTGGAAAAGCCGGTGACCAAGACGGCGCTGGACGAGTCCTTCGTCCGGCTCCAGCAGTTCATCCAGCGGCCGGAGCGGCGGCTGCTGGTCGTCGAAGACAACGAGCCGGAGCGGCGGCAAATCGTCCAGATGATCGGCAACGGAGACGTGCGGATCACGGAAGCCGCCACGGTGAAGGAGGCGCTTGACCATCTGAAGGCCGGCGAGTTCGACGCGATGATCCTGGACCTGCGGCTGCCCGGCCTCTCCGGATTCGACCTCCTCGACAAGTTGCACGACGATCCGAAGCTGCGCGACCTCCCCGTCATCGTCCATACGGCCAAGGACCTGACGAAGGAGGAGGAGGCCAAGCTGAACAAGCTGGCCAAGCGGGTCATCCTGAAGACGACCCATTCCCTGGAACGCCTGCTCGCGGACACGACCCTCTTTCTGCACCGGGTCTCCACCTCCCTGCCGGAGGAGAAGCGGAAGATCCTGGAGCGGCTCTACATGGCCGACACGGCGCTGGCCGGCAAGAAATTGCTGGTGGTGGACGACGACATGCGCAACATCTTCGCGCTCACGACGGTGCTGGAGCGGCATAAGATGGAAGTCTTTCCGGCCGAGAGCGGCCAGGCGGCGCTGGACCTCCTGGATCATACGCCGGGCATCGCCGCCGTGTTGATGGATATCATGATGCCGGGCATGGACGGCTTCCAGGCGATGGCGGCCATCCGGAAGAAGGCCCAATTCAAGAAGCTGCCCATCATCGCCTTGACCGCCAAGGCGATGAAAGGCGACCGCGAGAAGTGCATCCAGGCCGGGGCGTCGGACTACATCGCCAAGCCGGTGAACACGGATCAACTGCTGTCGTTGCTCCGGGTCTGGCTCTACTGATGGAGCGCCGGCTCCCGGCGCAGAGCGAGGTCCCATGACGGTGGCCGCCCAACCCGAGCTGGAAGATTTGGAGGTGCGCCTCCTGCTGGAGGGCATCTTCCGCCACTACGGGTACGATTTCCGCGACTATGCCCAGGCTTCGCTCAAGCGACGCATCCGCAAGGCGTTGCAAGCGGAACAGATCCGGACCGTGTCCGCCTTGCAGGATGCGATTCTCCACGATGAGCAGGCCATGCGGCGCTTCCTGGATCTCGTCACCGTCGATGTGACCGCCATGTTCCGGGATCCGCGCCTGTACGTCGCGGTCCGAACCTCCGTCATTCCGCTCATCAGGAATGAACCGCTCATTCGGGTGTGGCACGTCGGCTGCGCGAGCGGCGAAGAAGTGTACTCGATGGCGATCCTGCTGCACGAAGAAGGTCTGCTGGAGAAAACTCGGCTGTACGCGACGGACCTCAACCAAAGCCTCCTGGACAGGGGGAAAGAAGGCATCTATCCGCTGTCCGCCATGCAGACACACACCGGCAACTACCTCGCCGGCGGCGGGACGCGAGCCTTCTCGGAATACTACGCGGCCCGCTATGACCGGGCGCAGATCAAGCCGTGGCTCAAGGCCAATATCGTGTGGGCCCAGCACGACCTGGTGGCCGGCGCCTCCTTCAACGAGTTCCACGTGATTCTCTGCCGCAACGTGATGATCTATTTCAACCGGTCGCTGCAGGACCGGGTTCACCGCCTGCTCTACGAGAGCCTGGCGCCAGGCGGGGTGCTCGCGTTGGGGGACAAGGAGTCGCTGCAGTTCACTCCGCACGAAGCCGGCTACGAGTCCCTGGACCGGCGGGAGAAGCTGTTCCGGAAAAGGAAGTAAGGGCAGATTAAGGGCAGATGTCGGGCTGGGGCGTCCGAATGCGGCCTGAAGGTTGCGCAGCAAAGGGTCACTCCGCACTCTGCGATACCAGTGGGAACGCCCATGACGTACGCGCTGATCGCCATCGGAGGCTCGCTCGGAAGTTTCAAGGTGCTGCAGGTCATCTTGGCGGCCCTGCCCCCGACGTTCAAGGTGCCGGTGGTGATCATCGTGCATCGGGAGCGGGGGCAGGAGGCCATCCTCGCGCCGCTTGTGCAATCGCATTGCGCGCTTCCAGTCGCAGAGATCGAGGATAAGGGCCGCATCGAACCAGGCAGGATTTACATTGCCCCATCCGACTACCATGTCTTGGTTGAGGACGGGACCTTTGCTCTATCCGTCGAGGCGCCGCTGCACCATGCGCGTCCCTCGATTGACATCACGTTCGAATCCATGGCGGATTACTATGGGAGACGGGCCATCGGCGTCATCCTCACGGGGACGGGGCAGGATGGGGCGCAAGGGATGGCCGCGCTGAGACAGCGGGGCGGGCAGACGGTCGTGCAGACCCCGGCCTCCGCCGAGGCCCCGGGCATGCCGGAGGCCGCCATTTCGGCCGGGGCAGCCGGGCATGTGCTCCCGCCGGAGGAGATCGGCCCGTTCCTGGTGAAGCTGACAGAGGAACGCCCATAAGACACCGGAGCAGAAGAGGCGCGATGTGACGGAGCGTGTCAACGCCATGCATGAGGACCCGCCACCGACCGGCGACAAGGTCCATATCCTCCTGGTGGACGATCTGGAGGAAAACCTCGTGGCCATGGAAGCCGTGCTGGCCCCCCTGGGCCAGAACCTGGTGCTGGCCCAGTCCGGACGTGAAGCCCTGCGCCACCTGATGCACCGGGAGTTTGCCGTCATTCTTCTGGATGTGATGATGCCGGAGATGGACGGCTTCGAGACCGCCGAATTGATCCGGGCACGGGAGCGCACCAGCCACACGCCCATCATCTTTGTCACGGCGATCGGCAAGAGCGAGCCGGAGATTGCGAAGGGCTATGCGCTCGGCGCCGTGGATTATCTCTTCAAGCCCTACAGCCCGGACATCTTAAAAGCCAAAGTGGCGGTCTTCGTGGATCTTCACTGTCTGCGGGCGCAACTCCAGCGGCAGTCCTCGCAACTTGCCGACGCGAATGCCCGCCTGGAGGAGGAGATCGGCGAGCGCAGGAAGGCGGAAGCGCTGCTCGCCCAGATCAACGCGCAATTGACGAAGCAGGCGCGCGACCTTGAGGCGGCCAACCAGGACTTGGAAGCCTTCGCCTATTCCGTGTCCCACGACTTGCGGGCGCCGCTCCGGCACGTGGAGGGCTTTACGGGACTGCTGCGGAGCCATGCGGCCGACAAGCTGGACGAGACCGCCCAGCGATACATGAGCATTATCACGGAATCGGTGAAGAAGATGGGAGGGCTGATCGAGGATCTGCTGGATTTCTCGCGGGTCGGACGGAAGGACTTGCTCACCACGACGGTGCGCCTGGAGCCGCTGGTCCAGGAGGTGCGGGCGGCGCTGGAGCCGGACGTGGTCCAGCGGAAGATCGAATGGCGGATCGGCCCCCTGCCGGACGTGGTCGGCGACCAAAGCCTGATCCGGCAGGTGCTGGCCAACCTGATCGGGAACGCGGTCAAGTACACCAGGCCGCGCGAGACGGCCCGGATCGAGGTCGGCACCGTCCCGCCGGAGCCGTTGCGGAACGCGGAGGGCGGAGGACGGAGCGAGGGCCCCTCCGACGCCCCGGCAGCGGAAACCCGCCATCCGCAATCGGAGATCGTCGTCTTCGTGCGGGACAACGGCGTGGGCTTCGATATGCGGTACGCCCACAAGCTTTTCGGGGTCTTCCAGCGATTGCACAGCGCCAGCCAGTTCGAGGGCACCGGGATCGGCCTGGCCTTGGTGCGACGGATCGTCCAGCGGCATGGCGGCCGCACCTGGGCGGAAGGGGAGCCGGGCAAGGGCGCGACGTTCTATTGTACGCTGCCGAGCCGGACTCACGGCACATCCGTGCCATCGGGCCACGAGAGCGACGCAGGAGGAGAGAGCCATGGCGAAGCCCACGCGCATGCTGCTGGCGGAGGATAATCCCGAGGACGTGGAGTTGGTCTTGGCGGCCTTGGCCGACGTGAACCTGGCCGGCAAGGTCGCGGTGGTGCATGACGGACAGGAGGCGTTGGACTATCTCTTTCGTCGTGATCGGTATGCGCAACGTTCGCAGGAGAATCCGGCCGTCGTCCTGCTGGATCTCAAGATGCCGAAGCTGGACGGGCACGAAGTCTTGCGAGCCATCCGCGCCGCGCCGACGTTACGGGCGGTGCCGGTCGTCATGCTGACCTCGTCCTACGACGAGCGGGAGGTCTCCCGGAGCTATGAATTGGGAGCGAACGCCTACGTGGTGAAGCCGCAGGGCTTCCAGGCGTTCAGGGAGACGGTCGCGCGGCTGGGCGTGTTCTGGGGCCTGGTCAACGAGCCGCCGCCTGGGTCCGTCGCCAACCCGTGACGAAAGGACGGGGCATGTCGTATCCGATTCGCATCCTTCATCTCGACGACGACGTCAACGACTCCGAGTTGGTCAAGGCCGAGCTGGAAGCCGACGGTCTCGCCTGCACACTCAGACGTGCCGAAACCAAAGAGGAGTTTCTGGCCGTCCTTCAGCAGGGCAACGTGGACCTCATTCTGTCGGATTTCACCCTGCCTCTGTTCAACGGTGGAGAAGCCTTGTCGTTGGCCCGCGAGACGTACCCGGAGGTGCCCTTCGTGTTCTTCACCGGCACGCTGACCGAGGAGACGGGGGTCGAGGCGCTCAAGACCGGCGCGACCGATTATGTGCTCAAGAACCGGCCCGCCCGCCTGGGCCAGGCCGTACGCCGGGCCTTGCGCGAAGCCGACGCACAGCGTGAGCGCAAGAAGACGGACGAGCGCATCCAGTACCTCGCCTATCACGATGCCTTGACCGGCCTGGGCAACCAGGTGTTCTTCCGGGAGCATTGTTCTCAGATGTTGGCGACCGCCGAACGCGACTCGAGTCCCGCCGGGCTGATACTCCTGAATCTCAACCGGTTCAAGGACGTGACCACCGCGCTGGGGCGCCAATACGGAGACTGGCTCCTCCAGCAGGTGACGGCGCGCCTGCGCCAGGCTGCCCCGGCGGGGGTCGGCCTGGCTCGGATCGGAGGGGACGAGTTCATCACCTTTCTCTCAGGCGACAAGGCAACCGTTGTCTCGCTGGCCCAGTCGCTCTGCCACGTTCTGGAGGACCACCCCTTGCGGTTGGGCGACTTGAGCCTGGATGTCCGCTGCACCATCGGCCTCGCGCTATTCCCGGAGCACGGGGCGGACCCGGAGACTCTGCTCCAACGCGCGGAGGTGGCCCTGACCCACGCGAAAGCCACCCACGTCTCTTCCCTGTGCTATGACCGGACCCAGGAGCGATTCACCCCGGATCACCTCAGGCTCCTGGGTGAGCTCACCCAGGCCGTCACCCTCGGACACCTGGTTCTGTACCACCAGCCCAAGATCTCGCTCAAAACCGCCCGGGTTGTCGGGGTCGAAGCGCTCGTTCGCTGGCGGCATCCGGGCAGGGGGCTCTTGTCTCCGGAACAGTTCATCCCCCTGGCCGAAAAGACCGGTCTCGTCAAGCCGCTTACACAGTGGGCGATTGCGGAAGGCCTCCGAGCACTCAGGGCCTGGCTGGACCAGGGCTTGCCCCTGACGTTGTCGCTCAATATCTCGACGGCCTGCCTGCTTGAAGAGGCCTTCACCGACCATGTCACCGCCCTGATCGAGTCTTCCGGCTGCCCCCCCGCATCGATCACCTTGGAGGTCACGGAATCGTGTCTCATGGCCGACCCGGCAAGAGCCCTGGCCTGTCTCTCCAGCCTGCACCGGCTCAAGGTCCGTCTCGCCGTGGATGATTTCGGCACCGGCTACTCCTCCTTGGCGTACTTGAAAGACCTCCCCGTCGATGAGCTGAAGATCGACAAATCCTTCACGCTCAACCTCATCAAGAACCGCAAGGACGCGGCGGTCGTGCGTGCGGCCACCGACCTCGGGCACTCCCTCGGTTTGGAAGTGACGGCCGAAGGGGTGGAAGACCAGCAGACCTGGCACGGATTGATCGCGGTCGGCTGCGACACGGCCCAGGGCTATCTGATGGGGAAGCCGATGCCGGCCACAGACTTTTCCGCCTGGGTGAGAACGCCGCCATACGGGGCTGGATCATGAGCAGTCCCCTGCGCCTCTTGCACATCGAAGACAATCCTCTCGACTGCGAGCTGATCCAGCGGCTCCTCACCGCCAACGGCTTTGTTTGCGAGACCGTGCGGGTGGACACGCAAGACGCGATGCTCGCCGCGTTGCAGGAAAGCCGGTTCGACCTGATCTTCTGCGACTATACGATGCCCACCTTCGACGGCCGCACCGCTTTGGCGATTGCGCGGGAACGCTGTCCGGAGATCCCGTTCATCTTCGTCTCGGGAACGATCGGCGAAGACCACGCCGTTGAGTCGCTCCATCGGGGTGCGACCGACTATGTGCTCAAGGACCGGCTCACGCGTCTGCCTGACGTCGTGCGACGAGCTTTGAACGAAGTACGGGAGCGCTCCGAACGCCGACGCGCGGAAGACGCGCTGCAGCGTCTCGCGGCCATTCTCGATGCGACCACGGACTGTGTGGCGACGGCAGACAAGGAGGGCCATGTCCAGTACATCAACCAAGGCGGGCGCAGGCTGCTTGGCATCGCCGAGGACGAGGACGTCACCAGCACGCACATTCCTGATTATCACCCCGAGTGGGCGGGCACTCTCGTGATGGCGGAAGGCCTTCCCGCCTCCGTTCGTGAGGGGGCTTGGCGCGGCGACACCGCCCTGCTGACTCGCGACGGGCGCGTAATTCCGGTCTCCCAGATCATCCTGTGTCACAAGGATGCCGCCGGGGAGGTGGATTACTACTCCACGATTGCCCGGGACATGTCCGAACAGCAACGGCTGGAGGCGCAGTTGCGTCAGGCGCAGAAGATGGAGGCGGTCGGGAGGCTGGCCGGCGGGGTCGCCCACGATTTCAATAACATGTTGATGATCATCAAGGGCTACAGCGACCTGCTGTTGAGCCGGGATTTGGACGCCCAGGTACGCAAAAAGGTTGAAGAGATTAGAAAAGCGGGGGATCGCGCCGCCGGCCTGACGAGGCAACTCCTGGCGTTCAGCCGCAAGCAAGTCCTCCAGCCCGCCATCCTGGATCTCAAGACAGTGCTGGCCAATCTGGGGACGCTCCTGCAGCGGGTGATCGGCGAGGATATCGACATCAGGACTCTAAGCGACCCAACGCTGGGCCAGGTGAAAGCCGACCAGGGGCAGATCGAGCAGGTCGTGATGAACCTAGTCACCAACGCCCGTGATGCGATGCCGCATGGGGGGCACCTGACCATCGAGCTCAGGAACGTAGACCTTGACGAGGCCTATGCGCAGCATCACATCGGCGCCACACCTGGCCGGTATGTGATGTTGGCGGCCAGCGACACGGGGTGCGGGATGGACAGGGCCACTCTGGCCCGGATCTTCGAGCCCTTCTTTACGACTAAAGCACCGGGCAAGGGAACCGGGCTGGGTTTGGCAACCGTCTACGGCATTGTGAAACAGAGCGGCGGCTATATCTGGGCAGATAGCGAACCGGGGCACGGCACGACCTTCCAACTCTACTTGCCGCGGACCGATGAAGCCGCGACGGCCAGCCCGATGAGGGCCACGGGCGAGGCGGTGCCATCGGGAACTGAAACCATTCTGCTCGTGGAAGATGAGGAGAAGGTCCGCCACCTGGTGAGTGAGATGCTCACGCACTATGGCTATACCGTTCTGATCGCCCCCAATGGCCAGGAGGCGCTGCGCGTGGCTCAGGACTATACGGGCGTCATTCATCTGTTGGTGACCGACGTTGTCATGCCGGAGATGAGCGGCCCTGAGTTAACCAGGCGTGTCACCCTCATGCGTCCGGAAGTGGTCAAGGTGCTCTATATGTCCGGGTACACGGACGATGCCATTGTGCACCATGGGGTGTTGGATGCGGACATGCCCTTTCTGCAAAAACCCTTTTCTCCAATGGATCTCATGCACAAAATACGAGAAGTCTTGGCGCACCCCTGAGCCCGAAGAGCTGAGCGTGAGCCGAAGGTCCGCCGCGAGGCACGGCGGTATCGTGGTGAACTTCTGCAACGGTTCGCGCTGGGTCCGGTGTGCTATCGAGTGCTTCTGAAAGGTGGTACAAAAATAAGCTTGCTCGAAAAGCGACAGGTCCCGGAAAGGAAACGGCTGAACTTGCACGCTATTGATCTTCCTCATCTTCGTCGGTCATCGAAGTCTCAGCGGCGTTTGACGTGCTGAGCGGCTTCGCGAAGGACTTGATCCAGCAGCGGGGCGCTAGAGGGAGTCATCCCACCAGCTTGGTGTTTATGATCAGGATAGGTTGCGAGGTGCTTGGCTGCGGGATCGAGGGCGTTGTCATAGCGGAAGAGGAGGCTGCCGGTCGCGGAGACGTACTGATAGGCGTATTTGAGCCTGGCGACCGGGTCAGCCAGGCGGAGAAACTCTTTGAAGTGGAAATGTGAGCCGTCGGAAAAGATCAGGCTCCCCTTCACAAGACCCGCCGTAGGCGGCCGGTCTTCATAGGCGAGAGAATGAGAGAGAACATTGGGGGTCTGGAGGATATACGCCCGAACCCTCTCCGCATACTCCACTAGCTGCATAGTTCGAGCGAGTCGAGGCTGCGAAGAGCTTCCTCAAGGGAGCGGCGGATCGCCAATTCGCCTTCCAGTTCTAACAAGGCCATCTCGTTGGCTTCCGTGCGTGACACGGTGCCGGAGAGAACCTGATCCGCCGTCACGGACCACTCGTGCGTGAGCGCCGCGATGCGTTCATTAGTTGTGGCGAGACTGCCCCGTACCATCTTTTTCTCCATTTCAATGGCGTCCTTGACCAGCGGGGCGGCTTGTTCGGGATAGGGGGTCTTGATCTGGATCGTTGCCATCGGGCTTCACTCCTCTCATGTTCTACGCTTTCACACTGTAGCAAAATTCTCAAAGGTCGGCAAGCCAAAGCTAGCGCCGCGCCGGTTCGGAAACACCTCGCTCCGAATCGCTTCCTTCTTGTTCTCGCAAGTCTGACAGATGGACTTTGCCGATTGTCTCCTGGGTGCGGGCAATCGTTTCCACGCGTACGATCACACGGTGATTGTCGACCAAGAAGCCGAGAAGCTTGATGGGTTCTACCATCTCGCCAGCGTGTAGTCCGCTCGCCATTACCTTTCTCGTCCGAGCAAACCATACGGCAAGTTGTGCACGTGTCCTATATAGGACACGTCGTTGTAAGTCCCTGTAATTACGTGTTGACTATAGGATAAGCTGAGATCTTAAGCTATTGATTTTCCTCATCTTCGTCGGTTCTCTCAAGGCTCAAGCACAAGTTCGCGTCCAGTTTGTCGTCCTCCTTCAGCGTGTATTGAGTCCAGCGCTGAATGTAGGTCATGGAACAAGCAATCCGGCAGCCCTAGGAGGCTTCGAGTGAAAAACGTAATCGGGAGGCCTGTCAGTCGTCAAAGGACCAGATGACGGAGAAAAGCAACAACTGCTGTGTCGGAACGAGCCCGATGACTCTTGGAGCAACTTCCCCTCCCTGAAAATAGCCTCCCTGAGGCCCAGTGGACTCGTCATACCGATACTCCAGGCGGAGCACGGCCGTCTGCCGTTCCGGTCGAAGCCGGTACTCCACGGTGGTCGTCATCGCCCGGACGAACTGGCGTGAACCTGTGATCCGGCCGTTCCGGTCCCAGTAAAACTCCGGCCTGGCTGCCAGGCTCCAGGGGCCATCGACATGCCAGTGCGTGTATAGTGCGCCGCCTGTCCAGAACGTGCGTGGATGGTTGGGTTGCTCCACCGCGTTCTCTGTCCCGATGTCGTAGGCCGCCGCTAGCGTGACTTGTTCCCCCTTCCACTCCAGGATGCTGTCGGAGAAGAAGCGCCAGAATTTCCAGGCGACATTCGCCTGGTCGGGCCCGCAGAGCAGGTTCTGGGTGAAGGTCACGCGGGAAGACGGTTTCCAGGCTACCTGGGTACCGTAGCTGGGTTGGTCGTTGATGTGCGAGAGGTAGTTGTAGCCGTTAATGGCAAATAAGCCGAGTTGGAGGGATTCGCTCACCGGATATTTGGCTCCGATTCCCATCATATAATAGGGGGCATTGTCGGCCATGTAGGTTCGGGTGTAGTTGAGGTTGTCACGGGCATAGATAGACTGGTAGCCGATGAAACTGTTGAAGAGCCCTGCCGTCAGGGTCAACCCGTTTCCCACGGGAGCCAAGTACGAGAGGTTGGCACGCGAAAGATGACGAAGGGTGTCTGCCCCCGGCATCGGCTTCTCCCGGTCCGGGATCGGGGCCGGCACCAATGCATCCGTGTCGTACCCGCCTTGGGTGCCCAATTCAAGACCCCACCGGGACTGGGCCGATGCATCCTTGCGGACATAGGCCAGGGCCATATTGGGTGTCAGTTCGTCGACGCGCGGGGTGGTCGTCTTGCTCCGCCATCGATGGTTGCCGGGAAAGTTAAAATCCACAGCGTAGCTGAGATCGAAATAGGCCCCGTAGTGCCAGGTTGACTCCGTGGCCCCAGGTTCTTCGGCGTGGGAGGAGGCTACAACGAGAACGCTAAGAAGGGAGCCCACGACAAAGCGCAGCGCCTCATGTTGGGTGGATGGCCGCGCCCGCGCCATTTCAGGGATCGCTGCCGCAGCAGACACCGGGACCTCACAACCCCAGTCGCGCGAGGCGGATTACGGGGACAAAGGACGGTGCCCATTCCCGATGAGGGCGGGCCTGTTATGCATGGCTGTCCTTGCCCGATTCTTTCAACCGCACCGTCAATTCGGGAGCTTCGACGAGATGGAACGTCGCCGAGGCGATCGCGACGCGACCGTCGGTCCGCTCGATCTCCTCAAGAATGCGCGTGAACATCGCGTCCTTCGTGCTGCGTCGCCTCTTGTAGTCCACGACGTAGCGCGCGGTGAATTCCATCCAGTTGTCGGTCAGGCGAAGGAAGACCTGCGGCTCCAGTTCGGCCGACTCGATATGGTACTGCCGAATCAGCTCCTGCCAGCTGGCCTTGGCATGCCTTGCGTACTCGCCGGCCACGTCCTGGATCACCCGCTGAAGAATTTCCTTTGCCAGGCGGAAGTCGCAGCCGTACTTGACCGGCAGGAGAAGTTCGTCCCACAGGAAGGGAAACTCGCCCGAGTAGTTGAAGACCGGTTCCTTGAACACGAAACTATTGGCGATGCGGACAATCCGGCCGTTGTAGAGATCCGCCGTGACCCAATCTCCGACCTCCATCAACGTGGTCCGCAGCATGCCGATATCGATCACGTCGCCCTTGATCCGGCCGACCTGGACCCGGTCTCCAGTCTGATAAAAATTGCCGAAGGAGATCGCAACCCAGCCGGCCACACTGGCGATCACCTCCTGGAGGGCGAACGCAATGCCGGCGCCGGCCACGCCGAATGCGACGGCCATTCGCCCGAGGCGATCACTGAACACCAGCGCGATAATCAGTAGGCCGATGACATACCCGAGAAAGGTCACCATCTTTCTGGCGCGATAGAGGTTGCCGGGCTCCTGGATGTAGCGATTGAGGACGCTCCGCATGAACCGCACTACGACCACGACGGCGAGAATGCCTACGGTGGCCGAGATCAGCTTGCCCACCGTGGGATCACGCAGCCACCACTCGACAAATCGTTCCAGCGAATCGGTCATGGCCGGGTCTCTCCTTTTGGGGCCAAGCCCTCGGCCGCCTCGGTCGGAAGGGCGTCAACCCGTGTGATTCGAAATGACGGCGGCTGGTACGTCTTTGGCAGGTACTGCTCGGGAATCGTCGTTTGGTTCCCGTCCCGGAGCCGGGAGTAATGGGGCGACATGATTTCTACACCGGCCTCGTTGAACTCGTCCTGGATGTTTTGGTGGAGCTCGGCGTAGGTGGTGGCCATCCGGTTCGGCCGGTCGGTATAGGCATTCAGCTCGTAGGTTACGTAAAAGTCGTCCAGGCGTGTTTGCAGGACGAACGGCTCCGGGCTCTCCACTATATCGCGAGTCCTGCGGGCTGCGGCGATGAGGAGTTCGTGGACCGTTCTCCAAGGCGCGTCGTATCCGATGGTCACGCTGGTGTGCAGGATCAATCCCAGGTCGGCGGCTGAGGCACTGTAGTTGGCGATGTGGCTGCTCAGTACCATCGAATTCGGAATCGTGACGTCCACGTTCTTGATCGTGCGCACGCGCGTGACCAGCAACTCGCTGGTCACCACGTCCCCGACCGTGTCGGCGATCTTCACGCGGTCGCCGATCTTGAACGGGCGCATGTAGGTGAGAACGACTCCTGAGATGATGTTGCTGATCGCTCCCATCGAACCGAGGGAAAAAAGGACTCCGAGGAAAACCGAGATGGCCTGAAAGGCCGGCGAGTTGGACCCAGGGATATAGGGGAAAATCGCGATCGCGGCGAACGCGATCACCAGGAAACGCACGATTTTGTAGGTGGGTTCGGCCCAATCCTGGTGGAATCCTGAGAAGGTGATGGTCCCCCTTTCGATTTCGGCGAAGATGAGCCGAATCAGTTTGACGATGTAGTGGGTCACAAACACGATCACGATGATGGTGATGACGTCCGGAAAATGGACGGCAAAGGCCTTGCCGATGGCTTTCAGGGGCGCCAGGAGGTAGGCAAACAACTGTGACGCCATCCCTTGGGTCCAAGGGAAAAAACTCAAGACGCTGGACGCATACAGATACAGGAGAAGGAGCACGGCGGTGACCCGTACGGCCTTCACCAGCCCGAGCAAGACATCCGTAATTCGCTCGGCCGACAGCACCACCGCCGTTTGAACCTTGATCGACCGAATACGCGTGCCTCGCCAAGCGTCCAGCTTGGCGTAGATCCGAGGGAAGAGTTTCTGAAACACTTTCAGTGCGACGATCAAGAGGACGGTGGCAAGAACGGTCAATAGGACGGCCAGAAGGATCGCGTCGAAGCTCGAGGCCCGTTGCGCGGCGGCAAGAGCCTGGCGAACCTTGAGAGCGTATTCCCGGGCCACGACTTGCCGGGGCCGTCCGACCGCCGCCGCGTCGCCGTCCGTCACGGACATGATCACGATTTGGCCGGATAGGATCTCGCTGGTCTGCTGGCTGTCCACCGACGTGATCGCATCGACCTGCAACAAAGGGTCCTGCGACAATTGCATCAAGCGATCGACAATGGCCTTCGCCCGATCCTGGGGAGTGAAGGGGCCGAGTTTGGCGTGGACGTAAAATAACGTGTTGTCGGAGAAAACCACCGGCGAGCCGACCGGGGCTTCCAACGCGGGAAGATCGACGGGTGAAGCAGGAGTCAGGGCTTGGGCCGGATCGTGAGCCGTAGGTTGGGTTGGGACTTGGGCAAAGGAGAGGGAGCTACAGAGAAGAAGTTTCAGTGCCAGGGCGGGGGCCAGGCGTGTCGCTAGGAATCTGGTTCCCATATCACCCTCCTTTCCATCGCCTACTTTCTGGGCCTATAGCGATAATCGGCCCCTTTCCCTTTTGTCAGGCTTGGATAGATGGTTACGGTGGCAATGGCGTCATACGGCAGGCTGATGGCAGGCCATGCCATGGCTGTGGTATGGCTGACACGCGTGCTGACCTTGCAAGACTTTGTTTCATCGATGTAAAGAAACGTCACCGTCTCCTCGTCGGTTTTCAGCACCTTGAACAATTCATAGTCTTGTCCGTAGGCTTTTAACATGACCGTGACGGATGGCGCCCGAAACAGAGCTTCATACAAGTGAACCACTCGATAATAATTATCGAAAAAGT
>JAGWTI010000078.1 GCA_028876065.1 Nitrospirota bacterium
TAGGGCAGAGACAAGTCGCTCATCTCGTCGGCTCGAAGAAAATCGAAGGCGCCTTTAATGGACTGTACGAAGGAGACGCCGAACAACGTGGTCGTGTCCAACGCCTCGATCAGGATGTCCTGCCTGAGGCCGACTTGTCCTTCGCGCGGGGGCGGGGCATCGGCAACTCTGAAGAGCCCGTCCGCCGAGTGCCCGACCAGGTGCCGATAGGCCAAGCTTTTGGCCCAGGACCGACCGTTGTATACGTCAAAGGCAGCGCCTCGGAAATAGATCGGTTCGGCAGCCGCGAACGGCTCCGGCCGCTCGGGGAACTCCACCCGCATGACGACGGTCTGATCCAGTTTGATCGCCCCCATCGTGCCGAGGTCCACTTGCTCGGAAAAGCCGGTGGTCCGGATCTGTTCTCCGCGATGCTTGTTGAAAAAGCCGGCCCCGATGCGCGGGGTCAGGAAAAAGATCGCCAGCGTGAGGAGAAAGGCGCCGACGGCGATGCCGTTGGTGGTCCAGAAAAAGCGGCTGGTGAGCGGCCCCGGCATGTGGACTGGGTCAACGGGTGCCCCCGCCGCTGCGGGTGTCAGGTCCTCCGCCTCGTTGCGCAAGTGGTACAGGAGCAGGCTCCAAATGGTGGCCAGGAGAAAGACGGCGAAGACGGCGGCGTACCAGAGTTCCGTCGTGAGCGCGGCAGCCGAGAGCAACGCAAGCAGGCTGATCGCATAGAGATGGAGGAAGTCTTTCCGCTCCCGCAAAGTCACCAGCTTGCTGATCATCAGGAGGATCAGGAAATGAATCCCGGCCGGCAACAGGTCCATCGAGATCCACATCCAATCCACCAGAAACCCGGCGAAAACCGTGAGCAGCAGGATGTTCCAGATGGGGCGGGAGAGACCGAGCGGGGCTCCGGCAGGGAGCGGTCCCTCGGAGGTTGTCCAGACGGTGGTGCGGGCCAGGCTGAGGAGCAGAGCCGCCGCGCCGATACCCAATAAGGCGAGGGGCAGTTCGCCGGTCAACGCCAGCGCGGTGAAGCCTGAGGCGGCCAGGACGGTGGAACTGAGACGTAAGGCCTGATCGGGCTTCATAGTTCCTCGGGGACGGTGAGGATCCGGCTCACGGTTTTCCCCACGCAGGCCAGCTGAGGATCGTCCCAGAACGATACGAGCAGGGTCAGATCCCCTCGTTCCGTCCGTTCGCCCAGGGTCAGCCATGAGACCGGCAGCGGGGCGGATTGCGGGGCTCGGTCCGGTTGGCAGAGGGCCAGGGCGCGCAAGAGCCGGTGCCGGTGAGCCGGTCCGGAGTCGTGCGGCATCGCGACGGCTCCGAGGAGCAAGCTGATGGCATAACCCTGTTCGTGGAAAAAGGTGATGAGCGATGCCGTCAACGCCACGGCTTTCTCAAACCGCGCCAGGTCTGGCCCCGGCACCGTGGTGGGCAGGGCCAGGGTGACCCGGCGCTGATCCTCCGCTTCCGTTTCCCGGACCATGAGTCTGGCCTGGCGGGCCGAGGTTTTCCAATGGATGGCGCGCGACTCGTCGCCGGCCTGATATTCCCGGAGATTGTGCAGCGTCACACCAGGCCCGCGGCGAGGGATCGATTGCTCATGTCCCAGCGCGGTTAGATCGTGAACCAAGGCTTCCGGAAGCGGCCGAACCTCGGGATAGACCACCAGCTCATCCGGCAAGGGGAGGGTCGCCGCTTTCACAAAGAGGCCGAACGGAAACCGTGTGAGCAGTTTGATTCCGTCGAGACGGTAACGGCCGCGATGCGGGATGAGGAGCGGGTACGATTGGACGGTCACAGCTTGCGGCGGCAGGTGCAGCAGATGGATGCCCCGATCCAGGGCGGTGGTGCCGATGATGTCCATCACCCGTAAGGAGAAGGTGGGCAAGCGCGGTTTCCGGTTCGCGATGGACAAGCCTCCGGTAGTCGGCTGGTTGGCGAAGACCTCCCGGGGCAGGAGCCGGTGGATCTCCAGCTGTCGGAGGCATTGTTCCGAGAGGACCCCCGACATGACGATGAGGCTGAGCATCATCGCCAGCAGGAGGTAGAGCAGATTGTTGCCGGTATTGATGGCGGCGATGCCGATGGCGAGCGTCAGCAGGACGAACCGGGTCCCGTCCGGGGTCAGGCGGATAGACCGGTAGCGATAGAACCAACGGAGGAACTCGCGGACGCGTTCAAGCATGGACAATGCTGAATGATGAATGCTGAGTGATGAATACAAAGATTCCGGAATTCATCGTTCATCATTCCGCATTCATCGTTGGTTACAGCGGCACCGGCACGGATTCCACGATCTCGCGGATGACCCGCTCGGCTTCCGCAAAACGGTGACCGGTTGGCCCGCCCGCCTGCCGGGCGGCACTCAGGATCACCCGATGGGATAGCACCACCGGCGCCAAGTCTTTGATGTCGTCGGGCAGGCAATAGTCCCGATCGTTGAAGAGGGCGCGCGCTTTGGCTGCTTTATGCAAGGCCATGGCTCCGCGGGTGCTGACGCCCAATCCCAGGAAGGCGCTCCGGCGCGTCGCCGATACGATTGCCAGCAGATAGTCCGCCAAGCTCTCATCTAGGCGGACTTTCTCCACCCGTTGTTGCAGCTCCAATACGTCGTCTGCGGACAGCACGGGGGGCAATTCCTCGGCGGGGTGGCCGGTCGGTTGCCGGTCCAGGATCTTTTTTTCCTCCGCTGCGTCCGGATAGCCGATTTGAATCCGCATCAGGAATCGGTCCAGTTGCGATTCGGGCAGGGGAAAGGTGCCGTGGTGTTCCATCGGGTTTTGGGTGGCGATGACCATGAAAGGCCGGGGCAGTGGATGGGTCTGGCCGTCCACGGTGACTTGTCCGTCGTTCATGGCTTCCAGCAGGCTGCTTTGGGTTTTGGGCGTTGTCCGGTTGATCTCGTCCGCCAGCACGATATGGGCGAAGATCGGCCCGGGTTTGAACTCGAACCGTTGCGACGGTTGGTGGAAGATGGACACGCCCAGGATATCCGAGGGCAGCAAATCGCTGGTGAACTGGATGCGCTTGAACGAGCAGTCCAGCGAACGGGCCAGACTGTGGGCCAACGTGGTCTTGCCGACGCCCGGCACGTCCTCGATCAGCAAGTGGCCTTGGGCCAGCAGGCAGGTCACCGCCCGTTCCACCACCAGCGGTTTGCCTCTGATGACGCGTTCGATATTGGCCTGGAGCGAACGGACGGTCTTGCTTGTGTCCATAGGCCTTGCTGAATATACGGCGGGAGGGGACGATGAAAAGTCTAACAGAGGCCTCCCAGGCCGTCAATTTTTGCGCCGATTCCCGCGTGTCAGGCGCTGCCGAGCTCCGGCACCAGGAGCAGCATCCAGGGCGGCGCTTCGTCCTTCATGTCCTTGAAGAGTCGGGCGGTCCGACCGGCCGGCAGCCCTTCGAAGGTCGCGCCTCGACGGATCTCGACATGTCGGAAGCGGTAGGAGCCTGGCGATCCGCCGCCCTGACTCCCTCGACGGGGGAAGTCCTGCCGTAGATCGGTGAGGTGGGAGAAGTCCAGGGATTGGCCGACCGGCAAGGCCGAAAGCCGCTCGTAGATGGAGCCGAATACGTCCGGCACGGTGGCCTGCGTGAAGATCACGTCTGCCGGCCGATACCGGGCATCCGCCGGAAGTTGCGCCAGGATTTCCCAAAACACTTCATGGTCCACCGCTCCCAGGACACAGAGTTGGCCCTTGCCGGCCATGAGGTCCAACAAGGCCAGCGGGCCCTTGATGTCGAACTTCCAGGGTGGGA
This sequence comes from Nitrospirota bacterium, assembly GCA_028876065.1. Lineage (GTDB taxonomy): Bacteria > Nitrospirota > Nitrospiria > Nitrospirales > Nitrospiraceae > SYGV01. The sequence goes on from JAGWTI010000078.1 coordinate 3,760, forward strand.
ACAGCAACGACCGGCCCTGATGGAGCACTTCGAGCGCCTCTTCGCCGTCCACGCGGACGCGGCGGAAGTCGCCCTTCGTGGCCCGCAAGCGGTGCGTGATCACGGCCGGAGCCAGCCGGGTCGGTTCGAACGCGACGGTGGGGGTCGGCGGGGCATTGCACGTGACGACCGTGTAGCGGGGCAGGAGCTTTCTGAGTTGACTCAGATCGAAGCAGTCCTGATTGCCCCAGTACCGAAAGTCGAGCGTGCCCGGCGTATGGCCGCGCAGCCGAGCCAGCCGTTCCGGATCGGCCTGTAGCGGACCGGCCAGTTTCGACGTCGGATCAACCCGGTCCACGCAATGCAGCACCAGCGGCTTGCCCTGCGACTGAAGCGGTGGGAGATAGCGGGTCGCGACTTCCTCGGCGAAGGTCAGATCTCCGGCTCCCAGATCCAGCAGCGACGGCGCCTTGGCCTGGAGCAGCAGATCGTAAGGATTGCGGTTGGCGCGGATGAAGGCCTCCACTTCCTGCGCGGTCATCGAAGGCCCCGGCACAATCGCCGACGTTGTAACGACAATGCCGAACAAGACACAGAGGGCGCGCACGGCTTTGGTGGCGGGCAGGCCGGTGAGGTGCTTCAGTTCATCCGCCGCAAGGTCTTGAATCCGTTCGGCCGATCCGCCGCGCAGGCCCGCGATCAATGCGTTGCGCAAGGACGGCGGGAAGGAGGAAGCCTGGATGGCTGAGATCAGCCGGGACATCGTCGTACGCAGGCAGGCCCGTCCGATGAAACGGCTGGAGGCCTCCCAGGCTTCCGGCTGGTCCGCCCGGCACCGGGCCAGTCTGGCTTTGAAGTCGGCAAGCAGGGCGTCGAGTGGCTGATCAGGTGCCATCCGGCAGGGAATGTTCTCGGTGGTAGCCTGGGGCGCGTCGGCAGGCAGCATAGTCTTGCCTCATGAGCCAGTCAAGGCGGGCTTGCCGTTGCCGGGCTGCTGTGGTAAGCAGCCTGCTATGCGATGGACGTTCCTGGCAGCGGTCGCTCTGGTGGCTGCGCTCATCCCTCCGGCTCTGCTTGCTGCCGGCGATCTTCCCGCCGAAACGCGTCCCGCTCCGGCGTTCCAGGAGTGGCAAGTCTGGGAGGTTAAGACCGGCCGCTTGCTTCCTTTCGACGAATGGGCCGCGGCACTCGGCCCCCTCGAGGTCATCTATATCGGGGAAGAGCACCACAATGCCCGGCACATCGAAGCCGCACTCAGAATTCTCAACACGTTGGTGGCCCAAGGGCGGCAGCCGGCCCTGGCGATGGAGATGTTCGGGTGGGACGGCCAAGCGGCGCTGGACCGCTACCTGGCCGACAAGGACTGGGCGCGAGAACCGTTTCTGCGCGAGGTCCACTGGGAGGCGAATTGGGGCGGCGCGTTTGACGACTACGAGCCGCTCCCGGCTTTTGCCCGCGCGCAGCACCTGCCGCTGTTGGCGCTCAACCCGCCCAAGTCCCTTGTCCGTCTCGTCGCCAAGCGGGGGCTGGCGCAAGCCTTGACCGACCCGGACATGGCTCGTTGGAGGATGAACGACGAAGTCTTCGTGGATGATGCGGCCTATCACGACATGATCGTGACCCCCCTGCGGCAATGTCATGGAGGGCTGACGGACGAAGCCTATCGACGGATGTATGAAGCCTCCATGTTTCGCGACGAAGGGATGGCCAAGACCATCGCCGATGCCCTGCGTCGCATGCAGGACGGGTCTGCTCCAGAGCCTCAACACAGGGTCGGCCCGATCGTCAGCTACACAGGCGGCGGGCATGTCCAGTATCGCCTGCCGGTGCCCAACCGAGTCCTCCGGCGGCGCGAGGGGTCGGTCAAGCAAGCGACGATCTATCTGACGTCCTTCGAGCCGGGCCGGGCGGACGAGCTGCGTCGCCTCATGCAGGAAAACGTGGCGGATTATCTGTGGCTCACGCCTCTGGGGGCGCGCGGCGCGCCCGAGCGCTGCCGGTAATTTTGCCGTTCCCTTCTCTTTCAACTATCGAGTACAATGCGTCCGTTTGCACCTCACGTGCATTGTTAAGGAGAAGAACATGGCCGATGAAGTGGTGATTGCGCAACGGACTCCGTATGTCATGGAAGTTGGCCCGGGCAAGGTCTATTGGTGCCGGTGCGGCCGTTCGAAGAACCAACCCTTTTGCGACGGTTCTCATACGGGCACGTCGTTCACGCCGATGGAAGTGGAATTCACCGAAAAGAAGCGGGTCGCCTTCTGCGGATGCAAGCACACCAAGAAGCCGCCGTTCTGCGACGGCACGCATTCCCGCCTGTAACCCTCTCCCCTTTCGAACCCGATCAGGCGGATAGGCCGTGGCGCTGCTGAGCCCCCGACCGGACCGGCGGCGCGGCCGTGCCGATCGGCACCGGGCGGCCGTGTCGCATCTGAGCCGGGCCGACCGGCGCCTCGGCCGGATCATCGCCCGCGTCGGCCCCTGCACGCTCCGGCCGCGCCGCGCCTACTTTGCGACGCTGTGCGACTCCATCATCTCCCAGCAACTATCCACCCGCGTGGCCGAAGTCATCTTCGCGCGATTCGTCGCGCTCTATCCGCAACAACGGCCGACGCCTGCGGCCGTGGCGAAGACGCCGCTTCCGCGCCTCCGGGCGATCGGGCTTTCCCGTCAGAAAGCCGGCTATCTCAAGGATCTGGCGGCAGGCTTTCAAGACGGGCGCGTGCGGCCCGGCCGTTTGGTGCGCCAATCGAACGACACGATCATTGACGCGCTCGTGTCGGTCCACGGCATCGGACGCTGGACCGCGGAGATGTTTTTGATCTTTTCCTTGAACCGGTCGGACGTGCTGCCCGTGGACGATTTGGGGATCAGAAAGGCGATTCAGCGCTGGTACGGTTTCAAGACGGTGCCGGCGGCACGCACGATCCGGAGGATCGGCCGTCCCTGGCATCCCTACGAGACGGTGGCCTCCTGGTATCTCTGGCGGAGTTTGCGGCTGGAGTGACGGGGCCCGGTCACGAGCCCGTGGCGGCGGGCTTGGCGGTCAGACGCATGACCAGGACATAGAGGACGCACAGCAGGAGCGCGAAGCCGCCGACCAGCCGGGACTTTTGCTGGAGCACCCCGACCAGCTGCGAGGGATTCTGCACCAAGTCCGGCTGGCTGCCCAGCAGGTCGCCGCCGAACCAAGCCAGGACCCAACACCAGAGCCCCGCGCCGACAATCGTCATCGCACTGTACAGGCCGAACGGCATACGGACCAAGCCGGCCGGAATACCGATCAGGTGTCGAACGACCGGCACGAGCCGGGCAAAGAAGACGCCCCCGGCTTCATACCGGGCGAGCCAACGCTCCGCGCGAAGCAGCTTATCTTCGGGACAGAACACATATTTCCCGTAGCGCACCAGCAGCGGCCGCCCCAGCCAGCGGGCTGTCCAATAAGTGATGGCGGCGCCGAGATAACTCCCCAGAGTCCCGGCGAGCACGACGCCGGCGAAACTGTAGCGGCCTTGCGCAGCCCAATAAGCGGCCGGCGGAATGACCACCTCGCTGGGAATGGGGAAGATCGAGCTCTCCAGGGCCATCAGGAACACGATGCCCGGATAGCCCCAATCATGCACCCATTGAAACCAGATCGCGATCCATTGAGACATGACGATGGTCCTCTCAGCTCGGCAGCGCGGCGATTGTACGCAGGGGATGGGCAGATTTCCACAAGAATTCCACTTGGTTCCGGGCTTGCCTTGCGCCGAGCCTGTTCAAACCCGCGTGCGATGCGGTTTCGGCAACGGGCCTTCACGTCCGGCAGGTCCGACTACCGATGTCGGATAGGTAAAGTTTCGATGAAATCGGACGATACAAGAACTGAAGGGCCTCTTGTCTTGGCCTTCCAGCAATGGGAGCAGGAGGGCGAGAGATTGGCAGAATAGCCAGTGTCAACGGGGGGAGACTATGGCTACCTATAAGGTTGATGTAGATCGGCGCGATCACTTCCGAGTCAACTTGGCCCTGCCGATGGCCTATTGGCGGGAGACCGACCATATCCAGACCAAGCTCCGTCCGATGCCCGTGAATATTTCGGGAAGCGGGATGCGGTTTGTCGCGGATCGTTCCATGGCGGTCGGTGAAACCGTGTCACTCCGGATCGGGTTGCCCGACCGGGTCGTCCCGGCGCAGGCGAAGGTGGTGCGGGTTGAGGAGCAGTCACAAGCGGATGTGTCCGTCAGCATGCAGTTCACCGCCATCGGGAACCAGGATCAAGAGCGGCTGGTCGACTACATTTTTGCCGCATAAGAGGGGGCGATTTTCCTGGGTGACTCCGCCCCGGCACCTCCCTCTTGCGTCTGCCCGGGACAATTCTGTAGAATTTGCCCCGTTTGCCGCCTCCCGACTTGGGGAGGGGCCGGTCACACAGGAGGGGCTCCCATGAACAGAAGAGTGGCAGGCGTGCTGAGTGCGTGCGGGTCGGTGCTGTTGAGTGCGTCCCTGGCGATGGCCAATGCGCCGTCCGGCGACCATCCGCCCGATTATAGCGGCGTCACGGGCCTCTATTACACGATCATCGGCTTGATCCTCGCCTACGGCGTCTACGATACCTTCTTGAAGAAGTCCTGATTCGTTCAGGCTTCTTTCGATCCCACACAGTTGGCGCATGGTTGGGCTTCTGTCCGGCCATGCGCTGCTCTGTCCTGTCCACTCTGCTCCGCTACGAACCGGCTGGCGCCGGTTTCTCCAGCAACGGCTCCAAGGCCCGCATCAGATGATCCACCACCAGACGGTACCCTTCTCCCGTCGGATGAATACCGTCGGCTTGATTGAGTGAAGGGTGAGCGGCCACCCCTTCCAGGAAGAACGGCAGGTAAGTCGCGCGATATTTTTTCGCCAAGCCTCCATAGAGCGCTGTAAACCGCCCCGCATATTCGGCGCCATAGTTGGGCGGGAGTTTCATGCCGGCCAGGACCACCGTCACGCCCGCTTCCTGGAACCGGCGGAGCATCTGATCGAGGTTGGCGCTCGTGTCCTCGAGGTTGAGGCCGCGCAGTCCGTCGTTCGCGCCGAGCTCCACGATGACGATGCGCGGCCGGCTTTTCAGTATCCAATCGATCCGCCGGACCCCGCCCGCCGTCGTGTCCCCGCTGACCCCTGCATTGATCACCTCATAACGATAACCGGCTTGATCGAGTCTCCGCTGGAGTTGAGCCGGATAGGCATCTTCGACCGACACCCCGAACCCGGCCGTCAAACTGTCGCCGAAGGCGACGATCTTCGGCCGCTCGGCGCGTGGGATGGCGCGGCTTCGTCCCGGCTGGCCGGTGACATCGGTGCCGAGCCGTTGGCCGATCCCTTCGCTGGGGGCGCTGGCGAGACCCGGGGCCGTACGAGAGTCGGGCGCCTGTTCGCAGCCGAGAAGGAACGTCCAAGCCACGCTCACCACCAGCGTGATGACCGCATGCCGCACCGGACGTACGTCCGGTTGCAAGAAGAACGTTGTGAAAAACCGCATGGGGTATAATAATGCGTTTAGGCCGCTGGTGCATCCTCGAATCGAGGAGCGGGCATGATCGCGATCAAACATCTGTTTATGTGTCTCAGCGCCGGCGGGCACCCGGTCACCATCCTCAACAACATTTCGCTGGAGATTCCCGACAAGCAGATGGTCGCCATCGTCGGGCCGTCCGGCAGCGGCAAGTCCACGCTGCTGGGATTGATCGCCGGCCTGGATAAGCCCACCTCCGGCGCCATCGTCCTGGACGGCGTCGACATTACGGCGTTGGCCGAAAGCGAGATGGCCCGGTATCGGCGGCAGAAGATCGGCTACATCTTCCAGTCCTTTCATTTGATCCCCACCTTGACCGCGCGGGAAAACGTGGCGGTCCCGCTGGAGCTGGCCGGCAGTCCGCAGGCCGACGGGCGCGCGGCCGAGTTGTTGGCCGCCGTGGGTTTGCGGGATCGGCAGGACCATTATCCGGTGCAGCTCTCGGGCGGCGAGCAGCAGCGGGTGGCCGTGGCCCGCGCCTTTGCCTGCCGCCCGCCCATCCTGCTGGCGGACGAACCGACCGGCAATTTGGACAGCACCACGGGCCGCCAGGTGATCGATCTGTTATTGGCGCTCAACCGCGATCAGGGCAGCACGCTCATCCTCGTCACCCATGACCAGACCCTCGCCTCCCACGCCGAACGGATCGTCGCCCTCCGCGACGGACGCATCGAATCGGACAGTTGCGCACATCTCTTCTCGCCGTCTTCCGGAGCGCAAGGGTGATCGCCTTTCCCCTGCGCATGGCCTGGCGGGAGACGCGGGCCGCTTGGCGTAAGAAGATGATATTCGCGATCGATGAGGACTGTGATAGCATGGGCGTACCGTGGAGGGATCTATGAACGAGTTGATCTTCGTCGTCGAAGAGGCGCCGGAAGGCGGGTTCACGGCGCGGGCGCTCGGTGAATCCATCTTTACGGAAGCCGATACGCTCAACGACCTGCACGCCAAGATTCGGGATGCGGTGCGCTGCCATTTCGAGGAAGGCCAGCATCCCAAAGTCGTCAGACTCCATCACGTGCGCGAAGAGGTGATCGCCGTATGAGGCTGCCCCGCGACCTTTCGGGGGCCGACCTTGCGCAAGCGCTGAAACAGTTCGGATATCGCATCACCCGACAGACCGGTAGCCATCTCCGCCTCACCACCTCCGAGCACGGCGAGCATCACCTGACGATCCCCGATCATGATCCTCTTCGGATCGGCACCCTTTCCAGCATCCTGGCAGACATCGCCGCACATTTTGAACTGAGCCGGGACGAAGTGGTCCGTCGGCTCTTCGAACAAGGTTAGAGCGATCGTTACGGAACGAAACGGTCTATGATTCCATTTCCCCTGCGCATGGCCTGGCGGGAGACGCGGGCGGCCTGGCGCCACTTTCTCTACTTCTTCGCCTGCATCGCCGTGGGCGTCGCGGCCCTGGTCGGCGTGGCTCTGTTCGGCGTGAACGTCGAGCGGGCCGTGTCCAAGGAAGCCCGCGCCTTGATGGCGGGCGATCTCGAAGTGAGGGTCTCACGGCAGATGAGTCAGGCCGGCGAGGATCTGCTGCAGTCGCTGAGCCTGCGCGGGATCGAGACGACCCATGTCAGCGAGCTGGTGGGCATGGCGTCCGTGCCCCATGCCCCGCTACCCGTCGTTCCGGGGATGCGCGTGGTCACGCAAGTGTCGCAGATCGTCGAACTCAAAGCCGTCGGGGCTGGCTATCCCTTCTATGGGACGCTGAAGGTGGAGCCGGACCGGCCCCTCCAAGAATTGCTGCACCCGCCGGCCGGCGTCTGTCCCACTGTCCAGCCCATCGCCCCGCCTCCGGCCCCGCAACCCGCGCAGGCCAGGAAAAAGCGGCTACGCAAGAAGTCGGCGGAGGTCGCTGCGCCCCAGCCGCCTGTTCCGGCTCCCTGCCATGGGATGGTCGTTCAGGACAGCCTGCTGATCCGCATGGGGCTGAAAGTCGGCGACCAACTCAAGGTCGGGGAGGGCACGTTTACGATCACCGGGCTCGTGCGCAAGGAGCCGGATCGGACAGCCGGGGCGTTCAGCCTGGGGCCGAGGGTGTTCATCTCGCGCGAAGGGTTGGCGGCGACCGATCTCATCAAGCCGGGCAGCCGTGTCCGTGAACGGTATCTGCTGCGCCTGCCCGCTTCGGTGCCGGCTGCGCCGCTGCTGCACGAACTGCGCGGGCGGTTGGCCTCGGAGTCGGCCCGCGTCATCCCCTTTCAAGACGCGCAGCCGCAACTCCGCGGGTTTCTCGATCAACTGACCCGGTACTTGGGACTGGTCGGTTTGACCGCGCTCTTTGTGGGAGGAATCGGCGTCGCCAGCACGATGCAGGCTTTCTTGCGCGAGAAGCTTCAGACGATCGCCATTTTGAAGACGGTCGGCGCCGAGTCGGGGACCATCCTGCACACCTATCTGACGCAGGCGTTCCTGCTCAGCCTGGTCGGGAGCCTGGCCGGTCTGGCCATGGGCGTCGCGGCGCAAAGCGCCTTGCCCGCCCTCCTGTCCAATTTTTTGTCCATCGACGAGATGGCGGTGCCGGCCGGCCTGTCCGGCGCGTCGGTCCCGGCCCTGGTCAAAGGTCTGGCCATGGGGCTCTTGACCACGCTGCTCTTCGCGCTCTGGCCGCTGCTGGGCATCCGCGACATCCGTCCGGCCCTGATCTTTCGCCGCGACGTGACACAGCCGGTCGGAGCGCCTGTGCCCGGCCAGGCGAGGCGCGACTTGCTGACCTTGTGGCGGTCCGCTGCCTGGCGCAGCCGGCTCGATCCCTTGCGTCTCGCGATGGCGGCGGGGATTCTGCTCTGTCTCGCCGGGCTCTCCGTCTGGCAGGCCGGCAATCGGAACGTGGGGCTGCTGTTCATCGGCGCCCTGGTCGCCGCCGTCTGTTTCCTGCGGCTGGCCGCCTTCCTCCTGGTGCGCAGCCTCCGGTCGGTGTCCCGGGTGCAGTCGTTGACGCTTCGCTACGCCGTCGGCAATTTGCACCGGCCGGGCAATCAAGCGGCCGGGGTCATGGTCTCGATCGGGATCGGCGTCATGGTCATCGTCACCGTCTCGCTGCTGGAGCGGGCGTTGGTGGACCAAGTGGGCGAGCAACGGCCCAAGGAGTCGCCCTCCTTCTTTTTTATCGATATCCAGCCGGACCAGAGAGCCTCGTTCCTGGCATTGATGCAAGAGCGGATGCCGGAGGCGAACGTCGAGGCGACGCCGCTCGTCCGTTCCCGGCTCTATGCCGTGAACGGCCAGTTGGTTGAAACCGAAGAGGCGATGGAGCAACGGCTGCCCGCCGACTCGGAGGAGGCCCGGCGCGAAAAAGAAAAACAGGCGCGGAAGACCTGGTACTTCACGCGGGAATATGTGCTGACGCAAGGAGAAGCGTTGCCGAAGGACAACCGGTTGATCAAAGGCACCTGGTGGCAACTCGGCGAACGTCCGGCCAAACCGTTGGTCTCGATGGAAGAGGATGCGGCGAAGCACTTGGGGGTGGACCTCGGCAGCACGGTGACGCTCGACATTCAGGGCGTGACGGTGGAGGCCACCGTCAGCAGCATCCGACGGGTCGAATGGGGCAACTTCTCGACGAACTTCTACATGATTCTCTCGCCCGGTTCCTTGGATGCGGCGCCGATGACCTACGTGGCCACGATCAAAGTCCCGCCGCAGGAGGAAGTCCCGCTCCAGCAGGCGGTCGTGTCGGCTTTCCCGAACGTGACGGCCATCAACATCGGCGATGTGCTGGACAGTCTGGCGCGCATCCTCGAACGGCTGGCGGTGGCGATGCGGGCGGTGGCGCTGTTCTGCGTGCTGACCGGGGGAATTGTGATGGGCGCCGCTCTGGCGGCGACGCGCTACCGGCGGCTGTATGAGTCGGTGATCCTGAAAGCCTTGGGAGCGACCCGCGGGCTCATCGCGCAGGCGTTTGCGCTCGAATATGTCCTGCTCGGTTCCGTGGCCGGGGCCATCGGCTTGCTCCTCTCCATCGGGCTCTCCTGGGCTCTGCTCTATTTCATTTTCGACCTGCCCTGGCATCTTCAGCCGGACATTCTCCTGGCCGGCTTTGTCCTGACCCTCCTGCTGACGTTGGCCGTCGGCTTCTTGAGCACGTTCCGGCTTCTGGGCCAGCGGCCGCTCACCGTCCTGCGCCACGAGTAAGGCTGCTGAAAAAGGCCGCCAGCTTCGTTCTCGCGTCGCTCCTCAAGAGTTGTCAGTTATCAGTATTCAGTTCTCAGTTTCCGGAACTGACGACTGAACACTGATGACCGAGAACCAAAGTTCCTCGCTGCGGCCTCGCTGACGACCTTTTTGAGCAGCCTTAGAAGGGAAGAGCAGAGGAGACAGCAGCCTCCTGCGCTTCAGGACATGCACGATCAGACGGTGCTCGCTCGATGCGCGCAGTAGAAGGCAAGCCGGTCGCTCTGAAAAGTGTGGTTGAGGGGGCTATTCGAGGTGATTAATCTCGATGTCTCCCCACTTGTCCCTCAAATACTCAGCCACTAAGCGCCGATGGCAGTGGTGGGGTTTATGCTCGCTACAAAGTAGGCAGCTCTCGTTAAATATTTCCCTCGGGATGGTCTCTTCAATATGCCGCTTGGTCATCAGCTCAAGGAAGCCTTTTTCGTATACGGACCAATCGCCACCTTTTTTCTTGTATTCATCAAGAAGTGTCTGGGTTGGTGCAAGTTCAGGGAGATGCACGTAATCTATCCCACAGATTGCCTTGGCAAAATAACGGAGATCATCTTTTTTCGTGAAGCCTGCGAGCTGTGAGACATTGTTAAGCCTAACGTCTATAATACGTTTCGCCCCGGCTTTACGCAGGTTGTTGAAAAACTCCTCTGCAGATTTTTTGGTAAATCCAATGGTATAGAGCTTCATGTCGGTCAGTTTTTTTTCGCTTTCAGCGCTTGATCTTCAACTCTCTGGAATTCGTAGGCGATCTGTGCCCCCTGTATCTGATAGGCTTCCGCGATGATCTCTTCCTGTGATTTGAATATATCAGTTTCTGGAAGACGAAGAAGGCGGAGAAGCCGCGTCAACGACTCCTCATGGCCTTCTAGACCCCCACTCTCCAAAATGTGCATTACTCGTGATCCGCTCTGATGCAGATGCCGACTGATTAGAATTGTGCGATGGCATGTCAGGGGCTCTTTCTCCGCACACATGAGGGCGATACGGTGGTGCTCGGTTTCCGCTCGTATTCGCTCAAGGCCATTCTTAAAGAGCCCTGTCTTGGCAAGGTGATCATACGACACTTTGCCATTCACGTATGCTGCTGGGTCTCCGCTTCGTGCTCCAAGTTCCTTGCCGAGAAACACGTAGATGATGCCGTGTACTTTCAACGCGTGCTGTAATGTCTCGCGATTGAACTGTGGGTTGATCCTACTATAGGGATGTGAACGCACGTCACATACAGTCTCAATGGCGTGCTTCTTAAGCAAGGCAACGAATCGCACAAGAGAATGAGTGGAGTGGCCTATTGTATAGATAGCCTTGTCCATTAGATTGCTTGAACGGTGTCCGGTGTTATCACGGCGGCGACTAACTTGTATGCGTACCCATCATGTGCCTCGCCCAAACTAACACAGACTAGGGCTTGCTCACTTAGGCGATGTTGGCCCGGTTGAGACCAGTACTTATTTCTTGTTACAGGATCCGTTACCACGAGCTTGTACTGGAAGTTATTCAGTTGGAAGGCCGCACGGGTTCTTCTGCGTGGGTTTCCAAATTCTGCTCCTTCCGTCTCAACGCAGATGTCGAGGTGCGTTGGTCTAATCACTGCCAACGAATGGGAGAACCCGCTCGCGACACTCTCCGGCACGCGATCATTGATACCATAAGTACTGTGGTGTCCGTTTGCCCATAGCGTCCCGTCAATAGTATCGATGAGTGCTTCGAGGGTAGTTGCATCAATTCTGCCCTTCTTGTGCCAGCGCCGCTCCGGATCAATCAGGTGGTTCTCTGTTTGGTACGCTTGCGGCCGCGGTTCAAGCATGACAATACTGAGTATGTCTAGGAGGCTAGCCTCATGTCCATCCGTGCACGTGCACTCATAGGATGAAATCTCCTCGTCCTCGCGATTGCTCACGGCACGAACCCATTCGGCAAAGCGATCGTGTTTTAACTCTTTCCCGGCAATGCAGTATCCTCCATGTTTGATGGATTTGGCGAGGCACACAATTGTCTTGCTATAACTCATAGCCGTAATTATCCGGCTAACCAACTCAGCTCGACAAGAGATATTTGCTAAGCGTGACTCCCTCGCGCTCACGGAGTGTCACCGCGATCCGCAGTTGTTCGAGGTACTGTTCCAGCGTCTTTCCGCCCAGGTCGATCTTCCGGTCGGCGATGAAGCGGTGGACGTCCTGCTCCAGTTCAGGCGTCGCCAGTCCCACGATCCCTTCCAGCATCCGGCGCAGCCCTTGCTTGGGGAAGCGCTTGTCCATCGTATCCCAATTGGTTTTTACAAAGTTCCACGCTGCCCCACGGCCGTAGACGTTCGTCAACACCAAGCGGATGATGAACGGCGCGTCCTGCGCACGAATTTCGCCGCTGATCGCACGGGCCAGGGTCTGCTCCAGCAACGCCACCGGCTTGAACGCGGCCAGCGCGTAGAGGTAGCGCCGCTCTTCTTGCGGCGTGGCTGCTTTATGAAAGCGCGAGAGAAAGTCTTCGTAGCGGGCCGCGTCGCCGACATGAGCCAGGATGGCGATGAGGCTGGGCAGCAGATTTTGGTCCACCGCCGTCGGCTGCGCGAGCGAGGCTGGGTAAAGCTCCGTGGCTTTGATCTGCACGGTCGAATCGTTGCCGAGGGTGCCGAGCGCGCGCAAGAGGTCGGCGCGCAGTTGTTTGGTCAGGTCGTTTTCGCCGGACTTCGACGTCCAGCCCAATTCTGTCGCCGCCGGACCGACCCGGTC
>JAGWTI010000155.1 GCA_028876065.1 Nitrospirota bacterium
CCCGGATAGTCGGCGTCGATCTGCACCACCGGCGGGGTGATCTCCGGAAACTGGGCGATGGGCAGGGAGTGGAGGGACACCAGCCCCACCAGGACGATGACGATGGAGAGGACCGCCGCGAAGATCGGCCGGTCGATGAAAAATCCGGCGCTCACTTGCCGGCCTCCGGCTTCGGACCCGGCTCCGGCTTCGCCGCGGGCTTCGCGTCGCCCTTCGCCTGGGGCGCCTGGGTGCCGGAGGAGGCGGCCGGACCCTGATAGGGAACCGGCTTGACCGGCGCGCCGGGAGCGACGCGGTACATGCCTTCCACCACGATCCGCTCTCCGGCCTTCAACCCCTCCTCCACGAGCCATTGGTTGCCGTGCCAGGCGGCGGCCAAAATATCGCGCACCTCCACCTTGTCGCCCTCGCCCACGACATAGACGACCGGCCCCTTCGCCCCCTGCTGCACCGCCCGCTGCGGCACCAGGATCGCGCCCGTCCGCACCGCGCCGAGGAAGCGGACCGTCACGAACTGACCCGGCAGCAGGGCCCGGTCCGGGTTGGGAAACACGACCCGCACGTCCATCGTGCCGGTCGTGGTGCGCAGCCCCACGTCGAGCAAATCCAAATCCCCCTCGTACGGGTAGGTGCTGCCGTCCGTAAAGGTGATGACGCCGCGCAGATCGTAGACCTCCGCGCCCTGGACTCTTTTCGACGCCCGCTCCCGGCGCCGCTTGAGCAGGAAATTCTCCGGGGCGCTGACGATGACGTACATGGGATCCATCTGGTGGATGACCGTGAGCAGATCGGTCTGGGCGGAGACGAGCCGGCCCTCGTAGACCTTGGTCCGCTCGATCAACCCGTCGATGGGGGCGGTGATGAGCGTGTTGCTCATGTCGAACTCCGCCTTGATCAGTTCCGCCTTGGCGGATTCCAGCGACGCCTTCGACGAGAGGTCTTCCGCCACCGCGTCGTCCACGTCCTTCTGGCTGACGGCCTGCTCCTCCAACAGAGGCTTGACGCGGGCCAGGTTCTGCCTCGCCTGGACGACGCGCGCCGCCGCCTGGGCGACCTTGCCCTTGGCGCTGGCCACCGCCGCCTGGAACGGCACGGGATCGATTTGATAGAGCCGGTCCCCTCGTTTGACGTCCCGGCCTTCGGTGAAGTAGCGCTCCTTGATGATCCCCGTCACCTGCGACCGGATCTCGACCGGACGGGACGACTCGGCCTGCCCGATCAGTTCCGGTTCATCGGGCACGGTCTGGGCCGTGACCGTCAGCACCTCGACTTCCGGGAGGGGCCGCGCCGGCGTGGAGGCCGCCTCCTGCTTGCAACCGACCAGGCCGGCCATCGCCGCCGAGACGAGCAGGACGGCCGCAGCCCGCGTCACTCGACCGATGAAATATATTTCGGTAGTCATGGACGATCCTTCCCCGGGTCATGGCACGCATCGCTCGTGGCGCCCGTCGTGATCTCCTCCACGATACACCGGGTCAGACAGCCGGCGGCACGCAACTGCGCGCCCTCCTTCCACAAACGGGTCAGGAGTGCCTTGCCCGCCCCGTCGATGAAGGTGACCCCGGACAGGTCCACCGTCGGCGCCCCCTGCGGGGAAGCGGGCAAGGCGCGCCAGGCCCGGTCCAGTTCGCCCACCCAGGCCCCGGCCAGCCGACCCTCCACCTCGATCGTCGCCCCCGCTGTCTCCTCGCGAACCGTGATCTTCAGCATCAAGAATGCCCTTTCATCGGACAAGCCCTGTCACGCGGCTTCGAGCCGCGGGTAATCGATATAGCCCTTCGGACCCGGGGTATAAAACGTGGCCGGGTCCGGTTGCGCCAGGGGCGCGCCGCTCCGGAACCGACGCACCAGATCGGGATTGGCGACGAACGGCCTGGCGAAGCCGATCAGGTCCGCCTCGCCCCGGCGCAGCAGCTCGTTCGCGCTGTCGCGGTCGAAGCCGCCGGTGGCGATGATGGGCCCCGTGAAATGCGTCCGCATGAGGGCGACCGGATCGAACGTCTGCGCCTGCTGCGGGAGCTTCCCCGATCGCTGCACGTGCAAATAGGCCAGCCCCAGGGGGTTGATGGTCTTGGCCAGGTAGGGATACAGATCGAGCGGATCGCTCTCCTGAATGTCGTTGAAGGTATTGCCCGGGCTGACGCGCAGGCCGATCCGGCTCGCCGACCCGGCCCCGTCCGCCATGGCTTCCAACGTCTCGATGACGAAGCGCGCCCGGTTCTGGATGGTGCCGCCGTAGCGGTCCGTCCGTCGGTTGCTGTTGGAGGCCAGGAATTGCATCGGCAGGTAGCCGTTCGCCCCGTGCAGCTCGACCCCGTCGAAGCCGGCCAGCAGGGCGTTGATCGTCGCCTGCCGGTACTCGTCGATGACCGACGGGATTTCTTCCGTGGCCAGGGCGCGGGGCATGCTGTGGTCCTGCAGGCCCAGGACATCGGTGTACATCTGCCCGGCTGCGCGGACCGCCGAAGGGGCGACGGGCGGGCCCTCCACCGTCCGGTTCAGGCGATGCGCGATGCGCCCCGTGTGCATGAGTTGGAGGACGATCCGCCCGCCGCGCGCATGGACCGCCTCGGTTACCTTACGCCAGGCCGCGATCTGTTCGGGCGAGTGCATGCCCGGCGTCCTCGGATACCCCTGGCCGTTCGCGCTGGGCTGCGTGCCTTCCGTGACGATCAGGCCCGCGTCCGCCCGCTGCGCGTAATAGGTCACGGCCAGGTCGGACGGCACCCCCGTGACGCTGGCCCTGCTTCTCGTCATCGGCGCCATGACGATCCGGTTTTTCAGTTCCAATGAGCCGCGTGCAATCGGCTCGAACAACAATTCACGCATGACCGATTCCTCCCACTTCTCGCCCCGCATCCAGACCGCCGCACTTCAGAACATGGA
Source organism: Nitrospirota bacterium (assembly GCA_028876065.1). Lineage (GTDB taxonomy): Bacteria > Nitrospirota > Nitrospiria > Nitrospirales > Nitrospiraceae > SYGV01. The sequence goes on from JAGWTI010000155.1 coordinate 2,887, forward strand.
AAAGGTCTGATGGACCGGCCGTTGCCTGGAGACGCGGACTGGTCGCAACTTGCGCCGGCCAACGGCAACCAGGAGGGCCAGAACCAGAACCGCCGACAGGATGGAGAGCGACATGATCATCCAAGACATGGGCCCCTCCTTTCTCGAACAATCCGCTTTCGGCAAATGAAGAACCCCGCCCTTACAG
>JAGWTI010000007.1 GCA_028876065.1 Nitrospirota bacterium
GTCCTCTCGATACCCCAGCAACGCGACCAAGATACTGGTCATCAGGTAGTACGGCCGATAGTCTTCCTGCAGCAACCCGATCGATCGGACGACGTAGGCGTCGATTCCTGGCCCTTCCTCTCGTCCCTGCAACAGACGGCGTACGGTTTCCAGGAACATCGTCTTGCCCATGCCCGCCGCGCCCTCAACCACGATGAACCGGCCCTCGCCTTGATCGAATTGCTGGATCGCCGTCTTGACCTGGTTCAGTTCCTCTTGTCGTGCGCAGATGGCGCCACCGACCAACTGCCGCAGGACGACCTTGTCGGAGACGGCCTCCGGCTGCGTATCCGAGACATGCACGATGCGATCGCGTCCTGCCCGCTTGGCCTGGTAGAGAGCCGTATCGGCTTTCTGGGTCAATTCTTTTCCGGTTTTCGCATTGTCCGGCGCGGTTGCGATGCCGATGCTGAGCGTCAGCGGCAGTTCCACCCCTCCCGCCAACCGCAGTGGTTCGGCATGAATACGCTCCACAAGCGTTTCCGCCAGCACCAGCGCCTCATCTTTCAACCCGCTCGTCAGAACGATGAACTCATCGCCGGCATATCGGATGGGGATACTCTGCTCCCCCGACACATCCTTGAGCAGCCGGGCGACATACACCAAGGCTTGATCACCGGCATCGTGTCCATGGGTATCGTTGATCCGTTTGAAATAGTCTACGTCCATCATCAAGAGCGAGATCGGCGCGACATCGAGCAGATCCCAGCGGACCTGGTGCTCGAAGTAGTTGAGGAGAAAGCGGCGGTTCGGGATCGCGGTCAGTTCATCCTCAAAAATGAGGCGCGCCGGGTCTTTCCCGAGCTGTTGGATCGAGGCGATGAGATCGTCGTACTGCATGATTCTGATTGTAGGGAGCGCCCGCCACGTGAGCGGAATGCCGCGCACACGCATGATTCCAGCGCGACGGAATTCGCTTCATGCTATCGGCGTCGCGGCACGTTCGCTTCGAAGGTGTCAGTGTACTGTAACCGATGCGGCGTGGGAACTAAAAGATCTTTTCAAAAAAGGGACGCGGATGGCTCGCAACGCGGTCAAACCTCGGCACCTATTCATCGCACCAGAATCCAGCCAACGCCGTGACTGCCGGCGGCCGGCGTCAAGGGCTCAGATTCTCATACAACCGGGGGGATTCAGCCGCAGCAGACTGCGCCTGACCGGCCCTGCCATGTCGACGGGGACCCTCCAGGCACGCACTACTGGGGCATCCGTTCGCCGCCGTGACACTCCGATTTGTGCGTCCAGCGTGACCCGATCCTGCGCCGACCGGAGGTCGCGCGTCTCGTACGGCAGCAGGAGCGCACCACCGAGACTCAACCAGACCGCGCAGCCACCCGCCGCGCAGGAGAACCAGCGCATTCGTCCTTAGCGCGACCGGCCCGGCATGGCCTGATAGTAACCATTGGCCCGCACCAGCGTCACCGGCGTCTCGAACAGATCGGCGAGGTTGTCCCCGGTCAGAACCGTCCGCTTGTCTCCATCCCCGACGATCCGCCCGGCTTTCAAGAGCACGATGCGGCTCACCTCGGGCGGAATTTCATGGATGTGATGCGTCACCAGAATAATCGTCTTCCCATCGCGTATCAAGCGTCGGACGATTTCGAGATACCGGAAACACGCGTTCAGATCCAGGCCGCCGGTCGGCTCGTCCAGGATCAGCACGCCCGGATCGTGCACCAGAGCCCGGCCGAGGAGGAAACGCCGCTGCTCCCCGGCAGACAGTTCGGCGAACATCCGGTCTTTGTGGGACGTCACGCCCAGTTCGTCCATGACGTGATCGGCACGGTGCCGCTGCGCCGGCGTGAACCGTTGATGGTCGTATGTTCCAACGCTGGCATAGTAACCGGACAGCACGACGTCCGTGCCGCGCACCTCGTCCGAATAACGATGGTGAAGATCATGGGAGACGATCCCGAGCCGCGCGCGCAAATCCCAGACGTCCCATTGCTCCCGGCCGAACAGCCGGACGTACCCGTCCTCGCGAGGGACGGGGGAGAGCTCCCTGGAGAGCAGCTTCAGCAACGTGGATTTGCCGGCGCCGTTGGGGCCGAGAATAGCCGTATGCTCGCCGACCGCAATGTCGAGCGACAGCTCCTCGAAGACTCTCGTTTCGCCCCGGTAGACCGTCGCACGCTTGATATCAAGGACTCCGGGCATGACGCCTCGCTGTATGTCGCCCGCATCAAACCCGAATGGCGGCCAAAATTCAACCGACCGTGGGCTGTGCTTTTTCTTCGAGCAAACCGCGCCGACCTTGGTTATACTTTCGTCCATCGGCTTGCTCATCAACCCAGACAACCAGATCGAGGAAGCTCCATGTCTGTTCAGCTCCGTGACCTACTCATCGTCGGCCTGACCATGGCGACATGGCTCGCCTCATCGCCCTCGTCGGCGACGGCCCAAACATCCGACGACCATCTCAAACAAGCGGTCGAACGGGCCAAACAAGCGACCGTCGGCATCCTGAACGCCACCCCGGAAGCCCGCCAATCGGGCTACGATGCCCAGTTGTCCTTCCGCGGCACCGGCGTCCATCTCCGGAACGGCTACATCCTCACGGCCCGCCATGCGGTGGAACGCCAGAGCGGCAGCACCGCCAACGTCCCCCCAACCATTTTGATCCTCACGCAGCGGCTCGAGGAATTGCCCGCCAAGCTGGTGGGCGACAATCCCTACTTGGATCTTGTCTTGTACAAATTGGCCTACATGGTGGACTCGCTCGAGGGCGCGGACCTGTCGTTCAGCGCGCTGGACGCCACGACGGGCCAGCAGGTCTTCACCGTCGGCTATCCCCTGGGCTGGGGCCCCACGATCGCCTACGGCCGGATCGGCAATCCCAACACCTTTTTGCAAACCGTGGACACCAGACTCATCCAGTCCGACGTCCCCGTCTGCAGCGGCAACTCCGGCGGCGGGCTCTTCAACGCCGAGGGGGAACTGGTCGGCATCATGCACGCGATCATCAAGACCGACGAAGCGCAAGGCGGCCATGGGTGCAGCCGGTTGGCCTTTGCCGTCCCCGGCGGGCTGGCCAAGAAGATCGTCACGGCATTGCTGGAGAACAAACAACCGGGGTTTTCTCGGCTGGGCCTCCAGATGAAAGTCGTCAAAATCGACAACCGGTGGCGCGTCGCCGTCGGGGGTGTCTCCGAACCGGCCTCGTTGGGCGGCGTGCAAAAGGGCGACCTCCTGCTGGCCATCAACGATATGGAGATCACCGACGCGGCGCAACTGAAGAACTATCTGATGGAGCGCACGACTCCCGGCCAAAAAGTCGTCTTGCGCGTCCTGCGCGGGGACAAAGAACTGGCCCTCACCATTACGCTCGGCGGGGTGTAGCGACCGTGCCGCTCCCGACACACCAGCGGCCACGAGCCGGACGAAGCCTGCTCGCAAGCCTGGCGGGAGTACTGTTGCTGATCGGTACGGTCGAGGCGGGAAGCAGCCGGATCGCCTTGAGCGTCACCGGCGCAGGCTGCGATCGTCAGCGCAGCGCGATGGAAGCTGCCCTCAAACAGTTGCCGGGCGTCAGGGCCGTGGATTCCCGCACGGTCCCAGGCCACGTCCTGATCGACGTCGAGGAGGGCCGCGTGACCGCCGCTGACCTGGCCGCAGCCGTCAACGAAATCGCCGGCCAAGGCAATTCCTGCCTGGCCGAGGCGATGCAATCCTGTATCACCGCGGAGCCGCCCCAATAGGCTCGCCCCTCGCCGCTCCCTACCCGGAAAATCCTGCCGAGTTCCCGGCACATTCTTCCTAGACTCAGGCATTTCACGGACTCTGTGCCGTAACAACACTCCACAACGAGGTCTTCCTCAAACGAACGACGGGCCAATCGCAGGGTCCAGGAATTGCTCTGTGCCCCAAGGTCGCATTAGCCGCGGGGTCGCGCTCGTCGAGGAGGCCATGTCTCACTCACCCTCGTGACGCACGCCCCCTGACAAACAGATCGCAGTTGCATGGAGGATCACCTTGCACGGGTGATTGAGTGATGTATGAATATCTCAAACTCAGACCTGTCCAACGCCTTGCAGCAATTCATCCAGGATACGGCGGAGAACTCGCAAAACCAGACCTCGCCATCCACCGACCTTGGGAGCCTGCTGGACGCCGTAGCACAACCTCCTGCCTCGGCACCGTACGGGGCAGGGTCAGGCTCCCCTTCCGATTCCGTGTCGATCTCGCTTGAAGCGCAGATGCTCCAGGCCGCTTCGCCAAGCGCGACCAACCCACTGTCGGCCGACTTATCTGGCGCCTCCTCGTCGCCTGACGACAGCGTATCGAGCCTCCTCTCCTTGGACCAACAGGTGATACCGGCGTTACCACCGGACCTCTTGGCCGCATTCGAACGGCAGCTCCAATCGGCACAGACGCAGGATCAACCGACCGGCACGACGGCCGACAACCCACCGCCGTCGGTCAACACCACAGCGTAGGACGCAAGGGAGGTATGGCATGAACGTATCGCAGACCGACTCGTCTTTATGGATACAGATGCTCTATCAGAACAATGCGGCCAATGGCCAGAATCAACCGGCCGGCACGCCTGACAACGGATCGAATTCCGTGACGGATACCGTCGCGATCTCCCTCCAGGCACAGCTCCTCCAATGGGAAGGACAGACCAGCGACGGGGCGGGTCAACAGGCGTGCACCGGAACCAACCCGCCATCGCCAGGAGCCGCCCCTGTGGCAGGGACGAATCCCGTGACGACACCTGGAACGAGCCCCGCATCAACCGGAGCGGCGCACACACACCATCATCACCATCACCATGGCGGTGGCCAGGGAAGCGCGTCTGGGTCCGGGCAGAATTCCATGCAGGGTATCGCGGGGGAGCTTCTGGCGGCATTAGGCCAGGACACCCCGTCGAACCAGACCGGTTCCGGACAGACAACGGATGCTGACGGCGACGGGGACGCACCTTCGTCCTTTATCCAGCAATTGGCCCAAGGCATTTCCCAAGACCTCATGGCTGCATTGGGACTCGGCACGTCGTCCACACAGTCCGGGCAAAACACCGGCACCTCGGCCGGGAACTCGACACAGACGACCAAAGTAACCGCTTAATCTGCGATACCCATCCGATGGTGACGCCACCGGCACAAAGCCGTGGCGTCACCGCATCCCGAATGGTCGCACGGCTGGAGATTCCCGCGCATCAGGGACTCCGCCCTCACGCTGCCCGCATGTCGGACGGACGGCTCGAAGGACTATATCGAGGCAGGTCGAGAGGTCGAACGGTCACAGCCAACGCCGGCGACTGCTTCGGGCAGCCCGCTACACAGACGCAGCGTCTTCGTCCGCCGGACGCTTCCGCGAGATTTGCGAGCAAAGGATCAGGATGTTCGCCAATTCTCCGGAGTGCGAGATCATCGGCGAGTGGTCGGACTCCAGCGTGAAGACGGCCTGGAAGGAGAAGGGCTTGCGCATCTGCCGTTGCCGGGTGAGGGAGATGCTGCGGTCCCTCGTACATTCGACATAAAACTTGGTGAGCCCTCCGAAGACGCCCTCATCGTACGTCACGGCTTCCACGGTGGGCCTCAGCGGATCGGGACGGAGTTTGGGCTGCACCCATTTGACCGTCCCGGGATCGCAGTCGCCGTAGAGCACCTCCGCCACGCCTTGGGGCGAGATCTGACGGCTCAACCCATCCTTGGACGACGTCACAAAGAGATCGGCCCGCGCATCCACGTCGCCGCGCGACAAGTCGAGCAACGACTGCCCGCTCCTGGGCACATAGGCGGTCAGGTAGACCAGACATTGCACCCGCGCAGGCAAGGCCGCCGCGACCGGGGTGATGACCATTCCGGCGAGGCTGTGCCCGACCAGCACCACCGGATCTTTGCAGGAGACCAGGACCTGCTGGATGTCGTTGATATAGGTCATGAGGGTGATCGTGCTGAAGGACCGCCGGTCCGACCCATGGCCCGGCAAGTCCGGGGCAATCACGGTGTGGCCCTGTTCTTTCAGGAGCGGCGTCACCCGATCCCAGACCCAGCCCCCATGCCATGCACTGTGCAAGAGAACAAACGTGCTCACGACTGTCACCCGTCGAGTTTCATATGATGGCTATATGCGATTCACACGAGCCAGCAACGCCGGGATGGCCTCCCAAATATAGTCGATGACCCAGAGGGTATAGGCTTTCGCGGCCTCCTGGTTCTGCTCCCAATCCGGAATCGCCTCCTCCACGTCGAGCACCGGCTCATCCCGTTCATAACATATCTGATTGAACAGCGGCACCTCCCGGCCAAAGTGCCGGCGAATGAACTCCTGATGGTCGCGCCCCATGGCCACCACCAGACGCGCGCCGGTCAGCAGGTCCTCCGTGAGTTTCCGCTGCACGTGCCGGGAAGGGTCGGCGCCCTTCTCCAGCAAACGGCCACGGACCAACGGATGCACCGGTTGGGGCCTGGCCTCGATGCCGGCCGAGCCGACCAGGTAGCCGCTCCCCGTGCCCGCCCTGGCCCGCAACGCGTGCTCCGCGACCAAACTCCGAAAGACGTTGCCCGTGCAGACGAACAGGATGGACGTCACGTGGTTCCGCATGCGCAGGTGATGGTACCACAGCCGCGCGCTTTGCCAAATCCCCCGGCCGATCCGTTGCGCGGCCTTTTCTTTGATTGTCGGGAGGCCGGACGGTACAATGGCGGCGGTTCACTCGGGAACAGCGTGATGCACGTCTCGCCGGCACAGAAGCAACGGTCCGACACACCACCGGGCAAGCCATCCCCGGAAGCGGCCAAGCTGCAGACCCGCTTGTGCCGGTTGGTCGGCGAAGCCATCGCCGACTACCGCATGATCGAAGACGGCGACAGGATCATGGTCTGCCTGTCCGGCGGGAAAGACAGTTACGGCCTCCTGGATGTGTTGCTCGCGCTGCAGCGCCGGGCTCCGGTCCGGTTCGACCTCGTCGCCGTCAACCTGGACCAGAAACAGCCGGGCTTCCCCGCCCACGTGCTCCCCGACTACCTCTCGCGGCTCGGCGTCCCCTTCCACATCGAAACGCGAGACACCTATTCCATCGTCAAACGCATGATTCCCGAAGGACACACCACCTGCTCGCTCTGCTCGCGGCTGCGGCGGGGTGTGCTCTATCGCGTGGCCTCCGAGCTGGGGACGAACAAGATCGCGCTGGGGCACCATCGGGACGACATCCTCGAAACCCTCTTTCTGAACATGGTCTATGGCGGCAAGCTGAAAGGCATGGCGCCCATTTTCAGGGCCAAGGAACGGGGCCATGTCGTCATCCGGCCGCTGGCCTATGTCCCGGAGGCGGATCTGGCCCGGTATGCCGAACTCAAGGCCTTTCCGATCATCCCCTGCGACCTCTGCGGCTCACAGGAAAATCTGAAACGCAAGGCGGTCAAGACGTTGCTGCAAGACTGGGCTCATCGTTTTCCTGGAAGCCTGGAGAACATCTTCGCGGCCATGGCCCATGTCGTCCCGTCACGCCTCATGGACCGCCGGCTCCATGACTTCGCCGCGCAAGCAGCCGCCGGTCAGGAGCTACGGATCGGGCATGAGGATGAAGAAGAGGATGACCTTCCCGCCTAACAGACCGCCGCTCCCGCCACCCCCTACGTGGCCAGCCACGCCTTCAGGATCAGCACCGTCCCGGAGACGAACAGGAACAGCGCAAAGATCGCCCGATACCGGTCTTTGCTGAGCTTGGCATACACAAGCTGTTCCATCACCAGATAAGTCCCCACCCCGGCCAGCACGTAGAGGATCGCCTCCGAGAGTCGGACGGGAAACCGCTCCAACGTCACGAGCAAGGTCACGAATTGAAAGAAGGCGAAGGTGCCGTAGGCCACCGCCATCGTCACCCGCTGGACGTCTTTCTCATAGTGCTTGCCGTGGACGAGCGCCGTCAGGAGGGAGCCGCCCAGGTTCGTCAACCCGTGAATGAGCCCCATCGCGACGAAGTACGTCCGTTCGTAGCGGACCAGGGATTCGGTCCACTGTTCGACCGGCTTGCAGATATCCTTCAACGCCACCACGATCAAAAACAGTCCGACGACGGGGCCGATATTGATCGGCGTGCGGGCCACCATGACCAAACACCCGATGATGCCGGGCACCGACAGGGTCAGGAGCTTCGCATAGAACCGCCGATCGATGTGCGCATGGTGTTTGGTAATCTGCAGCAGATTGATCGCCCAGGCGATGGGAAGCAGGATGGTCAGCGCCGCCACGAAAGGGTAGCCCAAGACCAGAAGAATGGGCGTGCCGAAGAGAAGGACTCCAACCCCGAATAGAGACTGAATGGTCGCCGTCGCCACGACCGCTGCCAGGATGTCCAGCTGGATGGGCATACCCCCCAATCACGGATCCGACACAGCGGCCCCTCTGCATCCGGCGTACGCAGACCGAGCCACGAAGCGGGCGCAGTCTAGCACGAGCGGGCATCGGGACCAACCCCTCCCTTCTCCATTTAGTGGGTTCACACCCGCGACGATTCATGTTATCTTCGGGCACGTTCCAACCGGACGCAACGGAGGAGATGACGGAGCCATGTTGCTACAAGGAAAAACCGGCCTGATCGTCGGGGTCGCCAACAAGCATAGTATCGCCTGGGCCATCGCCGAAGCGGCGGCCCGTGAAGGGGCGACGCTGGCCTTCACCTATCAAAACGAGCGGCTGAAGGACAATGTCGAGGAACTGGCCAAGACCCTGCCCGGCGCCAGCGCCTGTGCCTGCGACGCCAGCCATGACGACCAGATCGCCGCCTTGATGACCCATGTGGAAGGAACGCTCGGCCGCCTCGATTTTCTCGTCCACTCCATCGCGTTTGCGCCGCGAGAGGAATTGTCCGGCGAGTTCATCAACACCTCGCGCCAGGGCTTCGCCACCGCGCTGGACGTCAGCGCTTATTCCCTGGTCGCCCTGAGCCGGGCCGCGCTGCCGCTGATGCGGGACGGCGGGTCCATCGTGACTCTCACCTACCTCGGCAGCGAGCGGGTCGTGCCCCACTACAACGTCATGGGCGTGGCCAAGGCGGCGTTGGAAGCGACCGTCCGGTATCTGGCCAACGACCTCGGCCCGCGCGGCATTCGCGTCAACGCGATCTCCGCCGGCCCCATCAAGACCCTGGCCGCACGCGGCGTGTCCGGCATCAGCAAGATGGTGGACCACCACCGCGAAGTCGCCCCCTTGCGCCATGCCACGGAGCAGAGCGAGGTCGGCGACACGGGACTGTTCCTGATCAGCTCGTTGGGACGGGGGATTACGGGAGAAGTGATCTACGTGGACGGCGGCTACCACATCCTGGGTTCGCTCGCCCCGCTGGGATAGAACCGGCTCAATTCTCTGCGATCGCGGCGGCCTCAACGGCCGCCCGTCGTCATTCCACCAGATCCAGCTTGATCGACAGCTCGCGCAGTTGCTCCGGGGAAACGGGGGACGGGGCCTCGGTCATGGGGCACTGGGCCTTCTGGGTCTTGGGGAAGGCGATCACGTCGCGGATCGAGTCGGCCCCGCCCAGGAGCATGATCAGACGGTCGAGGCCAAACGCGATCCCCCCGTGCGGCGGGGCTCCATATTCGAGGGCGTCCAGGAGAAAACCGAACTTGCCCGCCGCTTCTTCCTTATTGATGCCGAGCAGGCTGAACACCTTGCTTTGCACCTCACGGCGATGAATTCTGATGCTGCCCCCGCCGATTTCGTTCCCGTTGAGGACCATGTCGTAGGCTTTGGCCCGGACCTTCAAGGGATCGGTTTCGAACAACGGCACGTCCTCATCCAGCGGCGCGGTGAACGGATGGTGAATGGCCACGTGCCGCTTCGCCTCCTGGTCGTATTCCAGGAGCGGGAAGTCGATCACCCACAAAGGCTTCCAGGCGGCCTTGTCGATCAGGTGCAATTCCTCGCCCAACAGAAGACGCAGCCGCCCGAGCACGTCGTGCACCACGTGCGGCTTGTCGGCTCCGAAGAGCAGCAGGTCTCCCGGGACCGCCTCGGGCAGCGCCGCCAGCAGCGCCTTGGCGTCCAGGAACTTGGCGATGACGGATTCCAACTGGCCTTCTCCGGTGATCTTGACCCAGGCCAGGCCCTTGGCGCCGAAACTCTTCGCCGTTTCTCCCAGGGCGTCGATCCGGCTTCTGGGGATCGAGGCCCCGCCCTTGACGATGAGGGCCTTGACCAGGCCGCCTTTGGTGGCGGCTTCCTTGAAGACTTTGAATTCGCTCTTGGCCGCGCACTCGCTGACATCGTGCATCGGCATGCCGAAACGAAGGTCCGGCTTGTCCGACCCGTACCGTCCGATCGCGTCCGCATGGCTCATCCGGGGAAAGGGTGACGGCAAGTCCACGCCCGCCGTCTGTTTGAACACGAGCCGGATCATCTCCTCCATCAGGCTCATGATCTGTTCCCGGTCCACGAACGACATCTCGATGTCGATCTGCGTGAACTCCGGCTGGCGGTCGTTGCGCAGGTCCTCGTCCCGGAAGCACCGGGCCACCTGGTAATAGCGATCCACGCCGCTGACCATGAGGATTTGCTTGAAGAGCTGCGGCGACTGGGGCAGCGCGAAGAAATGGCCGGGATTCACGCGGCTGGGCACCAGATAGTCCCGCGCCCCTTCCGGCGTGCTCTTGGTGAGCATGGGGGTTTCGACGTCGAGAAAGCCCTGTGCGTTCAGGAACGTCCTGGCTGCTTGCACCACCTCATGCCGCAACTTGAGCAGCTTCTGCATCTTCGGGCGGCGCAAATCCAGATACCGGTACTTCAGGCGCAGGGCTTCGGTCACCTCCCCCTCGTCCTCGATCAGGAACGGCGGGGTCTTGGCCTCGTTCAAAACTTCGATGGCGGTGACCAGCACCTCGATCTCGCCGGTCGCCAGATTGGGATTGGCCGAGCCTTCCGGCCGGAGCGCGACGGTCCCCGACAGGGCCACGACGAATTCGCTGCGGAGCGCATGGGCTCCGTGATGCGCGGCGGCGTTGATTTCCGGATTGAACACGACCTGCGTCAGCCCTTGCCGGTCGCGCAAGTCGATGAAGATGACGTTGCCATGGTCGCGGCGGCGCTGGACCCAGCCGTTGAGGGTCACGGTCTGCCCCACGTGGGCCTTGGTCAGTTCCCCGCAATGATGCGTACGCAGCATCATGCCCTATGCCCCTTCTTGGCCTTGGCCCATCCCCTCGTCCCAGCCCGCCTTGTGCGAACCGATGCCTTCGGCGAGCCAGGCGCAACTCCTTCCTCGACATCCTTGGTGCGGCTGGTCACGACCGCCCGCAAGGCGTTGGCCTCACGATCCGTCAAATACCGGTATTGGCCCAGGGATACATCCCCGAGCGTCAAGGGTCCGAAGCGGACGCGGGTCAGCTTGAGCACCGGGTGGCCCACGTGCTCCAGCATGCGCTTCACCTGATGGTTCCGCCCCTCATGAATCGTGACTTCCAGCCAGGAATTCTCCTCGGCCTTACGGACCTTGCGCACGACGGCCGGCTTCGTGCGGCCGTCTTCCAACTCCACCCCTTGCTCCAGGTCCGCAATTTGCTCGTCGTTCAGCACGCCTTTGACCTTGATGAGATAGGTCTTGGGCACATGGTAGCGCGGATGGAGCAGCGTCTGGGCCAAGGCGCCCTGGTTGGTCAGCAACATCAATCCTTCGCTGTCATAATCCAGGCGGCCGACGGGAAACACGCGGACCCCCACCCCGCCGAGGAGATCCGTGATCGTCGGGCGCCCCTCCGGGTCGCTCAGGGACGAGACGTAGCCTTTGGGCTTGTTGAGCAGGATAAAGACCTGCGGCGGAGCCGGCTTGAGATGCCGCCCATCCACTTTCACGTGGTCGCGCGCCGGATCGATCTTCGTGCCCAATTCCCGCACCACTTGGCCGTTCACCGTCACCCGCCCTTCGGCGATCAACGTTTCCGCCTTGCGACGCGAGGAGAGGCCCGAATCGGCGATCACTTTTTGCAGCCTGACTTCCATCTCTCTCTTCCCAGAAGGCCGGCCTGGCCGGCTCTCCTTCATTCCCATTCGATCGTGCCGGGCGGCTTGGAGCTCAGGTCATAGACCACCCGGTTCACCCCCCGCACTTCGTTGATGATCCGGCTCGACATGCGGCCCAGGACCTCGTTCGGCAATTTGGCCCAGTCGGCGGTCATCCCGTCCACGCTGGTCACGGCCCGGATGGCGATCACGTGTTCATAGGTCCGTTGGTCGCCCATCACCCCCACCGTCTTGATGGGCAAGAGCACGGCGAAGGCTTGCCAGATCTCCCGGTAGAGGCCGGCCTGGCGGATTTCCTGGTCCACGACCGCTTCGGCCTCCCGCAACATCGCCAGCCGTTCGCTCGTCACCGGACCCAACACGCGGATGGCGAGTCCCGGGCCGGGGAACGGTTGCCGCCAGATGATTTCGTCCGGCAGCCCCAATTCCTTGCCCAACACCCGCACTTCGTCCTTGAACAACTCGCGCAGGGGCTCGATCAAGCGGAACTTCATCTTGGTCGGCAGCCCGCCCACGTTATGATGGGTCTTGATCGTGGCGGACGGCCCCTTGAAGCTCACGCTTTCGATCACGTCCGGATAGAGCGTGCCTTGCACCAGGAACTTCACCGTCCCCTGACGTTTGGCTTCGGCCTCGAAGTTCCGGATGAAGAGGCGCCCGATGATCTTTCGCTTCCGCTCCGGATCGGTCACGTTGCGCAGTCCGGCCAGGAACTGCGCCGTACTGTCCAGAAACCGCAGGTTCAGCTTCAGGTGGGAGGCAAACGTCTTCTGAACCTGTTCGCCTTCCCCCTTGCGAAGCAGCCCGTTGTCGATGAACACGCAGGTGAGCTGTTTGCCGACGGCCCGATGGGCCAGGGCCGCCGCCACGGACGAGTCCACTCCGCCGCTCAAGGCGCAGATGACCTGGTCCTTGCCCACCTGGTCGCGGATCTGCCCCACGGCGGTGTCCACATAGGAGCTCATCGTCCAAGTCGGCTTGCAGCCGCAGATGTCGTAGACGAAGTTCCGCAGGATCTTGACGCCGTTGGGCGTGTGCGCGACTTCCGGATGGAACTGCAGGCAATAGATCCGGCGGGCCCCGCCGACGGACTTCATGGCGGCCACCGGGGAATTGCCCGTATGGGCGATCGCCCGGAACCCTTTCGGCATCCGCTCGATCCGATCCCCGTGCGACATCCAGACCGGACAGGAGGCTCCGTCCGCCACCCCCTTGAACAGGTCCGAGGCGTCGTCCAGGATCAGATCGGCCCGGCCATATTCCCGCTGAGACGCCCTGGCCACCTCGCCGCCCAGCAGATTCGTCACCAACTGCATCCCATAGCAAATGCCCAGGATCGGAATGCCTTCGTCCAGCAACTGGGCCTGGATCTTGGGCGCCTTTTTGTCGTACACGCTGGCCGGCCCGCCGGACAGGACCAGCCCCTTGGGCCGATGGGCCAAGATCGTCGTCAGCGAGGTCGTGCAAGGAAGAATTTGGGAATAGACCTGAGCTTCGCGGATGCGGCGCGCGATCAGCTGGGTATACTGAGAGCCGAAATCAAGGATGAGGATTCTGTCGTGCCACAGTTCCATCGTGAACGTCCGAAAGTCTAAAAGTCGTCAAGTCTGAAAGTCGGTGACGGTCCGGACTTTGGGACTTTCGGACTCTCGACGTTTAAGACTCACTCCAATCGGTCCGGTAGTTGGGCGCTTCCTTGGTGATGATCACGTCGTGGACGTGACCCTCCCGAAGGCCGGCCAGGGTTTGTCGGATGAAGGTGGCTTTTTGCTGGAGTTCCGGAATGGTCCGGCAGCCGCAATAGCCCATGCCGGACTTGACTCCCCCGACCAATTGATAGACGACGCCGGCCAGCGTGCCTTTGTAAGGCACCCGGCCTTCAATCCCCTCGGGCACCAGCTTGGAAGCGGGACGGTCGGCTTGAAAGTAACGGTCCCTTCCGCCTCGTTCCATGGCGCCGAGCGACCCCATGCCGCGGTACACCTTATAGGTCCGCCCTTGAAACAGCACCGTCTCGCCGGGGGACTCCTCGGTGCCGGCCAGGATGCCGCCGATCATGACGGCGGACGCACCGGCGGCCAGGGCTTTCGTGATGTCGCCCGAGTACTTGATCCCGCCGTCGGCAATGACCGGCACGCCGGTCCCGGCCAGCGCCGCCACACAGTCGGCCACGGCGGTGAGTTGGGGCATCCCGGCGCCGGAGACCATGCGGGTCGTGCAGATGGACCCGGGCCCGACCCCGACTTTGACGGCATCGGCTCCGGCTTTCACCAAATCCTTGGCCGCCGCCGCCGTCGCGATGTTGCCCCCCGCCACGTCCAGCGAGGGATGTTTGCGTTTCACGGCCTTGACCGTATCCAACACGCTTTGCGCATGACCGTGGGCCGTGTCCACGACCACCATATCCACGCCGGCCTTGATCAGGAGCGGCACCCGCTGTTCCGCATCGGCGCCGACGCCGACGGCCGCCGCCACCCGCAGCCGCCCGTGCTCGTCCTTGCAGGCCTGCGGATACTTGATGCGCTTCTCGATGTCCTTGATCGTGATCAGGCCCTTGAGCTCACCGCGTTTGTTGACGACGGGCAGCTTTTCGATCCGGTACTCGTGCAGAATTTCCCGCGCCTTTTCCAGACTGGTCCCCTCCGGAGCGGTGACCAGTTTGTCCTTCGTCATCACCTGCGACACCTTCAAGTCCATCCGGCTCTCGAACCGCAAATCGCGGTTCGTCAGGATGCCGACCAGCTTCCCCTGCTTGGTCACCGGGATGCCGGAAATCCGGTACTTCGCCATGATCTGGTGCGCGTCGCGGAGGGTCTGATCCGGCGCGATCGTAATCGGATCGATGATCATCCCGCTCTCGGATTTCTTGACCTTGTCCACTTCGGCCGCCTGATCGGTCGGCGACAGGACCCGGTGCAGGACGCCGATGCCGCCCTCCTGGGCCAGCGCGATGGCCAACCGCGCCTCGGTCACCGTATCCATGGCCGCGCTGACGATGGGAATATTGATCGTGATGCGGCGCGACACCTTCGTCTGGGTGTGCACCTCGCTGGGGAGCACTTCCGACTTGCCGGGGACCAAGACGACATCGTCGTAGGTCAAGCCGATACGGACATCTTTATCCAGCATGGGGTTCTCGTGTGGCTGTCAGATCTGGCTTCGACATGCGTTCCAACGCGCGGAGTCGGCGGAATCTAGCACAGGCCCCCCGGAGATTCAACGAGCGCGCGAATGGCCCTCGTCCCCGACGCACCGTGGACCGCCGAGCCCGCGCCCGCTTAGCGATGCTGCGGCGTGGCGGCCTTGTCGGTGATTTCCGCAGCCGCTTCCGCTTCCTCCTGCAACCGTTCGCTGCCTTCGTCCGCCGGCATAAACTGCTGCACGCGGGTATTCCCGCTGTCCACGACGAACACGCCGCCTTTCGCATCCACCGCAATCCCGTAGGGGAAATTGAACTGCCCGTTGGCGTTCCCAAACCCGCCCCATTGGGTGATGAAATTCCCTTCGCGATCGAACTTTTGCACGCGCTGGTTGCCGGTGTCCGAGATATACACATCTCCGTTGCCGTCCACCGCGATGCCCCAGGGCGACCGCAGCTGCCCGGCTTCCTGCGCCTGCGGGCTGCTGGCATGGCCCGGGCCGATCCCCCCGCCCCACTTGGTGATGAGCTGCGGCAGCACGTTGGTGCTGGTGTCGAACTTCTGAATCCGGTGGTTACCCATGTCCACCACATACACGGCTCCGTCGGACTGGTCCACGGCGATGCCGCGGGCGAAATAGAACTGCCCGTCGTTGGTGCCGAAGCTGCCCCAGGACATGATGAACTCGCCGCCCATATCGAACTTCTGCACACGGAAGTTGGCGCTGTCCACCACGTAGATGTACCCCCGGACGCGATCCACGGCGATGCCCCAGGGCGAGCTGAACTGCCCTTCCCCGTTGCCGCGCGACCCGAACTTCATCAGGTAGCCGCCCAACTTTCCGTCGAACTTCTGTACACGATGGTTGTTCGTATCCACCACCCAGACATCCCCTTTGGCGTCGGTGGCGATGCCCGTCGGGTTGTGGAAGGCCGCGGGAGAGGAGCCGAAGCTGCCCCAGAGGATGATGAAGTTCCCGTTGTTGTCGAACTTCTGCACGCGATTGTTGCCGTTGTCCACCACGAACAGCGCCCCCTGCTGGTCGATCGCCAGCCCATAGATCGGCGCGCTGAATTCGCCGCCGTGCAACAGCGAAGCGCCGCGGCCCGGCTTCCCCCAACAGGACACGCAGAGATAGCCCGAGGTATTGACCAGGATGGAGGTGCTCGCCGGAACCGAGACGTTGTTCCCCACATCCTTGAACCAGACATAGACCGTCTTGTTGCCATCCCCCGTCGAGAGGGTGAAGGGGATCGTCGCGCCGAACTTTTGGGCCGGCGGGACATCCACCCAGCCGGGCACGGTGGCGGTCGGCGCCATGGGACTTTCCGACACGTAGTAGGCGGCCACGCCTGTGTCCACATCGATGGCCGAGACAGTCAGGACCACGTCCGGCGAACTGGTCATGAAGGCCCCATGGTTGATCACCACGTTCGGATTTTGCGGCGCGGTCATGTCGATAAGCACCGGCGTGGCCGTAATTTCCTCCGACAACGCACTTTCCTGCGCATCGCCATAGACGGCCGCCAAGGCAAAGTAGTAGGGCATGTCGTTGGTGAGCCCGCTGTGCGTATAGGGACTCGTCACCCCCTCCACCCGCGTGCCGCTTTGCTTCGTCACGCCCGGCGAGGTATGGAAATAGAGGTTGTAGGACTGGGCGCCGGGCATCTCGAGCCAACTCACCGTCACTTCCGTATCGCCCGGCTTGACGACCGCGTTCCGCGGCGCAGGCTGATCGGTCGCCTCCTTGGACTGGGCCGTCTGCTGGGTCCTGGAGATTTCCTCTTCGGTCGGGGCATACTTCAACACGCGGTTGTTGCCGCTGTCGACGACGTAGACATTGCCCTCTTTATCCACCGCGACACCGGAGGGGAAGTTCAGCTGCCCTTCGGTCACCCCCCGATTGCCCCAGGAACAAATGAACGTGCCGTTGCCGTCGAATTTCTGAATCCGATGGTTGCCCTGGTCCGCCACGTACACGTTGCCCAGCGCATCGCAGGCCACGCCCCAGGGGGCCTTGAACTGGCCTGGCCCGGCGCCGTCTTTCCCCCATTTGGCCAGGAAACTGCCCCGGGCATCAAACTTTTGAATCCGGTTGTTGCCTTCGTCCGCCACGAAGATGTTGCCGACGAAATCCACGGCCATCCCGCGCGGGAAGAAAAAGGCTCCGTCGAAGCTCCCGTCCCGGCCCCACTTCAAGAGCGGCGTGCCGTCCGGCTGAAATTTCTGGATGCGGGCGTTGCTCGTATCCGAGACATAGAGGCTGCCCTCCTTGTCCGTCGCCACGCCCCAGGGCACATCGAACTTGCCCATCCCCGCGCCGCGCCAGGCAAAGCCGAACTTGCCCCAGGCCTGCATGACATTGCCCTCGGAATCGAACTTCTGGACCCGGTTGTTTCCGCTGTCGGCGACATAGACGTGCCCGTCCGGGCCGGTGGCCAACCCGCGCGGGTAATAGAACTGCCCTTCCTGATCGCCGGCTTCTCCGCCCCACCGAGCCAGGAATTTGCCGTCTTTGTCGAATTTCTGGACCGAGTGGTTATCCGTGTCGGCGACGTAGATGTTGCCGTCCTTGTCCAGCGCGAGACCGGTCGGGGAACTGAACTCTCCGTCGTCCACCCCCTCCTGCCCGATCTTCATCGCCAACAAATAGGGCGCCGGGATCGCCATCGCTTCGGCCGATTCCGGGCTCTCGCCCTTCGGCGTGACCACCGTCACCACATAGTGGTAGCACGTGCCGTTGGCCAGGTCGTCGTGCACATAGGGGGACGAGGGGCCTTCGATGAGGTTCCCCTTCTCCTTGGTGACACCGATCACCGGGTTGAAGTCGGCCGCGCTGGCGATCGGTCTGGTCAATTCCGAAAACTTGATCTGGACGCCCTTGGAGGTCAGGAAGTACAGGTTGTAGTACATGGCCTCCGGCACGGGCTCCCAGGTGAGCGTGATCCGTCCGTTGCCGGGTTTGGCCGTCAGACCGGTGGGAGCCGGCGGGAGATCTTCTTGTTCCGTCGCTTCACCGGCGCCCCATTCGTCGGCGCTGCCTTCGATCGTGAGCCGATGACGGAAAGAAGCGCGTTCGTCCCATTGCCACTCTTGCAAGAACCACTCGTTCATGGTGTCCCTCGTTGTGACCAAACCTTGGAAAGAAGTTCGCGTGCTTTCAACGACTTAGAAGCGGTTACCTTAACAGAGCCTCCTGAGCCAAGTCAAGGCAGCCGAAGCCCCTGTTACGATGCCTCACGCCCATGCAGCGGCGGGTCACGATGCCAGGTGCATCGTGGCGCGACCGGGGACATACCGTTGTGCCCATGTGGACGATCCGTTAAGATTCGGCCCATGGCCAAGCCCGCCATCTATGTCGCCAGACTCCTGGTCGCGCCGGTCATGGCGGCCATTCATGAACGGTTCGAGCTCACGCTCGAGCCGAATGCCTCGCCGCCCGCGCGGGACACCCTTGCGCAAGGACTCCGGCGCGCAGAGGCGATCATTCCCACGTTGACCGAACGGATTGACGCCACGCTCCTGCAGGAAGCCCCGCGCCTCAAGGTCATCGCTAACCATGCCGTCGGCTACAACAATATCGATCTGCCGGCGGCCACCGCGCGAGGGATCGTCGTGACCAACACGCCGGATGTCTTGACGGATGCCACGGCGGACCTGACCTGGGCCCTGCTCTTGGCCGTGGCCCGCCGCATCACCGAGGGCTATCGCCTTGTCCAGACCGGCGCCTGGACCGGTTGGGAGCCGACCCAATTGCTGGGGGCGGACGTGTCGGGGCAGACCTTGGGCATTGTCGGAATGGGCCGAATCGGGCAAGCCGTGGCGCGCCGCGCGATGGGCTTCGGCATGACGGTCCTCTACGCAAGCCGCACATCGGTGCCCTCGCCGGACTCCATGGCGCCGTGGCGACAGGTCACGCTTGAGACGCTGTTGCGGCAATCGGATTTCATCAGCCTCCATGTCCCGTTGACCCCGGACACTCACCATTTGATCGGGGGAAAGGCCTTCTCGTTGATGCGCCCGGCCGCCATCCTGCTCAATACCTCCCGCGGACCGGTCGTCGACGAAGCCGCGCTCGCCGCGGCGCTCAACGATGGACGGCTCGCGGGGGCCGGATTGGATGTGTACGAAGAAGAGCCCAAGATCCACCCCGGTCTCCTGGCCCTCCCGCAAGTCGTCACCTTGCCGCACCTGGGCTCGGCGACCCTGAACACGAGGGTCCGTATGGGGGTGCTGTGCGTCGAGAACGTCCTCGCCGTCCTGGAAGGACGACCGGCGCCCAACCGGGTCGTGTGAACGGAGATTGTGGGCAGAGATGATGCGCCGCGTGCGAGGATCGCCCGTCAGCCTCTCCCGCCTATGACCCGCCACCGATCGCCGTCACTCTTCACGCTTATGCGGCAAGTTCAAGTCGCGCGCGACTTCCGCGATCAGCTCCGCGCAGATTTGATCCCGTTTGCGGAGATAGGCTTCCAGCAGGGCATTGTCGCAGAGCGCGTTGATGAGGCGGGGTGTCCCTCTCGTAAACCGGCAGATGGCTTCGAAGGACTCGGGAGAAAACAGGGGCTTGTAGCAGCCGGCAATTTCCAGCCGGTGGGTGATATAGGCCTGGGTGCCGGACACGTCCAACTCGGTCAACCGGCAGCGGATCGCCACGCGCTGGTGCAGCGGCGGGTCCAAGGACAGGACCTGATCCAGATCCGAGAGGCCGAAGAGGACGAAGGTGACCGCTTTGTGCCCATCCACTTCGATGTTCAGCAGACCGCGGAAATCCTCCATGAGTTCCTGGCTGCGCAGCATCTGGGCTTCATCGATGAGCACGACGGCCTTCTTGCCGCTTTCGTGCACCTCGACCAACCGTCGGGACAATTGCGTCAGCAGCTCGGTCTTGGCCTCAGCGGGATTCTCAATGCCCATCTGCAGCGCGATCTTGCGCAACATCCATTCCGATGTCACCGCCGCATGGATCACAATGAGCAAGGCGGCTTCGTAGGCCTCGCTCTCGAGCTCTTCCAAGAGCCGGGTGGCCAAGGTCGTCTTCCCCGCGCCGATTTCCCCGACGACGACGGCCAGGCCTTTCATGTTCTCGACCGCGTATTTCAACCGGACCAACGCGTCGGTATGCTGTTGCGTGTTGTAAAAGAAGCGGCTGTCGATGGTGATGGAGAAGGGGCTTTCGCGTAGCCCAAAGTACTCAAGCAGACTCATGATATAGCTAGTCTAGTTCTACAGGTAGGAAATCCGTCGTTTTTTCTTTGGTATCCCAGGCGTCTCACCTGGCCCGGATGGATGCCCCACCGCCACCGGCGTGGCATCGGGCAATTCGCCCCTCGCGGCCGCCGGCATCGCTCGGTCCCCGGACTGACCGTCGCTGAGCCGAGCCAGGCGCTCATGGACATCGCGATACCCGGGCACCGTCGCATACGCTTGCACCGCCTGCTCCACTTTCCCGCACGCCTCATAAAGCAACCCCAGATCATAGCGTAGCGAGGCGGTCGATTCGCCATCCAGGGCACTGGGACTCGCCAGCCCCCGCTCGAGATAGGCGATGGCCTCTTGCACCTGGCCCTGTTCCTTGCAGCACAGGGCCAAGAGTCGGCAGCAATCGGCAAAGTGGGCGGCGCTGTTCATCGCGGTCAACAAGGCCTCCATCGCCGGCTCCGGAAGCCCCATCTGTTGATAAGCCAATCCAAGCTGATACTGTTCCGCGTAGTCCGGCTCGGCGACAGTCGCCCGGGCTTCGTCCGCTTGCGCCGATTCGGTTGGCCCTTGGACCGAGTCCGGCACACCCTTGCCCGGCTCTTCGGAAATAACTGGTTTCTCTGTCTGTCCGGCAAACCGAAAGACCATTTTTGGAGACGCCGGTTCACGACTGCCCCGCGCCTCAACCGGTGGAACTTCTTCTTGAGCAACCTCACTCGCCGGCGACCCGGCAAACCTGAATGCCAGGGCGCCCTCCTTGGCCTCCTGGGGTTGTTCGACCGGCTCGGCCACCATGGCCCCGGCCCCTTCTTCCTGAGCCGAACCGGCGGAAGCAGCCTCATGGTCCGCTGGATGGGATGGGGCCACGGCATGGAACATGGACGCATATCGGCTGACAAGCGGGCTGGATGGGGCCAAGCCGAGGATTTTCTCGTAGAGTTCGAACGGAAGCGTGGTCAGCTCCGGGTCCGGCGCGGCGATCAACGTTTCCAGCGCTCGTCCATATTGGGCGACGGCCGCCGGGGCATCTCCGTTCTGCTCGTACAGGCGTCCGAGCAGTTCGCAAAGGGACACGCAAGTGGGGTCCGCCTTGAGATATTCCAGCAGCATGCTCTCGGCCAGCACGTAATCGTGCGCGCGCATCGCCGCTTCCGCCAGAAATTGGAACTCGGCCTCGGCGCAAGCCAGCTGGCCTCGTTTAAGATGGAGGGTTGCCAGTAGCCGGCATACTTCCGGATCCCCAGGCTCCCGGCTGAGCATCTCCATGAGGACCGTTTCGGCGTCAGCGAACTGGCCGGCTGTGGTGAGCTTGATGGCTTCGCTCAGAAACCCTTGCCGCGTATAGTCCTGCGGCAGCTTGTAGGAGCCGTCTGGGGCCGTTGGTTCCACCGCCTGACAGGCAGGGAAATTTCCTGCCTCTCCTCCCTGGCTGGCAGCAGACGGTCCCGTCGCTTGCCCTTGACTGGTCCGCACTCGTGGGTCGGGAGTCCCCCGTCCCAGCGCCGCCTGGCCCGCCCCGCGCTGTTCCGTGTCTCTTCCTCCTCCAAGACGCTGCAAGGCCTCGGCGTTGGTTGGGTCGAGCGCGACAATTTTACGGTAAGCGTCGAGGGCCTCCTCCTGCTTCCCCGACTTGAGGAGCATTTTTGCAAACACCGCATAATCCGCGACTGCGTTTCCGGTCAGCCCACGTTCGGCATTGAGGTCACCCATGCACTGGTAGGCGTCGGCGCGGGCAGGATCGACTTTCAGGATCTTCTTGTAGAGGGCAATGGCCTTCAGTGCCGCGTCTCCGGCTCGAAACGCCGCAGCCGCCTGAAAGAAGGCCTCGATCGCCTCCGTCAGGGCATTGCGCTTGAGGTACAAGTCACCGATTGTATTGAGGATTGTTCCGTCGGCAGGTGCCCCGGTGGTCAGCTTTTTCCATTCCGCAATGGCTTTGTCAAATTGCCCTTTGGATGTATAGAGTTGGGCGCTCTCGAGTATGGCATGTTTGTCAATCGCCACAGCCCCCTCCACCCGGACAGTGAACCGTATCAGGTCACTGGGGGGTTGTCAAGAAATCGCAGAGAGGGCTCGCGCGCCCCTACGTTCAGCACCGTAGCCGCTATGCGTCCCCCTTGAAAACCCCTGAAACAAAAGGGCCCGCGGTGTTACACCGCGGGCCCTCCCCGTTCTTGCACCACTCGCCCCGCCTACGGGGCGTTGTGTACGATATCACACCATTTTCAGTACATTGGCGGCTTGCGGCCCCTTGGCTCCTTGCACAATATCGAACTCCACGTTTTCGCCTTCTTTGAGCGTCTTGAATCCTTCTCCCTGCAGCGCTGAGTAATGGACGAAGACATCTTCCCCGCTCTCGAGCCTGATGAACCCAAACCCCTTACGATCGTTGAACCATTTCACTGTGCCCTTACTTCTCACACGCTCCTCCTTTCCTGTACCGCCTCTCCGGGTTATCACTACCCATGAGGCTGAACGATCCG
Source organism: Nitrospirota bacterium (assembly GCA_028876065.1). Lineage (GTDB taxonomy): Bacteria > Nitrospirota > Nitrospiria > Nitrospirales > Nitrospiraceae > SYGV01. The sequence goes on from JAGWTI010000007.1 coordinate 22,829, forward strand.
GCCCGTGGTTCTCCCGCCAACTTGCGCGTAAAAAAAGACCGCAGAAGGTTCAAACCCCCTGCGGTGCCTAGAGACAAAGCATCAAATTCATCATCCGTCCCGCAAACGGCGCTGCATTTAACATAGGCCCCCTGGCTTGTCAAGCGATTCTTTCACGCGCAGCCCCGAAGACGTCCTACGCAGGCCCAGGCGATTGGCTGCCTCCGCCAAGCCGCGATTTCTTTACAAGCTATTGGAAGTCCGCTATATTACGGGCTTCCGAGGGTGCGTCCGCAGAGGTTCGTTTGCCTAAGCTCCTGGATCGGTACATCTTCACAGAGCTGCTTCCTCCCTTTTGCATCAGCCTCCTCGCCCTCTGCTTTGTGATGCTGACGAAGGAGTTGCTCCGCCTCGTCGAACTCCTGGTCTCAAAGGGGGTCGGCTTTTTCGCCGTCTTCAAAGTCTTTCTCCATCTTCTCCCCTCTTTCTTGGTCTTGACCCTTCCTATCGCCGGCATCATCGCCTCGATCACCGCCTTCAGCCGTTTGTCCTATGACAAGGAACTGGTGGCGATGCGGGCGGCTGGGCTGAGCTTGGTCCGCTTGTCGGCACCGGTCTTCGTCTTTTCTTGCCTCGTCTTCGCCATGACGCTCGTGCTGTCGCAATGGGGACAACCCTGGACCAGTATCTCGCTCAAAAAACTGGCCCTGAACCTGCTACGAGACCAACTGACTTTGGCCCTGGACAAGGGCGTTTTCAACGAGCCGGTGCCCAATATGGTGATGTACGTCTCCGATAGCCAAGGGGGCCCCTATGACCGAAGCATCTTCATCTCCGACGAGCGGAGTCCCGCCGAAGCCAAGATCATCGTTGCCAGCGACTACCTCCTCCTGAACGAGACCGGCAGCAATCAAGTGGGCATCCGACTGCTCAACGGCACCATTCACAGCCGACCCCACGAGTTGCAGCAATATCACCAGGTCTCCTTCTCGACCTACGACCTCAAGGTAAGCCTGGACCAAAGCCTCTATACCTCGGCGGAGGAGCGGCCCTCCCGGGAATCCGTACTTCGGAAACTGGAGGAAACGCACTGGACCGACACGGGCGCCTTGCGCCGCCTGATGGAATATTACAAAGACCTCGCCTTTCCCACCGCCTCCTTGATCTTCGGGATGCTCGGGGTTCCCGTCGGTATCGTCTCCAAACGGTCTGGGCGCGTAGGGGGCTTCGCCGTGGGGGTCATGATCGTCATCGTCTACTACGTCTTGAACGTGTTGTGCGAATTCTTCGTCACCACGTTGACTCTTCCGCCATTCGCAGGGGCCTGGGTGCCCAACGGGGTGTTCCTTGTCCTCGGGCTCGTCCTGTTCCATCGCGTGAACCGACGCTAACCGGTATGGCGCACCGATGACGATTCTCTTTCGCTACATGGTTTCCGAGTACACCAAGGTCTTTGCCATGTGCTTCGCCGGCCTCATGACCGTGTATCTGGTCGTAGATTTTTTTGAAAAGGTGCGAAAGTTCATCCGTTACGACGCGGAACTGGGGGCGATTCTCTGGTATTTCCTCTGTCGAGCCCCGGCCATTGCCTTCCAAATCGCCCCTCTCGGCGTCTTGATGGCCACCTTGTTGGCGCTGGGCGTGCTGTCCCGCAGCCATGAAATCACGGCGATGCGCAGCTGCGGCATCAGCCTGTCCCGCATCGCCGCCCCGTTCGTCGCCGTCTCCTTCCTGCTCTCGCTCGCGCTGCTCACCCTCAGCGCCCTGATCATGCCGTTCGCGACCGCCAAGGCCGAGTACATCAAGACCGCATTGATCGAGAAAAAAAGCGGGCTGGCCACGTTCAAGGCGGACCGCCCTTGGATCCAGGCCGGCAACCGGACGCTCCTCAACGTCGAGATGGTGGAGCCGGACGGCAATACCCTGCGCGGCGTCCGTCTCTATCGCCTGGCGCCGGACTTTCGGCTGACCGAGATGATCGAAGCCAAATCCGTTCGCTATGGGGAGCAGGGCTGGGTCCTGATCGGCGGCGTGCACCGGACGCTCTTGCCGGATGGCCGGCTGACCGCCGAGCCGTTTGCCACCGAGCCGATCGAGATCTCCCAGACCCCGGAGGACTTCAGCACCTGGGCCAAAGTGGAATCGGAGGAAATGACCTTGCCGGCGCTCAGCGACTACGTCGACCGGCTGCGCCGGGACGGATACAGCTTCGCGCGTATGCTGACCGATTACCACGGACGCATCGCCTTTCCTTTTGTGTGTCTGATCATGGCTATCGTGGGCATCGCCTTGAGCCTCAGGCAGAGCGGCATGCGCGGCAGCGGGATGGCCGTGGGGATCGGGCAGGCCCTCGTCATCGGCTTTCTCTACTGGACGACGCATTCGGTCTCGATCGCCCTGGGGCGCAGCGGCGTCATGGCCCCGATCATCGCCGGATGGATGGCCAACTTGCTGTTTCTCTCCTTCGGAGGCTATCTCCTGTTGAAGGTTCGCCAATGACGGCCAGGTCGTCAGTCGGCAACCGGACCGCCGGTTGACTGCGATAGGGCCATAGAGTAAAAGAAGCTACTGTGAACCTCTGCAGACTCTCCGACATAGGGATCCGATGAACACCAGGGTGGTCGTAACCGGGTTGGGCGTGGTGTCCCCGATCGGCATCGGGGTTCCCACCTTTTGGAAGGCGGCTTTGGCCGGGCGTTCGGGCATCGCCGCGGTCAAGGCATTCGGCGACTTGCCGCTGGACGCCTATCGCTGCCGAGTGGCCGGCCAAGTAACCGGCTTCGAATCCGTGCGGTTTCCGGAATCCATTAATCCGGACCGGGTGGACCGCTATGCGCAATTTGCGGTGGTGGCCACGCAGGAAGCGCTGGCCGACTCGGGACTCCGCATGGACCGCGAACATCCGCACCGAGTCGGCGTGATCGTGGGCGCCGGAATGGGCGGCATGGTCATGGGCGAACGCGAGATCACCCAGCTCTACCAAAGCCAGAAGCCCAACCGCGTGCATCCCAACTTCATTCCGACGATCACCTTGAACTCGGCGTCCGGCATCGTGGCCATGGCGCACGGAGCCAAAGGCCCCAATCTGACCATCTCGACCGCCTGCTCCTCCAGCGCCCACGCGCTCGGCCAAGCCCTGATCTGCATCCGATCGGGCCAGGCCGATGTGGTGATCGCCGCCGGGGCCGACGCCAGCATCACGCCGCTGGTCTTTGCCGGATTTTGCTCGTTGCGAGTCCTCTCCACCGGCTTCAATGAGACGCCGGAGCAGGCCTCGCGCCCATTCGACCGGGCACGCGACGGGTTTGTCATGGGGGAAGGGGCCGGCGCCCTCATCCTGGAAAGCCTGGCCCATGCCAAGAAACGCAAGGCCAGAATCTACGCGGAGGTGGCGGGCTACGCGGCGACCAGCGAGGCCTACCACATGGTTATCCCGCGTGAAGACGGAACCGACGTCGCCACGACGATGAAGCTGGCGTTGGACGATGCCGGGGTCACGCCGGCGCAGGTGGACTATATCAACGCCCATGCCACTTCCACCCCGATTGGAGACGCGGTCGAGGCGAAAGCCATCCGGCGTCTGTTTAAATCGCGCGCGGACCGGATTCTGGTCAACGCCTCCAAGTCCTTGATCGGCCACACGCTCGGCGCAGCCGGCGCCATGGGCGCCATCGCCTCCTCATTGGCTCTGGAAACGGGGCAGGTGCATCCGACCGCGAATTACCAGGAACCGGACCCGGCCTGCGACTTGGCGGGCATTTCTCGGGAGGTACAAGAGCGGCCGCTGAAGGTGGCCCTCCTCAACGCGTTCGGATTCGGCAGCAACAACGCCGCCCTGGTACTGAAACGTTTCGCCTGAAGGAACGGTCTTCCCGTCAGGCCATACGCGAAAAGGACTCAGCATGAACGCCTCTTCTGCTATCGCCCCTCGCATTCACCAAGCGTTGGCTGATTATTTGAAGCGCGACGTCCACACGATTACGCCAAGCCACGCCTTGCGCGACGATCTGGGGCTGGACTCCATGGCCACCATCGAGCTGCTGTTCCGGATCGAAGAAGCCTTCGACATCCAGATTCCCGACGGGGACCTGCAGAAACTGGTCACGGTTGCCGACGTGACCGCCTATGTCGAGCGCCGACTCTCGCCGGCCCCGGCAGAAGCGCCCCGCAAACCGGCCCCCGCACGAGCCGCCGCCAAGCCCGCGAAAAAGAAAAAATCCTAACCGAAAAGGACGCCCGTCATGGCCAGCCCTCGCGTACAGCGGCTTCGTCTGGATGTCATCTGCGAGGCCGTCGGCGGCCACCTCTCAGGCCCGCCCGACCAACTCGTTACCGGCGCCTCCAGTTTGGAGTACGCAGGCCCCGGAGAGATCAGCTACGTCGAAAGCGAGAAGCACCTCAAGGCTGCGGCGGCCTCGAAGGCGGCCGTCCTTGTCGTAGCGCGCTTGTTCCCCGAGTTGGCCAGGCCCCAGGTCGTCGTCCCGCATCCGAAATACGCCTTTGCCCGCATCCTTCAACAGTTTTTTGTGGCTCCCTATCAATCCCGCGGGGTCGCCGAACAGATCTGCCGCGGCCAGGACGTCCGGATCGGCCCCGACGCATCGATCTGGCCCTTTGTCACGCTGGGGCAGCGGGCACAGATCGGGGCCAGAGTCACCCTCTATCCAGGCGTGTTCGTGGGAGACGATTCCGTCGTGGGGGATGATTCGATCCTCTACCCCAACGTGACGGTACGGGAAGGTTGTACCATCGGCAAACGGGTCGTCATCCATAGCGGGACGGTGATCGGGAGCGACGGGTTCGGGTACGTGCTGCACGAAGGCCGCCACCGGAAAATTCCCCAACTCGGCGGCGTCACGATCGAAGACGATGTGGAACTCGGCGCCAATGTCACGATCGATCGCGCCACGTTCGGCCAGACGCTGGTCAAACGCGGGGTCAAAATGGACAACCTCGTACAAATCGCCCACAACGTGACGATCGGCGAGGATACCATCCTCGTCGCTCAGGTCGGCATCGCCGGCAGCACGACCCTGGGGCACCACGTCATCGTCGGAGGACAGGCGGGACTGGCGGACCACATCGAGATCGGAAACCAGGTCCTGATCGCCGCCCGTTCCGGAGTGAACCGCAGCCTGACCTCCAATCAGATCGTTTCCGGCGCCCCCGTCATGCCCCATGAAACGGCGATCAAGGCGCAGGCCGTCATTCCCCGTTTGCCGGAGTTGCGTCAGCAGATACGCGACCTGGAACAGCGGGTCCGGACGTTGGAAGCCGCCGGGGCCAAAAAGCACAAAGCAAAAGGCAGCCGCGGCGACTAACGGCGCTTGCCTTCTTGCTGCGTACGGGCCCCTTGCGAGATCACGCCCCGCCAGCCGTACATTTTGGCCCAAAAGAATCCAGCCCAGGGCATCAGGAACGCCGCCACGGGATACACGTGGCCCCAAACCGCACTGACCGCGGAAGCGCTAAGCACGGCTCCAACGCCGGCCAGGTAAAACAGCGGGACATATGGCTGCCCGCGATGCTCTGGTGGCCGACTGAGCGACTCTTTCTTGGCCCGCTTCGGTCCGCTCTGTGAAAAGGTCTTCAGTCGGCCGGCAAAATACCCCGGATGCTCCCGAAGCAGATAGCGGTGATACCTCGTTTGTCCCCATCCGACCACCCCGCCCACCATCAGCAACCCGGTGCTTTCAAGAAACGTTTGCCAGCCGTACGTGTCCACCATGAACTGGTAGATCAGTCCGGCACTCCCGGCCAGCAACATGACGAAACCGAGGAGGACGGAAGGAAACAGTATATGCGTTTTGACGTACTGTCGCGCCAATTCCGTTTCGTTTTCCACCCGTCTGGACGTTAGAAGTTTTGGCATGGTCCTCGCCGTGACTTCACCCGGTCCGGTGCCAGCAGGATCTCTCAGACATCGGAAACTCCGTCATCGTCCTGCCATTCAATTCGGCCTCGAGAGGGCCGAGGGCTCCGGCCATTTATACAAGCTGGGCGAGGAACTGACGCCCTCATGTATCGAAGCCCCGCATCAATGCAGCCGCTCCGCCGCCTTTCCATGCGGAAGACCTCGCACCGCCTGCGTTTGCGCCTTCTGAGGCGTAAAACACCGCGCCCAAGCTGCGATTGCGCATCCCCTCCGGAGAATCAACGCATCGTGACCGACGACCGAGAATCACCCCTTCCGCTGCGCTCATTTTCCTGTCCACAAAAATTGTGGACGACATGGGGATAAACTTGTGAATCATGCGTGTCCTTCGCCGTCACCAAGCCAAGCCAGCAGTCTGCACAATTTTTAGGCTCATGTTTGCGTATACTATCAATGAGTTGTGTCTCTAGTTGAGCGTTCTTTTATCCCCCCAAGATACGGGGGTTCTCTCCGGATTTGCGCGGGACGAAGAGAGACTCGGCAACCTGTGGGTGAAGGCCCTGCCAATGGGCTATCGGCACACCGCCTGCTGAATGGCCGCACGCTCGAGACGCCCGGATTCGATCCACTGTTCAGCCCACTGGTGCACCTCGTTCAGACGCGCCTCGACCCGATCCACGCTCTGCGGGAGAATTGCAACGCGTCCGCGGCTGAGCACTCGGACAAAGAGGTGTAGTCCGCCGCAAAACTGGGCGACAGGACCCGCCTTAACCGATGCAGCGGCCTCCTTCAAATCCTCCACGTCCTCGATCAGTTGCGCCACCTGTTTGTCCGACACCGACGCTCCATGGGACAAGGATTTCAATTCGGACAGTCCCTGGAGCAGGAGCGGCAGTCGTTGCCGCAGCTTGTCCAGGAATGCTTGCTCCCGCCCCTCAAGCTCCTCGACCACCCGCAATACCGTCGCAGGGTCCGGATCGGCCCCCTCCCGACCGGCCTGGCTGCCCAGTCGCGCTAAAACGGACTCCACCACCCGTCCCTTGGCCCCTGGCTGCAGCCCCGTTGATGGTCGAAGCGCCTGCAGGACTTGCATGATACCGGAGGCATCGCCCGAGTCAGGCACCGACGCCGTGGCAGAATCGGCCGTGGGAAGTACGCCGGCTACGTCGGAGGTCGCTGGCTGCGCCAGCGCGTCCGCAAGCCGTTGGCGAACCGGTTCCAGATCAGTGGCGGCCGCTGAGCCGTGCGCGGCGAGCGCCTGCAACGCATGAGCCAGGGCGTCCAATCCCTCGCGGAACGCGCCCCAGCGGGGAGAGGCCTCCGGAGCTCCTTCGCCCCGCAAAGATTCGATCAGAGCCAAGAGCCCATGCGCAACCTGTTCGACCACCGTCAATTCGACGGTCGCCGCGGACCCGCCGAGATTGGTCAAGGCACGCCGGATCGTCTCGCAGAGCTTGTCGACCTTGTCACGAGGCGGATGCTGTTCGATCTCCGTTTGGGCTGCACGGATTTGGTCGAGCCATTCCTGTCCTTCGAGGGCAAAGAGCCCGACCACTTCTTCCAGAAACTGATCTTCCTGCGGATTCGGCGGCATGCAACTGCATCCCTATCATCGACTAGGATCGCGCCTCTCGGACGGTTCAGGCATCAGGAGCGGCAGCGTCTGTCCGGTGCCCTGTCTAATCCGCTCCGCCGAGGTCGGCCAACTGCTTCTCGAGCTCCGCCAGCCGCGCTTGCATCGTCGCGACAGCCTCTCCGGTTTCCAACACTCGTTGAAGCAAGCCGGCCGCCTCCCCTTGTTCTTGAACCAACAACGAGCGGAACTCGGCCATCTTCTGTTCGGCCGCCGCGCTCGACAAGGAGACGTCGGCCGAAGGTGGCGGAGGCGAACTTTGCAACCGTTGGAGGAGATAGGCAGACCGGGTCTTTTCCTGCGCCAGCAACTGTTCCAGGTGGTCGATCCGCGTTTGGGCATCCCCCGTTACCGGCCCCGACGGAGTCTGCCCGGCCACCGGTTCCTGCCGCCCCGCCAACCTGGCTTCGAGCGTCTGGATGCGCTGCTGCGCCGCCTCCAACTGAGACGCTTGCTGGACCAACACGGCGGATCTGGCTCGTTCATCCTCAAGGCAGCGGGTCAGCTCGGCAACCTGTCGCTCGCTCTTCTCCAACGCCTCGATGTGCGGCCCCAATTGGGCTGAGCGTGAAGATTCCTGAGCGAGGACTTGCTCCAATTCAACGATCCGTTGCTCCGCCTGCGCCAATTTGGCCGCCCGTTCGACCAACCGCGCGGACTGCCCTTGCTCGGCGTTCAGCGCGGCCTCCAGTTCCTTCACGCGAGCCTCGGCCTGGCCCGCACGCTTGGCTTGCTCTTCGCCAAACTGCAGCGCACGGGCCCGCTCGGCCTCGAGGTTGGCTTCCAGCTCTTTGATCCGACCTTCGCCTTGGGCGACTTGCTCCGTCAGAAGCGCAACCTGCACCGGCTGGCTTTGCCCGCTGGTCAGCAGGCTCTCCAATTCGTGAATTCTCGCCTCGGCGTCGAGGAGCTTCTTCGCCTGCTCGGCGGCGCCGGCGGCCCGAGCCTGCTCCTCGGCCAACCGCGTCTCCAACTCCACAATCCGGCTTCCCGCTTCGTCCGACAGCTCCGCTTGTTGAGCCGGCGGCGAAGATTTGGTTTGCGCCTCGGCAAGGGCGGCCTCCAATGCGGCGACGCGTCGCCGCGTCTCCTCGATCCCGAGAACCTGTTGAGCCAAGCCGGCCGACCGGTTCTGCTCATCCGCCAGCATGCCTTCCAATTCTTTGATCCGGGCAGCCGACTGGCGGAACGATTGCAGTTGTTCCTCCGTGATCTTGTAGACCTTGGCGGCAACCGGCTGGGCCGGCGCGGCCGGGGCTTCGGACGGCGCAGGGGCTTCACCCCTGGCGTGGATTGGGGCTTCAACCGGAGCGGGCGCAGCCGCCGGGGTGGCCGCCTGTTCGCCCCGTTTCCGCAGCAACTCGAGCACGCGATCCTGCAGCGAGGTCCCCTGGAACGGCTTTTTCAGCACCCCGTCGGCTCGGCATGATTCGGCCTGCTTGGTCACCTCATCATTGACGATCCCGGAAATCAACAACACGGGCGTGCCGGACAAAGCCGGCTGAAGCCGGACAAAATTGCACACGTCGTAGCCGCTTTTGTCCGGCATGATCACGTCGGTCACGACGACGTCCGGCTGCTCCTTGGCCAACCAGGCCAAGGCCTCCTCCGCATTGGCCGCGAGCGCCACATCCAGGCCGGCCCCCATCAACAGACGTTCGGCCACCTTCCGCACCGCAATGCTGTCATCCGCAACCAATATTCGTGCCATTCCATTATCGCGGACTCTCGTCCGTCCCTTCCCGTTGGCTCACCGATGTCTCGCCTGCTTGGCCTGGAGGCCAAGCAGGGCCAAGGAATACACCGGCACCTCTTCCCCCCCGATCACGCAAACCCCGATCATATCGGATTCCTGTCTCGCTGTCGTGCGAATCCCCGACGGGTCGAGAGTGTGCAACGTCGGAATGTCGGCATCGATGCACACCGCCATCAATCCATCACGGCGCTTGGCGACGAGGCACAGATGGTCGCCCGTGCCGCTTTGTACACCGAGCCTGGCGGCCAGATCGTAGACCGGCAAGACCTCGTCCCCATGGCGGACCACCGCATGGACAAAAGGGGTTGTGCTTGGAATCGAGAGCGCCGGACTCCAGGGGCGCACGCCGCCGACCTCGTCCGCCCGTGCAGCCAGGCGACGCCCGCCCACCACGAAGGCCACCAACGACACCAGTGTGGCGGCGACTTTAGATGTCGGCCCACGGGGCGTCTTCAGCATCGCTCACTTCCTCGATGGGCTCCGCATCCAACTGGTCGGCAAGGTTCACTTCCTCGGCCTCCACCGCCTCCGAATCGTGGGGCATCGCTCGCAACGCCGGGCTCGGCACCGGCTCTGGGGGCTCGATCACGGCCGATGGCGCGGGCTCCTCCCGTTGCTGCCCGATCAACCACGTGGAGTCGGGGACCAGGGCGACGCCCTCGCGAAACAGGAAGACCCCCGTGATCCATGTCCGTTCGGCCCCGGAAAAATGGGGCGGAAGCGGCTTGATCCGACGCCGATCGAGGTCCGTGAGCCCCACGACCTGGTCCACATACAAGGCCAATATGCGATCGGCCGTTCCGCAGAGAACGGCTCGAGCGTCGGGGGTCCATGCCACGTGCGGCCAGCCAAAGCGGTCCGCCAAGTCGGTCACGGGATAGGTTGCGCCCAGCCAGACAATCGTCTGCCCGGGCTGAGCCGCTTCGGGCTGCACGATGCCGCGGACGAGATCCGAAGGAATCGCCACCGGCACCCCTCCTGAGATCACGACGAGAAACTGTGCCTCGGCCACCAGGACCGTCGCACCCGTCGTGCGGCCGCGGAGGCTCACCGACCGCCATCCTTATGCTGCATACGCCGCCTCGCTGGGAAACAGAACGAACGGCCGGCAGGGTTCAGGCCCGCGCCCCCGTCGCCCCGATGCGTTGTTCGACCTCCAGAATCAAGGCTTTCTCTTCGACCGGCTTGGTAATGTAGCCCGTCGCCCCCATACTGAGCGCCATTTGGCGGTGCTTCTCCCCCGCTCTTGTGGTCATGACCAAGATCGGCGTGTGCTTGGTCTGCTGCCTGGCCCTCAGGGCCTGGATCACCTCATACCCGTTGAGTTTCGGCATTTCGAGATCCGTGATGATCAACTGGTACGATCGGGCCGACGCCTTGCGCAGACCGTCTTCTCCGTCCACCGCCGTGTCGACCTCATACCCGCCGCCTTCCAGCATCCGTCCGACAAACTTCCTCACGCTCAAGGAATCGTCGATGAGGAGAATGCCTGAAGCCGGGGGGCCGTGGTTCGGTTGGAGGGCCTCCGCTTCAACCTCCCCGCCCGGCAGCGCGACCGGCTGGGCCTCGGCGGCAGACAGCGCCTCGGCCGGACGGCCGCCGACCATGCGGCTGACGTCCACCACCAGCACCACACGACCTTCGGGATCGATCGTCGCGCCGACATAGCAGGACTCCCGGAAGGGTTTGAGCGTCCCCAGGGATTTGATGACGATTTCCTGTCTGCCCAGCAACTCATCCACCGTCAAGCCGACCGGGCCCGTCGTGGTCCGGACGATGACCACCGGCAAGGGACCGTCCGACGGCTGCTGATCCTGCCCCAATAACAGGGCAAAGGACTTGACGTCGATCGCTTCGTCGCCGACCTGCAGAATCGCCCGCCCGCTCATCTCTTGGATCGCGCCCTTCGCCGGCAACACGACTTCCCGGATACTGGCCAGCGGGATGGCATAGCGGTCCGTCCCCACGCGCACCAGCAGGGCGGTGGAGATCAACAGCGTAAGCGGCAGGCTCAGGGTGAACTTGGTGCCGACCCCTTTTTCCGTCTCGATGTCGATATGGCCGTTGATGGCCTCGATCGCCCGCTTCACCACATCCATCCCGACGCCGCGGCCCGCTTGGTCCCCGACCGTCTCGGCGGTGGAGAAGCCGGGCAAGAAAATCAGCCGCATGGCCTCGGCATCGCTCATCCCCGCGGCCACCTCCGGACGGACGAGCCCCATGGCGATCGCCTTGGCCTTGATTCTCTCGACGTCGATGCCCCCGCCGTCGTCTTCGACTTCGATGACCGCCGCATTGCCCCGGTGGGCGGCGTGCAGATACACGGTTCCCGTCGCCGGTTTGCCGCGCGCCACGCGGACGGCCGTGGTTTCGATGCCGTGGTAGACCGCGTTCCGGACCAGATGTACGAGCGGGTCCACCAGCCGTTCCACCAGCACCGTGTCCACTTCGGTCTGCTCGCCCGACGTGATCAAATTGACGTCCTTCCCCGTCGCCCGCGCCATCTCTCTGACCGCCCGCCGGAATCGGGTAAAGGGGGTGCCGATGGGCACCATGCGGGCCCGCGCGATTTCATCCCGCATGCCGAGCGTCAGCCGCTGCAGATGTCCCATGTCCTCGCGCGCCTTGCGGATCGACCCGCTGAGCTGGGACATGGATTCGCCGACGTCGGCCGAAATCTCCGCCACGCGCCGCGCCAGGATGTTGAAGTCGTCGTACTTGTCGAATTCCAAGGCCCCGAAATCGCTGAGGGCATTGAACCCGGTCAATCCCGCTTCCCCCGTGCCGGTTGACGGCGCCGGCAACGTGAAGGCATGTTTCTCCTCGAATGACCGGACCGATTCGAACAGCCTGTTTTTGTAGACCAGCACCTGACCGGACAGCTTCTCCAGCACCACAAGCCGCTGCTCCAACCGTCCGCGCCCGATGACCAACTCGCCCACCAGATTGAGCAGCCGCTCCAACCGCTCCCGGCTGACGCGAATGACCGCGCCTTCTTCCACGTCCTTCGGAGCCGGCTTGGCCGCCTCGACCGTGGGGGCTTCCTGGGATTCGACCCGCGAGACCGGTTCGGTCGCGGCCGCCTGGGCGATGGAAACCGGTTCGGGTACATGGATCGTCACGGACACGGGTTCAGCCGGGGCTTCCACCATCAGCTGCAGCCGTTGCTTCACGGAGCCGAATTCGCCCCGCACCTGCGCAAGGAGTCGTGGGTCGCGCCTCAACAGCAAGCGCACGACGTCGATCGTCTTGAATATGGCGTCCGCCGTCCCCGGCGTGACCTGCATGCGCCCCTCCCGGACGGCCCCCATCAAATCCTCGACGTGATGGACCAGATCGCCGATGGCCGTGAACCCCACCGTGTAGGCGGAACCTTTGAGGGTATGGGCCGTGCGGAACAGCAGTTGGATCGTCTCCGGATTATGGGGATCCTTGTCCAGTTTCAGCAGCGAGGCTTCGATCGCTTCCACATATTCCTGCGCCTCGGGAGCAAAATACGAAAACACCTCCGCGTCCAGCTCCGGCAACAAGTAGGTGTCCGACAGCGGCTCGCTCACGACGGGCGCCTCGGGCGAACTGGGCGCGGCCGTCGATGACGCAATGCGCCGGGCATGGCTGGTTTTCCAGTCCTCGCATGCCGCGTGATCTTCCATCCCCAGCCGACCGATCCGATCGATCTGGCTCCGCAAGAAGACAAGAAGGTCCCGCAAGACCGCCACGAGTCCCGCCCAGTCCTGGGAGGGACGCACGGAGGCTCCTTCGAGCGCCGTCTCCAACACTTCGGCCAAACCTGCGACCCCGGCAAATCCGTATAAGGAGGCCGCCCCCCTGAGTCGATGCGCCACAATGTATTCGGATTGAACGGATGCGGGCGCCGGCACGGAGCCGTCGGCCGGCTGCAAGACGGATTGCAGCCGATCCAGGCCTTCGACCGCCTCCGCCATGAAGACGCCGACCAACGAGTCGGACCGAGAGTCGCCGCTCATCGAGACCTCATGCTCGCGCACCGCACCGGAGAGCCGGGATGAATGGGGGGACTAGGCTATTTTGAACTGCGCCACGGAGCTCGTCAGGCCCTCCGCCAGCTTGGCCACCTCTTCGACGGTTTGCCTGGTCTGGTCGGCCGATTGCAGCGTCGCCGTCGCGCCGCCGGTGATGTCCTTGATGGTGCGCGCCACTTCTTCCGTGGCCGCCGTTTGCTGGATCGACGATTCGGCGATGGCTTGGGCGATTTCCGCCGACCGCTGGGCGATCTGTGAAATTTCTTTGAACACGTCGCCCGTACGCAAGGCGGAGGCGGAGCCGGCTTCCACCGCCTGGGTTTCCTGCTCCATGGCCACCACGGCGTCCTGGGTTTCCGTCTGAATGACCTTCACCAGATCGGCGATTTCCTTTGTGGCTTGCGTCGAGCTCTCGGCCAACTTCCGGACCTGATCGGCCACGACGGCGAATCGCGCACCGGCTTCGCCGGCGCCGGCGGCCTCGATCGCGGCATTCAACGCCAGCAGGTTGGTCTGCGATGCAATATCGCGAATCGTGGACACGATCTGCGAAATTTCCAGGGAGCGGTCGCCGAGGCCTTTGACCTGCTTGGACATCCGTTGCACCGCCGCCCGAATACTCTGCATGTCCTGCACGGTTTCCTGCACCGCGACGCGGCCCCGCTCCGTCGCCGTCAGGGCCTGCTTGGCGCTCTCGGAGGAAGCCCCGGCGGTGTCGGCCACCTGCCGCATGGACTGGGTCAACCCTTCGACCGCCTTCAGCGTCCGGGTCGATTCCTCCGCCTGGTGTTGCGCGGTCTGCGTCAGGCCGCCGGCGGTGTTGAGCAGGGCGCCGGCGGACTCGTTCACGCGTCCGGCCGCGTCGCGCACCTGATTCATGAGTTTGCCGAACCGATCCAACATGAGGTTGAACGCATCCGCGAGGTTGCCGAACATGTCGGCCGTCACCTGGCCGCGCTTGGATAAGTCTCCTTTACTGACCTCGGCCACCAAGACCAGGAACTCCATGAGGCGCCGCTGCAATTGGTCGCGTTCGTCTTCCGTTTGCACCAGCTTCGTGATCCGGTCCAGCATGGCGTTGAAGGAAGCGGCCATCTGGCCCAGCTCGTCTTTGCTGTCGACCTGCGCGCGGGCCTGCAGGTTGCCGGACGCCGCCTGCTGGGCGACCACGGCGATGTGGGTGACGCCCTCCGAGAAGAACCGGGCCAGGAGGAACCCGATGGCGCCGCCGACCAAAATGGCGATGCCGGCCCCGACGAGCACGACCTGCGTGCGCTGTTCGGCCACGGCCTGCCCGGCCTGATTCAGGTCTTTGGCCACGTCTTGCACGGTGTTCAACAACTCGCGGACGCGGCCGGTCGCCGCGCTGTATTTGGTCGATACGTCCACGGACAAGGCCAGCAAGCCGAGATCCCGCATCATCGCCCGCTGATCGGGCGACATCGTCGCCGAGTAACTGTCCTCAAAGGCGCTGATCGCGCCCTCCGCGGCCGTAAAATACGCGGCCAACGCTTGCTCCAACGCCTGGTAGTCTTTGGCCTCGTCGCGACCGCTGGCCGACACGTGCATTTGCCCCGTCGCATAGGCCTGGAGCGGCGCCAGGGTCTTGGCCTTGAGGCCGGCCAACGGCTTCACCGCGTCATCGAAGTCGGTTTTTCTCGTGGCTCGACCGGCGGTCAGGACCGCGTCGTGATAGAGCCCCAGGTTCGAGCTGGTCGTGCCCAGATTGCCCAGCGCCACGGTGGAGCTCTCGTACACGACCCGGAGTTGCTGACGCAGTTGCTGAAGCCCGAGGAGCCCGACGATCCCGACCGCGACGATGACGACACCGACGGCGGAGAAGCCGAGCATCAGCTTCGTCAGCGTCTTTTGATCTTTAAACCACGTCAGGAGTCCAAACGTCGCCATGCCTCGCCTCCTTGTCGTCCGGGGGCGGGCCGGGGACCGGCCGTCAGGCCGCCCGCACCCGCGCCTCAGCTAGCTCTGTGGTTGTCCCGTTCCGCCTTCCACATAACTCAACAGTGTCGGAACTTCGACGACGCCGCCGATGCGATCGTCCATTTTCAGAATCGCATTCACGAAAGGGGTGGGGCCTTGCACGCCCCGTGACGGAGCCGGCAGGAAGTCCTCCTGGTGGACCGTCCGAATCTCCGGCACTTGTTCCACCATCACCCCGATCTGGTGAGGCCCATGCTTCAACACCACGGCGTAGGCCAGTTTGGCCCCGCCGGTGGGCAACCCAAGCAGACCGCGCAAATCCACGACCGGGATCACCACGCCGCGCAGGTTGGCTACCCCGGCCAAAGCCGCCGGCATCCCCGGGACCGTCGTCAAGTTTTCCACTTCGAAGACTTCCCGCACATGCCGCAAGTTGATGGCGAGCAGCTCTCCCCCGAGGCTGATGAGGCAGACCCGCAAGGGCGCCGCAGGTTTCGCGGCGACACCGCCGGCCTCCACGGTCTGTGGAACCGCGCTGTCAGGATTGCTCATGCCTTCCCGCCATGCCGAAACGGACCGGAGACGTTACCCGAGCGCCTTCTTCACCGCCGCCAACAGCTCCTCCGCCTTGAACGGCTTGACGACATACCCGTTGGCGCCCTGCTGCTGCCCCCAGAACTTGTCGCTGTCCCCCCCCTTCGACGTGCAGAGCACCACCGGGATATTCTTGAACCGATCGTCGTTCTTCAAGTCCCGGCAAGTCTGAAATCCGTTCCGTCCCGGCATCACGACATCCAGAATGATGAGTTCCGGGTGATCGATGACCAATCGGTCTTCCAGTTTTTCCGCGTTCGGATAGGACACGACGGTGTGGCCGGCGCCTCTCAAATATCCTTCGATCAGCTGCACCTCGGCGTTGGAATCGTCCACCACGACAATCTTGCTCATGGAACCTTCGCCTCCCTTTCACTTCATGCTACCAGGATGTTACCGGATCGGAATCGTCAGACTGATCGCCCCGGCCAAGTCCCCTTCTTTCATGCCTTCTTTTTTCATCCCCGTCTTGTCCCGCTCGCCCTTCGGTTCGCCATGACATCCCAGGCAGAAATGGCCGAGATATTCGGGCTTCATCATGCGCAACACTTGCCGGCCATCCTGCACCAACACCCGGCTGAACTCCTTGCCCTTCGGATAGCTCGGGTCGGAGAACAGCTTCAAGGCCTCGGCCTCGAAATCGTCGGGCTTGTTGCCGGGAAACCGGTATTCCGTCGCGGTCAGCTTCAATTTCACACCGGTTTTTTTCGTGAACTTCTCGCCGGCTTTCCGTCCCCACGCAGCGGGAATAAAACCTTTGAAGGCCACCCCTTGCTTATTGAGCACCGGCTGCGCCTCCGCAACGACCTCTTTCCCTGACTCCAGGAGCGTGAGCAGCAAGCCGGTTTGCGGCGAGGGGGCGGCGCGGCTCAAATCGATCTTGGCCGTTTCCTTATATTTCTCGATGAGTTTGCCGGCGAAATAGTCGGCGGTGAATCCCTTGTCGCCCTTGGTCGGATCGTTGAGGAGCTCTTGATGTTCGGTCACGACGGTGCGGCCGGCCTGAATCAGCTTGATGAGCAGATCGGCGGTTTCGACTTCATTGGCTGCAGAGGCAGACAGGGGGAGACACATGAAGACAAGAAACAGACCGATCGCCAGGCTTCTCGAGGCAACCGCGACTCGCATAATGCCCTCCTCAGTTGTACGGCCCAGGAATCGGACCATGCAAGATATCAGGCCTCACCCGTTCCGCAGAAACATGCAGCCATGCTCAGAAACGTATCCAGCCGATCAAAATCCCCAAAAATAACGGCTCATCTTACAAAGATGTAGCTGGGGCTGCAAGCCCGAAGACTCTTTTCAACAGGACCGCCGAGCGCGCTGAGCGGCCTTCCGCCGCGACCACCGTTCCGACCGTTGCAACCCAAGGCCTACCCCCCGTGTCACCAGCCGGCCGATCAGTTCGCCCACCTTGGTATGCGTTCCGCTGTAGCGGAGCCGCGGCCCATCCCGACCGGCTCCGCAGACCATGACCACGGCATCGGTGCCGGTCCCGGTGGCCCCTCGTCGGCCGGTCCAGCTCGGCACGTCCGCAGCCAACAACACCGACGCCTTGCTTTCCGTGATCACTTGCACGGCCCCGACCATGGCCGAGTCGGGCAGGCGTGCATTGGTCACCAGGATGATATTGATGGTCCCCGGCTTCCTGGACCGGCTGCCTTCCGCATGCGGCGACGGCTCCCCGGCCCGCACGGCATTGGTCACGCCCACGGTGATAAATCCCTCGACCCACAGGTCGCCGGCCGATTCCCGCAACGCGACAAGGTTGTTCAGCGGCACCGCGGTCATGAGCGCCACCGTCCGGCCCGCCACGCCCCGCTCACGGGCGACTTGCGTCAAATACCGCTGGGGATCGGTCCATCTGCACCGGGGCACGACCGCAGGCGCGGCGACGGGGTTGGCGGGGACTTGATGGTTCATGATGTATCGGGTCTGGGACAGCCCTCCGTAACAGGGAGCGGACGACAGCACCTTGCGCCGTTTCTCGAGATCGATCACCAACGTCCCGCCTTCCACATAAAAGCGTGTCTTCAGGGATTGGCTTCGTGTCACCTGTACCCTCCAAGCAAGCGGTGTAGCGCGGCGACGAGGCGGCGATTCTGCGCCCGCCGGCGCACCGCCACCCGGATCGTCCGCCGATTCAACCCTGGCACCGAAGAGCAGTCTCGGATCAGCAGCCCTTGACGCGCCAAGGCTGCGGCGCAGGCACCGGCGGAAAGCGGCGTCGGCAGCTCCACCAGCAGAAAGTTGGCCTCCGCCGGAAACACGGTCACGCCCGGCAGGGCCGTCAG
Organism: Nitrospirota bacterium; assembly: GCA_028876065.1. Taxonomy (GTDB): domain Bacteria; phylum Nitrospirota; class Nitrospiria; order Nitrospirales; family Nitrospiraceae; genus SYGV01. The sequence goes on from JAGWTI010000007.1 coordinate 40,899, forward strand.
ACCCGCGACGAGAGCCGCCCGCTCCCGTTCCATGAAGACCAGGCTCCGATCGGCGTGGTCTCGATCGCTCAGCGCGGCAACGGCGAAGACTTGCGCCGGCGTGTTCACCGACCACGGAGGTTGGAGTTCGCGGGCCCGTCGGATGACCGGCGCCGCCCCGGCCAGATAGCCGAGGCGAAGGCCGGGCATGGCATAGAACTTCGTCAAACTGCGCAAGACCAGCAGATTGGCCCAGCGCGGAACGTCCCGCAACACCGACCGCCTCGGGCAATACTCGACGAACGTCTCATCGACGACGACCCGCAGGCGGCGGCTCGCCGCCGCCTGCACCAACGTCCTGACCGCCGTCGCGTCGACGCCCCGCCCGGTCGGACTGTTGGGGTTGCAGAGAAAGATCGTGTCGATCGTCTGTCGGCTGCGCCGCAGGACCGACAACACCCGATCGACGGGGGGCCGATAGTCTTCGCTGCGCCCGGCATGCAGATAGCTGACCCGCCCTCCTGCCAGAGCGACCGCTCGTTCATACTCCGAGAAAGTCGGGCCGATCAGCAGGGCATGACGAATCCCAAGGGCGCGCGGGAGCAAATGGATCAGCTCGCTTGATCCGTTCCCGATCAGAATCCGGCCCGAGTTCAAGCGCCACCGTGCCGCCAACACGCGCCGGAGCGCCGCGCAATCGGGATCGGGATAGTGAATGAGCTGAGGCAACGCCTCCCGCACGGCCCGAACGGCGCGCGGAGAAGGGCCGAGCGGGTTGATGCTCGCGCTAAAATCCACCAGCCGGCTGATCGGGCGTCCGCTCGCGCGAGCGGCCTCGTGCACGTTGCCGCCATGGGTGGGGAACCGCTTCATGCGAGGCCCACCGCAACCGCCAACCCGACGGCCAGGATCGAGGCCGTCACCATCAGGACCAAGGCCCGCCGGATGTGATCCGCCTCCAAGGGCAGCCCGGCCTCGCCGAGGCGAGGCCGCTCGATGACCGTCCCGTCATAGACGTTTCTGCCGCCGAGTTGGACGTGCAGCACCCCTGCCATGGCTGCCTCGGGCCAGCCGCTGTTCGGACTCTCATGCTTTCCCGCGTCACGCATCACCACATGCCACGCTCGTCTCACCACAGCGATCCGCCACGCGACCGCCCAGCCCGCCAACACCAGCAAGCCAGCCGTGAGCCTGGCCGGAACCCAATTGGCCAGATCGTCCAAACGGGCCGAGGCCCAGCCGAAGTCGCGGTACCGTTCATCGCGATGGCCCACCATGGAATCCAGCGTGCTGACGGCTTTAAAGGCCAGCCCCAGCGGCGCCCCGCCCACGGCCAGAAAACACAGCGGCGCAATCACGCCGTCGGCGGCGCTTTCGGCGACGGTTTCCACCGTCGCCCTCACCACTTCGGCCTCCGACAGCGAACCGGTCTCACGCCCCACGATCTGCGAGACCGCCGCTCGCGCTTCTTCCAGCCTTCCGCCCCGCAACGCCCGCAAGACCGCCCCGGCATGATCGGCCAAATCCCGCGCCGCCAGCGTCGTATAGGCCAACAGGACTTCCATACCGGTTCCAGCCATGGGATGGGCCAGCCCGGCCAGCGTGATCAGGCCCCACCCCACCGCCCACACGCCGATGGGCAAGCCGACGGCCAGCGCGACGCCGGCAGCCCGAAGCCAGGCCGGCTGCGTCATAACCCGCCGCACCGCCGCTTCATACCAGGCGATGCACCGGCCCATGAGCCGCACCGGGTGGGGAAACCAGCGGGGATCGCCCAACCAGACATCCAACAGGCAGGCGAACAGCAACGACGGTCCGGTCATGGCAAGCCAAGGAATATCGGAACGACGATCAGGAACAACAGTTCCGCGATTTCATTCACTGCGCCCAACGTATCGCCGGTGATTCCGCCAAAAAGTCGGCGGGCAAAGCGCGTCATGCCATAGGTCGCGAGGCCCGGGACAGCCAGGCAGCCCACGGCGCCGAGCGGGCCGATCGCCCAGAGCAGCGCGAGGCTCAGCAGAGCCGTGGCGCCCAGCAGGTGGCGGCTCGAAAGGTGCGCGACAAACGGCTGGGCCAGCCCCCCTTCCGCTCGCGCATAGGGAGCCGAGACCGCACTGATCACGATGGCCCATCGTCCGACTGCGGGCACACAGAGCAAGACGGCCATCCGTCCTTCGTCCGGCAGGTCCGTCAACCCCGCATACTTGAGCCCCAAAACCAGGATGAGCCCCGTGGCTCCGATGGCGCCGATTCGGCCGTCGCGCATGATCGCCAGCCGTTCGGCCGGACTCCGCCCGCCCGCCAATCCATCGAGAGTGTCGGCCAACCCGTCTTGGTGCAACCCTCTGGTCAAGACGATCAGGATGACCAGGAGCAGCCCGTTCACCACATGGTCGGAGAACCATTGACCGAGCAGAAGGTCGCTGAACGCAAGGATCAGGCCGAGGATCAGGCCGACGAGCGGATACCAGCCCATGGACGCGGCCAGCTCCCACGGTTCTGGGTCGTCGCACGAGCGGGCCACGGGAATCGCGGTGAGGAACTGCCAGGCGATCACGAACGGCCGCAGGAGCGACTGGGTCACGGCGACCGCTCCGACACGCCGGCTTCGCCGAAGGTCGCCATTTGGGTGAGAATCTTGAGGCTGGCCTGTATCAGATCGATGCCCAAGCAGGCGCCGGTCCCCTCGCCGAGCCGCAGGTCCAAGTCCAGCAAGGGCGCGAGGCCGAGATGGCGGAGTGAAGCCCGATGGCCCTGCTCGACGGACAGATGGCTGGCCAGCATGAACTCCCGGCAGAGCGGCTGCAATGACGCCGCGACCAGGGCGGCGGCGGCGGAAATGAACCCGTCCAACACGACCGGCATGCGATGGGCCGCAGCCCCGATCACCAGCCCGGCCAGCCCCGCGATTTCGAACCCGCCCACCTTGGCGAGCACATCCAACGGATCGTGCGGATCCGGCCGATGCAGCGCCAACGCCCGTTCGATGACCGCCACTTTCCGTCTGTACCCTTCGTCGTCGATGCCGGTCCCGCGACCGGTGACGATGTCCACCGACGAGCCGGTCAGCACGGCGGTGATGGCGGCGCTGGGCGTCGTGTTGCCGATGCCCATGTCGCCGGTCCCGACGAGGCCGATGCCCTCTTGCGCCGCTTGCCCGGCCAGCTCGATGCCGGCCAACAGGGCGCGCTCGGCTTCGGCTCGGCTCATGGCCGGCTCCACGGCAAAGTTTTTCGTCCCGAACGCGATCTTGCGATCGATCAAACCGGGGACGGGGCCGAACTCATGGGCCACCCCGATGTCTACGACCCGCACCTCCGCTTCCACGTGACGGGCCAGCACGTTCACGGCCGCGCCCCCGCGCAGAAAGTTCAAGACCATTTGCGGCGTGACCGCGCTGGGATAGGCGCTGACCCCTTCGCGGGCAACCCCATGGTCGGCGGCAAAGGTATAGACCGCGGCCCGCGGCAAGGGGGGAGGAATTTTCCCCGTGATCGACACGTACCGAACCGCCAGCTCTTCCAGCCGCCCCAGGCTCCCGACCGGCTTCGTGAGCCGATCCAGACGGGCCTGCACGCGAGCCCGCGCTTCCTGATCCACCGGATGAACCGCCTTGATCGCTTCCCGTAGCGTCCGCATAGTACTCCTTACAACCAGCCCTATTACTTGATCCGCACCGGCAGGCCGCTGACGACGACGTAGACCTCGTCCGCCTCGCGGGCGAACTGCTGATTGACGCGCCCCGCCAGGTCTCGAAACCGACGCGCCGCAGCCTCCGCCGGCACCAACCCCAAACCCAATTCATTGGTGACGACGACAATCCGCGCCTTCGCCGCCTTCATCGTGCGCAACAGTTCCGACACCAGCAGAGGCACTTGCGCATCCGACACGCCTCGGCCTTGCAGATTACTCAGCCAGAGGGTCAGACAGTCGACCAGGATGGTCCGATACGTCCGTCCCTGCTTGTCGAACCAAGCGGCCAAGTCCACCGGCACTTCGTCGGTCCGCCAGTCTGCCTGACGCGAGGCTTGGTGCCGGCGGATGCGCTCGGCCATCTCGTCGTCCAACGGTTGGCCGGTCGCCACAAAGGCTCTGGGGCCGGCCTGGCCGGCCATCTCAAGAGCCGCGTCGCTCTTTCCCGAAGCAGCCCCCCCCGTGACGAGAATCAGCCGCCCCCGCCTTCGAGAGGAGGGGCGCGGTTCCCGCGGCCGTCGTTTCACCAGTCACCTTTCACATTTCACCTCTGCACACCCCGTTCAACGATGGCGTCGAGCGCCGCCAGATCCACGTGCTTGGCCATGAAGTCGGCGAGCCGGTCGATCCCTTCATCCAGAGAGGCTCCAGGCTGCACCGGCAAGGGAGCCCAGCCGCGCACCTCGCGGAGCCCGTTGAGAAAGAACCGCCGGAAATCCTGGGCATCGAAGAGGCCGTGCACATAGGTGCCGAACACCAACCCGTCTTGCGAGCTGGCCCCTTCAGGCCTCACCGTGGTTTCGCCTGCGGTCCGGACTTCCAACCAGGGCTGAGCTCCGGCTCCCAGGCTGGTTCGCCCCATGTGGATTTCATACCCTTCCACCGAACAGCCGCTTGCCCGATGGCGTCCGCTCACTCCCACCGTGACCTTCTCCCGCGCAAAACTCGTCGTCACATCCAGCAGCCCCAGCCCCGCAAGCTCGACCTCCGACGACTCGACCTCGTCCTGGTCCACAATCTTGTTCCCCAACAGTTGAAATCCTCCGCAGAGCCCCACCACCGTGCCTCCGGCCGCCAACACCTGCCTGGCGACCAAATCGAGTTTTCGGGCCTTCACGAAGCGCAAAGCTTCGGCCGTGTTCTTGGTCCCGGGAAAGATCAGCGCATCGAGCGGGTGGGCGATCGGCCCGCTCACCCGGACCACGCGAACGTCCGGTTCCAACGCCAAGGCGTCGACATCGGTGAAGTTGGAAATGGCCGGCACGTCCGCAACCCCGAGCAGCAGGGTGTCCGCACGCCGCGGCGCCGCGTCATAACCCTCCGCCCAGCCCAGCGAGTCTTCCTGCGGCACCTGGAGGTCCTGCCAATGGGGCACCACGCCCAGGCAGGGAACCCCGCATCGGGCTTCGACCATTGTAACGCCGGGCGTCAGCAGGGTTGTATCGCCCCGAAACTTGTTGATCACGAACCCTTTGACGTGGGCCAACTCCTCCGGTTCGAGCAGAGCCAGCGTACCCACAAGAGAAGCAAAGACCCCGCCCCGATCGATGTCGCCCGCCAGGAGGACGGGAGCCCGCGCCTCCCGCGCCATGGCCATGTTCACGATGTCCCGATCACGCAGGTTGATTTCCGCCGGGCTGCCCGCCCCCTCGAGAATCACGAGATCGAACTCGTCGGCCAGCCGGGCAAAGGCCTCGCGCACGGCAGGCCAATGTTCGCGCTTGATGCGCCCGAAATCGGCGGCCTCCAATCGACCGGCCACCCGCCCGTTCACCACCAACTGGGCGGTCCGGTCGCCGGAGGGCTTGATCAGCACGGGATTGAAGTCGGTGCGAGGCGCGAGCCGGCACGCCGCGGCTTGCACGGCCTGCGCCCGGCCGATTTCCCTCCCGTCCGGCGTGACGAAGGAATTGTTGGACATGTTCTGCGCCTTGAAAGGCGCCACCTTGACGCCGCGACGCAAAAACAGCCGGCAGAGGGCCGTCACCAGCACGGACTTGCCCACGTGCGACGCCGTGCCTTGGACCATGAGGGTTTTCGCCGCCATTACTTTTTGAGGTCCCGCTGCCAGAGAAACTCCGGCTCCCCGTGCATTTTGGCGGACCAGCGGGCCAGCACAAAGAGGGCGTCGCTGAGGCGGTTCAAAAACTTCCCGATGACCGCGTCCACCGGCTCCTCCTTGGCCAGCTTCACGCAGAGCCGTTCGGCCCGGCGGCAGATGGTCCTGGCTTGATGCAACTGGCCGGACACCTTGCCGCCACCCGGCAGAATGAACTCCTTGAGCGGGGCCAGGTCTTTCTGGCAGGCGTCGATCATCCGTTCCAGTTTCGTCACGTCCTGCGGGGTCACCTGCGGCATGTTGGGAAACGTCTGGCCGGGAGCCGTGGCCAACAGGCCTCCGGCGTCGAAGAGCTTGTTCTGCACCCACCGGAGGTACTCCTCAAGAACCGCGCCGGTCTTGGGCTCGGCGGCCTCGGCATTGAAGACCCGCACGAGGCCGATGGAGGCGTTGACTTCGTCCACCGTGCCGTACGCTTCCACTCGCAGACTGTCCTTCCAGACTGGTTGCCCGCCAGCCAGACGGGTCTTCCCCGCATCGCCGGTCCTGGTGTAGACCTTGGTGATCCGCATCACCCTGCCTCCGTTTCTTCCCGAGTGCCCCACTGTTCGTGATAGACGAGTTGATCGAGCGGCAACCGGCGACGCCAGCCGGCCTGCTCCAGATCGGGCCGGCGCGCAAATTCGGAGACGTATCCCAGACAGAGGTAGGCCACGACCTTGATGGGCCTGGGAATCCCCAGCACCAGTTTGAGCGCCTCGTGGTCCAGAATGCTGACCCACCCAACGCCGATCCCCTCCGCCCTCGCGGCCAGCCAGAGGTTCTGAATGGCGCAGCAGGTGCTGTAGAGGTCCGTCTCCGGGACGGTCGACCGTCCCAAGACATGTCGCCCGCCCCGTTGCCGACTGCAGGTGACGCAGAGCGATACCGGCGCTTCTTCGATGCCTTCCAGCTTGAGCCGCCGGTAGAGCGCGCCCCGCTCCCCCCGGTACTTGGCCGCGGCCTTGTCGTTGGCCCGCGTGAACAGCCGTTTGACGGCCCGCTTGGTTTTCGCCTCGCGGACCACCACGAAATTCCACGGCTGCATGAATCCCACCGACCCGGCATGATGCGCCGCGGTCAACAGACGGGAGAGCACCGCGTCGGGAATCGGCGTCGGCAGGAATTTGTCCCGCACATCCCGGCGTTCGAAAATGGCCCGGTACACGGCGGCCCGCTCCTCCTCGGAGAAGTCGCCGTTGCGCGCACCCGACAATCGATGAGGCTTGTCCATTACCTAATGCTCCGATCGGAGAGGGTACCAGCCGCCACCGCCGCCAGACAGCGGGGGCAGAGGCAGTTCTCATACCGTTGTTTGATCCAGGCCAACTGAACCGAGTCCAGCTTGACCGTGCCGCACCAACACCCGCCCTCCTGTTGGCAGAGAAAACTCTGATGGCAATGGCCGCAGGTTTTCTGCATGGCTAGAACTCGACTCCCTTTTGCGCCTTAATGCCTTTACGAAACGGGTGCTTCGTCTGCCCCATCTCCGTGACCAAATCGGCGGCCTCGATCAGTTCCTTGGGAGCGCCGCGGCCGGTGATGACCACGTGCTGCATGGGCGGACGGGCTTGCAGCACCGGCAGCACCTCCGCAAGGGACACGTACCCGTGCTGGAGCGCAATGTTGAACTCGTCGAGAATGACCATCGCGAAGGCCGGGTCACGAAGAAACGTCGCCGCCTCCGTCCAGGCCTTCTGCGCGCATTCCGTGTCGCGGGCTCGGTCTTGCGTCTCCCAGGTATAGCCTTCGCCCATCCGCAAGAACACGACCTGCTCGCCGAAGCTTTTCAACACCCGCTCTTCCGCCGTATCGATCGCGCCTTTGATGAACTGGACGATCGCCACCTTCATCCCGTGCCCGATACAGCGGATGGCCATCCCCATGGCCGCGGTGGTTTTCCCCTTCCCCGCGCCGGTATAGACGATCAGCAGCCCCCGCTCCTCTTGCGCCGCCTCGATGCGCCGATCCACCGACGCCTTGAGGCGCTGCATCCTGGCTTGATGGTCGGTTTCGTCCGTCATGACGCCGCCGTCCTTTCGGCCTTGTGCCGTTCGCGCCAGACCCGAGCCGCAGCCACCAGTGACGCAGCGACAGCCGGCTGGCTGGAAAAATGGAGGTGGGCATAGAGGGCCACCGTGTTGCCGCGCACCAGCCCATCCGGCGACCGTGACTGTCCCTTCGCGTCCGTCACGGCGCAGGCATAGTCAAGCGTTCCCCGCGGAACGAGCGTGGAGTAATGAAACTCATGGCCTCGCGTCTTCAGGCCCGGCGGGCCGATGACACAGGGTTTCGTGAGTTCGATCTCGCGGTACCCCAGCGTCAAGCCCGGCTTACGCATCGCCGCCTCGGCGGGAAAGAGCCCGACCATGTCGTGAAGGCGTCCCTCGAAGTCGCGAATCGCCTGCGTCAGGTACATCAACCCGCCGCACTCGGCATAGATGGCCCCTCCCCGTTCGGCAAAGTCCCGGATCGCGCTTCGCATGGCCCCGTTTCCGGCAAGCGCCTCGCCATGGAGCTCCGGATACCCCCCGCCCAGGTACAGCAAGTCCACGTCGGGCAACGCCCGGTCCCGGATCGGCGAGAATCTGACCAGTTCCGCCCCTTCCGCCTCCAACAGCTCCAGATTCTCCGGATAGTAAAAACAGAAGGCCGCATCGTAGGCGATGCCCACCCGAACCGGCCGATCCACGTGTTGCCGCGAGACTCCCGGGCTCTCGACCGTCATGGGGCTCGGATCGACGGCCGTTCCGGCCAGCGACTCCACGAGAGCCAGATCCACCGTCTCGGAGATCGCCCGTCCCAGCTTCGCATAGAGGTCGCGTGATCCCTGTTCCATCGCGGTGACGAGGCCCAGGTGGCGATCGCCGATCGCCAGGGTCCGATCGGGACGGAGATACCCGACCGCCGCCACCTCGGTTTCCGCCTCCACCGCCTCTTTCAGCAGTTGAAAATGGCCTTCGCTGCCGACCCGGTTGAACAGGACAGCGGCCACCCTCAGGGCCGGATCGAACCGGGCATAGCCGGAGACCATGGCCGCCGCCGATCGGGCCATGGCGCTCCCGTCGACCACGAGCAGGACCGGCGCCCCGAGCTGCTTGGCCATCTCCGCCGTGCTGCCGGCCTCGCTGACCGGCGAACTGCCGTCGAACAACCCCATCATGCCCTCGACGATGGCCAGGTCCGCATCGGCGGTCGCGCGGGCAAAGATCCGACGATTCGCCTCGGCGCTCAACATCCAGCCGTCCAGGTTGCGGGAAGGCCGGCCGGTCGCCGCCTGGTGGTGCCCCGGATCGATGTAGTCCGGCCCCACCTTGAAGGGTTGGACCCGGCGGCCCCTTGCTGTGAGGGCCGCCAGGAGCGCCAGCGTGACGGTGGTCTTGCCGACGTTGCTCTGGGTACCGGCAACGACAAGCCGAGGCACACCCATCAGCCGCTCCTCTTACGAGAACAAATCATGGTTCACGCGCACGCCGAAATAGATCGAGCGGATCGGCGCTCCCGCATTCAGAATTTCCTGATACCGCTGATTGAACAGGTTGTCCGCCCGCATATACGCCTGAACCGTCTTGTTCACATCATAGGTCGTCGCCAAGTTCCACACATCGAAGGCCTGCATGCCTTGGCGGTCTCCCGTCGTGTTGAAACGCGAGCCTACGAAGCGCCCCGTCAGCGTCATGCGGACCGGCTCGACCGGCTGGTATCCCACCGTCAGGCTCCACTGATCCGTGGGCCAGCGCGGCAACCGCTTACCCGTGCTGAGATCCCTCGTCATCGTATTGGTATACTGCCCGTGAATGTCGAACGCCTTGAGGAAGGCATAGTCCAACGTCTTGGCGTACGTCACCCCGGCCTCCCATCCCTTCGCGGACGCACTGCCGATATTGATCGGGCAAAAGCCGAACGTGCTGAATGGCGCGCAGGCGACCGGGTCGAATGTGGTGACAATGAGGTCCCGATACCGATTCCAGAAATAACCGCCGCTCAGCTTCAGAGTCTTTCCGAAGAACTCCTGGTCCACCCCCGCATCGAAGCTCTGACTTTTCTCCGGCCCGAGACTGGAATTGCCGAAGTTCGGAAAGTACAACTCGTTGATGCTGGGCGCACGAAATCCTGTGGAGTAGCTCGTCCGCAACTTCGTGTCCGTTTCTTTGTGCAGGTAGCCGCCCGTCAACCGATAGGTGGTCGCGTTCCCGAACACATTGTAATTGTCCTGCCTGATGCCGGCCGTGCCGAACACCCGGTCCCAGAGATTCAACTGGGCCTGCGCAAACCCCGCATTCGACGAGACGATCCGATTGGTCAGCCCCGTGTCGTTTTGCCCTTGTTGCTCCCGAAACTGATAGCCGAACGTCAGCAGCAAGGGGTCCCAGACTTGCATGTTGTGCTGCCACTCAAGCCGGTTGGAAAGCACTTGGATGGTGCTGGGCGTTCCGAAGGGCGTGCTGAGCGCCCCGGTCGTCAGATCGCGTTGGAGAGAGCCGGGCAGAAAGAGCGACGACTCCTGGGCCCGCGACATCGTCAGCTTCTGGGACCACCAGTTTGTGACGGGTTGTTCGTAGTTTCCGGCGAACACGAAGTTTTGGCTCTTCTGCTTGGACGCATAGACATCCTGGGGCGGATTCGAGATGTTATCCAGTCCGACCGAGTTGTTCATCCACCGAAAAGTAAACTCGAGGCGGCCGTCTTTCGGCAACTCCACCCCCATGCGGGAGGACGCCGTCCAATTTCTGTAGGCGTCCCGCTCCGAAGCCCCGAGCCGGTAATCCGTCGTGGAAAAGCCGGTAAAGTCCCATCTCGACAGAGCCATCGAAAAGTCCACCGGTCCCTTCTTGCCGGCGAGTTGCGTGCCCTCGCGAATGGAGTTGAAGGAGCCGTACTCGACAAAGGCGTTCGCCGTCGTCGGCCCGGCGCCTTTCTTCGTGACGATGTTGATCACCCCGCCCATCGCATCGGAACCCCACAGCATACTCTGGGCCCCGCGAAGAATCTCAATCCGCTCGATGTTGTCCGTCGTTAAATTGGCAAAATCGTAACTGCCGAGCGTCGCGCTGTTGACGATCGCCCCGTCGATGAGCACCAGCGTCTGCGTATCGCTCCCGCCCCTGATACGGACCGTCGCCGTCGTCCCGGGGCCTCCGTTCGAGAAGACCGCCAGCCCCTGAGCCTGCCGCAGAGCGTCCACCACCATCTTGTACTTCTGCCGCTGCAGCTCTTCTCCGGTAATCACTTCCACCGCGCTGGTCAGATGGCTGACCGGCACCGGCGTCTTGGTGGCGCTGGTCACGACATCGTCGGTCTGCACGACCGGCACCTCGTCGCCTGCATGGCCACCCCCGACTCCCCACAACAACGCGAACAGAATCCCCAATCCAAGGATAAAATTCCGCACCACCCACCTCCCCTTTGACTCGAAGGGTAGAGTGAACTGGCCCGACAGCCGGGTATCCTGACTCGCGAATCGTCGCTCTCCCGCGCCTTCCCATCCTCAGACAGTGGCGTTCGTGCGGAATCGCTCCTCGCTTACAGTGGCGGTACCGTGATGGTCTTGCACCATCTTCCCCGTTCTGCCTGCCTCTCCTCTCGACCTGTCCCTCTCCGTGTTGCATGCCCCCATCCGCCCCCAACGAGGAATGGGCACATCTTCCTCGTCGTTCATCCACAGAAAACGTATCTCGTATTTCGTCGTTCGTATCTCGTTATCGCTAGAGAGGACGTCTTTCTTCACGCTTCACGCTTCACGCTTCACGCTTCACGCTTCACGCTTCACGCTTCACGCTTCACGCTTCACGCCCCGGCAGCGTCACGCGCGGCAAACCGGACTGCGGATGCCGATCGACCAACACCCGGCATCGATAGACCTCCTCCAGGACCTCCGGCGTCATCACGTCCTCGGGAGCCCCCAGGCGAACGGCCCGCCCCTTGTCCAAGAGGAGCAGGCGATCGCAATACTGGCTGGCCAGATTCAAGTCGTGGGACACGAGGATGACCGTCAAGCCCCGCTCCTCGTTGAGCCGGCGCAGGATCGCACAGATATCCAACTGGTGATGCAGGTCCAAAAAGGCGGTCGGCTCGTCCAACAGCAGGACTTTCGGTTCCTGCGTCAACGCGCGGGCGATGACCGCCCGTTGGCGCTCCCCGCCCGACACATCCGCGACGGACCGGTGGGCCAGATGCAGCACGTCGGTCTCCCGCATCGCCTCCTCCGCCACCCGCATGTCGTCCGGTCCTTCCCAGCCAAGACCGCTCAGGCCGAGCATCCGGCGATGGTGCGGAAACCGCCCCATCAACACCAGCTCGGTGATCGAGAACGGAAACGCGAGGTGGCTTTCCTGCGGGACCAAGGCCACCGATCTGGCCACATCACGTTGCGGCATGCCGGCCAGCTCGGAGTCGAACAACCGCACCAGCCCCTCCTGGGGAGACAGCACCTTCGCCAGGATTTTCAACAGAGAACTCTTGCCGGACCCGTTCGGGCCGAGAATGCCGATAATCTCCCCGGGACGTACGGCGAAAGTCAGCCCATCGAGAACCCACCCGTTTGGGCTATCGGCCTCGGCCCGGTCATATCTGAACCGCAGCCGCTCCACCGCATAGGCAAGAGGCCCTGTCGTGCTTGCGCCGTTCATGCCAGCCGGCCCTTCCGCGATGCCAGGAGATAGATGAAGAACGGCCCGCCCGCCAAGGCGGTCACGACGCCGACCGGGATTTCCGTGGGAGCCAGCAGCGTGCGCGCGATCGTATCCGCCGCCATGAGGTACATCCCCCCCACCAACGCCGACGCGGGCAAGAGCAACCGATGGTCCGCCCCGGTGAGCAGGCGCATGGCATGGGGGATCACCATGCCGACAAACCCGATCATGCCGCTGACCGAGACCACGGCGCCCGTCAGCAGCGCCGACGTGAAAAAGACGGTTTGTTTGACGGACTCCACTTCCACGCCCAAGGCGAGAGCCGACTCTTCGCCGAGCGTCATAAGGTTGAGCGCGGCCGCCTGACGAAACAGCAGGAGGAGGCCGGCGAGGAGATAGCCGGCCAACACGAGCATCGCCGGATAGTCCGGCGCGGTCAGCGTGCCCATCAGCCAGGACATCATGCCGAAGGAGCGATTCGGCTCCATAATCGACGTGACGAACATCACCAGCGCGGAACATACCGCATTGAGAATCACCCCGGCCAACAACAACGTATGGATGGGCAAATACCCGTAGGACGTGGCGATGCGATAGACCACGAGCACGGAGAGCAACCCGCCGGCCATCGCACAGAGAGGAAGCGCCGAAAAGGCGAGGGCGGTGCCCGTCAACCCGAACAGGATCGCCAGCCCGGCCCCCAGCGCCGCACCGCTCGAAATCCCGAGCACGTAGGGATCGGCCAGCGGATTCCGGAGCAGGGCCTGCAGCCCCACGCCGACGGCCGCGAGACAACCCCCGACCATGAAGGCCAGCAAGACCCGCGGCAACCGCACCTGTAGCAGGATCACACCGTCCGCGCCGGCCGCTTCAAGGCCGGCCTGCCCGTCTCGTAGCGCCAGGCTCACGATCTGAAGTTCCTCGGCCAATCCGATCGGTGTTGCGCCGAACCGCAGACAGATCGCCAACACGAGGACGGCGGCCACCGCCAAGGCCGACAGCATGAGCAGCCACCGCATGGGCGACAGCCTGGATGACCCGACCGTCACGACGCGTCGCGATTCCCGGCCCTCCGTTGCCGACGCCGCAGGACTCGCGGCAACGGCTTTCCGCCCGTCCGATTGGGTGCGTCCGGCCATCAGTCCCATTACGGCCTCTGCTGCCGGCTGAAGGCTTCCGGATGGATGCTCCTGGCCAGCACCTCCAAGCCCTGGGTGATTCTCGGGCCTGGCCGGTTCAACAGGTCGGCGGGAACCTGATGGAAGCGCTGATGCTTGACCGCCGACAAGGTGGTCCATCGCCGCCACTGTTGCTGCTCGCTTTCTGAAATCGATTCGGCCGTGCCGACGGGAAAGAGCAACAACTCCGGATCCTCCTTCAGCACTTCCTCCATGCTGAGGCGCGGATAGGGCGTCTGCGCGCGGCCGGCCACGTTGACGCCGCCGGCCAGTTCGATCATTTGATGGATGAAACTCCCCGGCCCGACCGTGATCAGCGGCTGACTGTTCAGGACGTACAGCACCCGCGGGCGCGGGAGCGCCTGCACGGCGGCCCGAATCACCGCAACCTGCTGCCGCATCTCGGTGGCCACCCGACCGGCCGCCTGTGCGCGATCCAGCATGCGTCCGATGGTCTGGACATGGGACGGAATGTCCTCGATCGTCTTGGCGTCCAGGACAAACGTCGCAATCTTCAATTGTTCGAGCTTGGCCAGGGTATCGGCCCGGAGGAACGCGCTCGGCGCCAGAATCAGGTCGGGCTTCAGCGCAACGATGGACTCCACGTTCGGGTTCGAGTACCCGACCTTGGGTTTGGCCAGAGCCTGCGGCGGATAGTCGCAAAATTCGGTCACGCCGACGATTTCCTCGTCCAGCCCGAGGCTGTAGAGGATTTCCGTCATGCTCGGCGCCAACGACACGATCCGCACGGGGGGCTTGGCCAGATACAGTTTGCGGCCCAGGTCGTCCACAAAGGTGCGCGACGCCAGATTGGCCATGAACGGCATGCCGGTGAGGATGCCTTGCTGTCGCCGCTTCATCGACACGTCGTCACGCTCGCCGGCCAGAGCAAGACCGGACGCCCATAGCACCGCCAGGCAGAGACACACGACCCCGCTCCGCACGCCGCCCTGCCGTTGACGATTCCGCAAACAAAAAATCCCCAAGGCCTGAGAGACCCTGAGGATTGCACCCGCTTCTTCACCCTCACCCTTTCCCCAGCCCACGAGGGAAAGACGGTCATGCTCCGGGGAGGTCTTCTGGCTCAGGGTTCGACTCTACTCCCCGCGCCTTCCCATCTTCTAAAAGCTCTCAGCGTTCAGCTTGGAGCCTTCAGCTTCCAAATTCAAGCTGACGGCTGATCGCTGACGGCTGACTGCTTCGTGCAGACAGTGGCTCGTGCGGGTTTCGTCCCCATTACAGCGGCGGGACCGCGAGGGACTTGCACCCTCTTCCCTTGACCCGGAGGTCTGAATATGTGGGGCCCACTCTAGGGGAGGCCTTGGACCCCTGTCAAGGTCAATCTCCGCCGTCACGCCTTCCATCGCCGGCAGCCGGACAGTTCCGCCGTGACCCGCCGCAGAAAATCGTTCGTTCATTGGACTCGCAGCCGCAAGCGCAGTACAATGCGCCCATCTACACATGGGGCGATCACGGCAGCGGCCCCAGGCAACCGCCTAGACATCCAAGACCGATACCTCGACCATGAAAAGACCGTTCTTCCTCATCGTCATGATCGCCCTTTTCTTGCTGGGCCTCGACCTGGTGCGGAATATCTGGTTCGGCAAAGGCGAGGCGCCAAGCGACAGCTACACCGCACTGCTGACATTCCAGCCACGCACCGCAAAAGACGCGCAAAGCAATGCGTACCTGTTCCTGTTGGGATTTTCCGCAAGCCCTTCGGCGGACCCATTGCGCGTCGGCCACGACATATGGCTCGAAGTCGAAAGCGACCGCGGGCACCGGTTATTCGACTATGGCAAGGAATCCCGATTGGAATTGCAGGTGCCGGACGAGACCAGAGAGATCCTGCAAGCCAAGGGGACGGCTGGCGCGCTCAACCAGCTCCGTGCCTTGGCCGACCCGGCCAAGAACCTGTTGACGCCCCATACCCTCCTCATCGACCGCTATCGTCAATGGTTGACGCTCCCGTTCGATGATTGGGGCGACGGGCACCCGGGGACCCCCAGGCTGGCCGATCTGTATGCCGCACACCGATTGTACCTGGCAGAAGCCTGGTCGCAGGACACGTCGACCGCCCTCGACCGACTCGGCAAAGACCTTGCGGCCTGGCGCAGCGTCCTGGCCAACGCCAAGACTCTGGAACTGAAGATTGTCGCCGCCACGGTCGTCGATGAGGATGCGGCCCTCGTGTCGGACGCGCTCAATCTGCCCGACTTCGATGTCGGGTGGCTCCCGCGCCTCGATCCGTTGGTGCGTCCCCTGACGACTGCGGAACGGTCCCTGCGTCACCCCATCCAAAACGAATTCGTGATCGCCCTGGCGCTCTTCGAACATCCCTTGACCAGCGCGACGGCCCAGTCTCAATCGGAATCGGACGCCCAGGAACACTGGGTTGCCACGCTGGCGGGCATGAACGCCAACGCCTTTCAGATGGTCGAGCAGCCCATTCCCGCCAATCTGCTCTCCCATTCTCCCATGCAGAGGCAGCGGACGCTGAATATCTATGCCGCCTTCTGCGAAGCCACGATCAAGGCGGCCGACCAACCGAACAGCCCGTTTCCCAAACTGCCCGACATGGCCCGCTCAACCCATTTTCGGTTCCTGGATCACTTCGTAAATCCGATCGACAATTTCTTCGCGTCCGGCCCGGAGCCGGACTGGGAGCCCTTCGCGGACCGGTTGTTACGCACCGACGCACGGCTGAAGCTGGCAGCCTTGCACGCCAGATTGCACCGCCCGGCTCGCGACCAGGCGATTACGTCCCGTGTCGTCCAGGCCGGGCCTTCGTTCTACGATCCGTTCTCCGGCTTGCCCATGCTCTGGTCCGCCGCCTCGGGCAAGCTGTACAGCGTCGGCGAAAACCGCGCCGACGACAGCGGCGACGAACAGCGCGACATCTCGATCGCAATCCTCCCCGTCCTGCCGCCGACGCGATGACGCCGCGACCTACGCCGGCCCAAGCCAGGTAGCCGACCCGACCGGTTTTGCGGAAGCCCCGCGCCCTGCACTCCGTTACCGCCTTATCCGTATTTGATTTTGAGCGCCAGAATGGCCCCGGCCAGAAGCAGCGTCACCGCGTTCGCCACGATGACCGGAATGGAATGGATGAACAGGCCGTACACAAGCCACAGCAACACACCGGTGCAGAACGTCGCCAACATGCCGAACGACATGTCCCGCGCCGACTTGGTTTTCCACGTCTTGATCAGTTGCGGGCAGAACGCGATGGTGGTCAGGGTGCCGGCCGCCAAGCCAAGAATCGTGATCGGGTCCATAATTTCCTTTTTCCGCTTCTATGCGTGAAGATGCCTCGTGAGAAAGCAGCGGGTTTCCGATCCGTGTGCAAGCGCAAGACTAGGCCGACGGGATGTCCGTGGAAGAGGCCTGACCGAAGATCCGGTAACGGTGGCGAGCGATCAGCTGGTAGACGCGATAGGCCAAAGGCCGCATCAGCGGAACCTGCAAGAGGGCCAACCAGAAGCGCCCGCCGGAGATTCCCGGCAGGAGCGGCAAGAAGGCGTCCAACCCCCGACTGGTCCGACCGTCCCGCTCGATCAGAAAGGCCACATCCGGGCGACCCGGCCTGTAGTCGGCGCCGAGACGGCAGGCCGCCTCCTCGCTCTGATAGGGGATGAAGCGAACCGTTTGCACGCCGCCCAACCGTTCCAGCCCGGCTTTCGCCGTCACGCAGAGGCGGCAGTTCCCGTCATAGATCAGCGTACGCTCCGGCTGGCTCATCCCATCCTGCTGATCCATAACCCTCCCCATCCAGAGGCATTCACGCTAACACCAAGGCCCCCCCAAGGCAAGCTCGCTTGTCTGCCTTGCGTCTCTCCGCTATAGTCAGCGGCATGTCCATCTCCCGAATCATGGCGGGATTACTCGCCATCTCGATCGCGCTGGCCGCCCTCTCGCATGCAGGATCGGGAACCGACGGGCACGTCATCAGGGCGGTCTTCCTCTATGGCCTGCCGCTGCTCTTGATCGGTTTTCTGTTGACGCAAGCCCGCTGGGCCTTGATGGCCGGAGTGATGTACGGAACCGTGGGGCTGGCGCTGGATATCTCCACGGCGGTGCAAGACCTGACCAAGACCGGCGCGGAGGCAGAAGCGTTGCTGATGAGCGGGGTCAGCGGGCTGGTGAATTTCTTGCTGATCGTCCTCGGCGGGCGCGGCTTCCTGGACGTGCAGACGGCAACGACGCCTCCAATATCCCCCCATCCCAATCCCCCGTCCCGGCCCGAAGCGTAACCGGCTTGACCCGGCCAAACCCGGCCCGGCGCAGCCAGGCCTCTGTCTCGCGCACCGTATAGGTGTTCCCGCGACGCGTAAACAGAAGCATGGTGACCGCGAACAAGTTGGCTTCCTGGGGATGGAGTCCGTCGACATCCTGCAGAAACGCATCCTGGATCAACAGACGCCCGCCGGGATTCAACGCGGCGGCGGCCCGGTGAAAGACTCGCTGGTTCTCGGCCGGCGAATAGATATGCAGTACGTTGGAGTACCAGATCACGTCGTATCGGCCCGGGATCGGCCGTTTCACGAAATCCACCGCGACATACGACAGCCGCTTCCCTGCTGGGTGCGTCTCCGCGATCTCCCGCGCCACCTCCAAGGCCGGCGCCCGATCGGCGACCGTGGCCTGCAGCCGAGGATGCTTCGCCAAAAATGCCAGGGCATAGGTTCCCGGTCCGCCGCCCAAATCCAAGAAGGTCTTGGCTCCCTCGAGGCCGACTTGGGCCGCCACCCTGGGAGCGATGTCCATCGAACGGTGATGCATGGCCCAGGTAAAGGCCTTCCGATAGGCCGCATCGTCCGGCTTATCGTCCTCCAGCGGCTTGCCGGACCTCACGTGCTCGGTCAACTGCGACCAGTCGGCCCAATGGTCTTTCAAGAGGTTGAGGTAGGCGCCCCGGTACGCGGGACTGTGGGCGTTGAGCTCGCCCAGGCCGAGCGGCCCATTACGGTAGGTGACACCTTGCTTCCGAAGCAGCCCGACGCTGGCCAGGTTCCGGCAGAGGATGTCGAGTCCCCGCCGGCTGGCGCGAACCCGCTTGGCCAGGGTCGGAATCGTCCAGCCTCGCCCCCCCATCGCCGTGAACAGGTCGAGCTCCAGGGCGGCAATCAGAATCCGAGGCAGCCGATAGGCGGCCACGGCGTCGCGAAATTCTTCGAAGCTCCGGATCGGCTGAACGCTGAGGTCTTCTGTCGGCGGCACGTGGTTCCCCTCGACATAAGGCATGCATCGGCAGCCATGTATGCGCCGACCTACTTGCCGAACTGTTGCTTGCACCAGCGGATCGCGTTCGTCACGTCCTCCAGATTGGCCAGATCCACCGGCCGCTGAAACGTGACCGCCACATATTCGTCCGTCATCTCGGTCGCTTCTTCGAAGCCGGCGCCCAAAAAGGCCTTGCGTACCTTGGCCACCGACGGCTGCAAGTAGTACTTGGCCTGCTTCGCCAACTCGTCGGTGCCCAAATCCTCGGCCGTCCCGTCGGACAAGAGGCTTTTGACGTCGTCCATATCGATGCCGGTTTGGCAGATCATGCGGCCGTCCGGCGTCAACTCCAGCATCCAGCTTTCGTCGTCCAACGCCAAGGCCAAGGCCCCGCCCGGCTCCAACTCGTACAACGACGGTTCGCGCCGACGCAATTGCGCCCCCGTCTCCGCCCACCCCTCGCTCATGTCCGCCTCTCACCGGGAAGCGCCCGGCTGAACCCGCTGTCGGCCAGCCTGGCCCGCAACTGCTCCAAGCGTTTCGTATTCTCTTCCAGCTTGGGCAACCGATACTTACGGTCCATCTGCACCACCAACGTCAACAGCTCCACCGCTTCGTCCAGCCGTCCCGTTTCTTCGCAGCACTGGGCCATCACGTAGCGCGCGCCGCCGGCCCGCAACTCATCGCCCCCCCGCTCCGCCACCGCCTGGCTGGTTTGGCAACAGGCCATCGCCTCCTCGTAGCGTTGCTGGACCAGATAGGTCCGCGCCATCATCCGCCAGGCATCGGCAATGCCGCCCTCGTTTCCCAGCCGGCGCATCAAGGCCAGCGACTGTTCGTAAAAGCTCATCGCCTCGTCGTATCGGCCCGCTTCACGGGCCACCAACCCCAAGTCCGAAAACAGCACCGCGAGGCCCTGTTCATCGCGGGATTGCCGCATGATGTCCAGCGCCTCCAGGTAATAGGCGCTGGCCCG
This sequence comes from Nitrospirota bacterium, assembly GCA_028876065.1. GTDB lineage: Bacteria > Nitrospirota > Nitrospiria > Nitrospirales > Nitrospiraceae > SYGV01. The sequence continues at coordinate 60,681 of JAGWTI010000007.1, forward strand.
GTCCCACTCGCCGGCATCGGCGCGGAGGTTGCCCAGGTTGGCGAGAGTGGTCCCGATGCCCCGGGTGTCTCCCAGAATCTTCTGCAGCTCGAGCACCTCCTGGTAGTAAGCCTGGGCCTGATCCCGCCGCCCGCTGACCGCGCAAATATTCCCCAAATTCCCGAGCGTGGCCGCCAACGCACGCCGGTCTCCCGTGATCCGGTCATAGTCCAGGGCCTTGACGTAACAGACATAGGCCTCGGTGTAATGACCGCGCGAGAAAAAGTCGTTGCCCTGGTGATTGAGCTGTTCGGAATGGGTGGACTGCATGGTCAGCCTAGCAGGGTCCGTTCGACGACCTGTTTGGCGCCGGTGAGGATGGAAGCCCCGTCTCCCGCGAGCAAGCTGTCGAAGTGATATTTAAGCAGCCGCTTAAGCCCTTCTCGGGCCTTGGCGGGATCGGCATATTTGTCGGCCGGCAACATGGCGAGGGACCCGGGCGGCTTCCCGATGAGCGCGTCACCCAGGATCATGATGCCTTTGCCTTGCTGCAAGAAGAGCGCGGATTCGCCGGGCGATTTTTGGTCCTGAAGATTGATGGCCCAGATCCCGCCGGGAAGAAGCTCTCCGTCCTTGTAGGTCTTGTTGGCCTTGACGGCCATCTGCGGCGCATCGGCCTCCGGCACCATGACCTGGCAGCCGAATTCGGCCTGACAGGCGGCGGCTTCCCGCTCATGGTCCCGATTGGTGAGCAGGATGTAATCCACCTGGCCGCTTTTTCTGATCTGGAGTTTGTCCTCCGACGCCATGGGCGGCGGGTCCACCAGCACCCGGTGTTCCCCGACGAGCAGAAACAGGCCGTTGAAATCCAGTTGCTTCTCCTGCGAGAACCAGGACCATTGCCAGATGCCAGGGAGCAGTTGTTTCATGTAGCGCCGCCCTTCAAAAACCTATAACGCGGCAATCGCGTCCCTGAGGACTTTCGTCACCTTCGCCAGAATGTCGGCTTCGTTCGGCAGGTCCAGGATGTCGTCTTCGGGCACGGTGATGAACTTCCGGTTGGCTCCCTTGGTGAGCGAGATCAGGAACATGCTGTTCGACGGCGTCACCGGGATCACCACCTGAACGGCCCCGTCGATCTCCTTCACCATCCCCAGAAACTTTTGTTTCCCCGCCTCGAGCTCATCCATCGAACGATACCCCTTCCTATAGACGAACCGGACGTCTATAGACCGCCCTTGCCGCCACCGCCGGCCAGCAGCTTATTCACTTCCTGCAGGATCAG
>JAGWTI010000079.1 GCA_028876065.1 Nitrospirota bacterium
ATCGCCAGCACCCAGTGCTCGGGGTTGAACGGGGCGACCTTGAAGAGGTCGCGGGTCCATGGCGTCACGAGGATCACGGCCTGCAAGGCGGCGGAGCCGGCCACGGCCCAGAGGAGCGGCCGATTCGTCAACACGCCGATCGTGAACAAGGAATGACGATCGCTCCGGCAGTTCAAGGCATGAAACAGCTGTACCATGACCAGAATCGTGAACGTGACGGTCCTGGCCCGATCGAGATCCTGGTCCATGCCGTATAGACAATAGGCGAAGGCGGCGGTTGCGATCAGGGCCATGAACAAGCCTTGCGCCGACATCAGAATGATCCGGTTCCGGTCCAGGAACCGTGCAGAAGGGGTCCGTGGTGGCCGCTGCATGCTGTGCGGATCGGGCGGGTCTACCGCCAGGGCGAGCGCCGGCAGCCCGTCCGTGACCAAGTTGATCCAGAGGATCTGCACCGGCAGGAGAGGCAGTGGGAGGCCCGTCACCGTCGCCAGAAGCATGACCAGCACTTCGCCGATATTGCAGGACAGCAGATAGTGGACGGATTTTCGGATATTGTCGTAGATACTCCGTCCCTCTTCGACCGCGGCCGCGATGGAGGCGAAATTGTCGTCCGTGACGACCATGTCCGAGGCTTCTTTCGTCACATCCGTGCCGGTCAGCCCCATGGCCACGCCGATGTCCGCTTCCTTCACCGCCGGCGCGTCGTTGACGCCGTCGCCGGTCATCGCGACGATCGCCCCGCGGGCCTTCCAGGCCCGAACGATCCGGAGTTTATGTGCGGCGGACACCCGCGCGTAGACCGAGATCCGCTCCACCTGTTCGCCCAATTCCTCGTCCGTCAGCCGGTCCAGCTCCGCCCCTGAGAGCGCGGCGAAGCCGGTCATGATGCCCAACTCGCGCGCGATGGCCGTGGCCGTCTCCCGATGGTCTCCCGTGATCATCACGGTGCGAATCCCGGCCTCGCGGCACGTTTGGACGGCGGCCAGGGCTTCCGGCCGGAGCGGGTCTTTCATGGCGGCCAGGCCCAAAAACATCAGATCCTGTTCGATGTCGCTTGCGCGATCGGCATCCGGCTGCGCCGGCACGGTCCGTTTGGCAACGCCCAACACCCGCAACGCCTCTTGGGCGAAGGCGCTGTTCATGTCCAGGATCTGTCGCCTGGCCGAGTCGCTCAGCGGCTCCACCCGCCCCTCGACCGTCATCCATTTCGTACATCGCCGCAGGAGCAGGTCCGGGGCGCCCTTCACATAGGCCGCCGCTCCCTGGGTTGCCTTCCGGACCACCGTCATCATCTTCCGTTCCGGATCGAAGGGGACCTCGCCCAAAAATGGGTGTGCCGCCTCCAGTTGGTCCTTGAAAAAGCCGCGCTTGGCCGCCGCCACTAACAGCGCGCCTTCCGTCGGGTCGCCGAGGATCCTCCATGTCCCCTGTTCTTCCCGCAGGGTTGCGCCGTTGCACAAGACGGCGGCGGTCAGCAGCTCCCGCAAGCCCTGCGGGTTTTCGGCTGATGGCTGGTCGCTGATGGCTGATCGCTCCGATTGACGATCGAGTTCCCGGATCTCCCCGATCGGCGCATACCCCTCGCCGGTGACCTCGAAGAGGCGCCCCCCGGCGAAGAGGCGCGTGACGGTCATCTCGTTCTTGGTGAGCGTGCCGGTCTTGTCGGTGCAGATGACCGTGGTGGAGCCCAGCGTCTCCACGGCCGGCAAGCGGCGGATGAGGGCGTGGCGCGTGACCATCCGGGTCACACCCAACGCCAGGGTCACCGTGACGATGGCCGGCAGGCCTTCCGGAATCGCGGCCACGGCCAGGCTCACCGCCGTCAGGAACATCCCGACCAACGGCTCGCCCCGCAACAGTCCCAGCAGGAACACGACGGCGACGATGCCCAGGGACAGGTACAGGAGCGAGTGCCCGAGCTGCTCGAGTCGTCGCTGGAGAGGCGTCGTTTCGCCGCCCGCCTGCTCGATCAGGGAGGCGATGCGGCCCAGCTCCGTCCGCCGGCCGGTTGCCACCACCACCGCCCGTCCTTTGCCGGCGATGACGTCGGTGCCCAGAAAGAGCATGTTCCGCTGATCGGCAATGGCGGCGGCCTCGTCAGGCACGGCCTCGGCGCGCTTGTCCACGGGGGTGGATTCGCCCGTGAGCGCCGCCTCCTGCGTGCGCAGGCTTGTCGCATAGACCAGGCGGGCGTCACCGGGGACATGGTCTCCGGCTTCCACCAGCACGAGGTCGCCGGGCACCAACTCGCGGGCCGGCACGGACCGGACGATTCCCTCTCGGATCACCCGTGCCGTAGCCACCGAGAGCCGGCGCAGCGCCGCCAGCGACCGTTCGGCTTTGAACTCCTGGACGAAGCCCAGGCAGGCGTTGAGCACGATGATCGTCAGAATCGCCGCCGCGTCCAGCCATTCCCGGAGCAGCCCGGACACGAGGGCCGCGCCGATCAGCACCCAGACGATCAGGTTCTTGAATTGCGCGACAAAGAGGATGAGCGGAGAGGCAGGCGGAGCTTCCGGCAGCTCGTTGGGGCCATGGACCGATATTCGTTTTCGCGCCTCTTGCTCGCTCAAACCAACCTGGGAGTCCGAGCGCAGCGCCTGCGCCAGCGCGTTCGGTGTGAGACGGTGCCAGGAGCCAGCTTGGGTCGTATCCAGCGCGGCCGGCATGACCGGTTATCCCCCGATCCGAAACAGCAACCACATGCCCGATAGGTAGCCCACGATCATCAAGACGCTGTCGGGCTCGATGAGTAGGAAGCGCTTTTCCGCACGGTAAATGATCCCCATCAGCCCCACGCTCATCAGTAAAATGCTGAGGAGCGCGGTCGCCACGTGGGTGGTCTCGATCGAAGCGAGCAACGGTCCTTGGCGGTACGCTGCGTCAGCCAGCAGTAGCACCGCCATGTTGATCGCGTTGCTGCCGAAGAGGTTGCCTACCGCGAGGTCCAACGCGCCCAGCCTGACGGCCGCAAACGACGTCACCAGCTCCGGCAGCGAGGTTGTGATGGCCACCAGCGACGTGCCGATAAACGTCGCACTGATCCCGGTGGTGACGGCGATCTCTTTGGCCGCCTCGGCCAGCAACGGTGCCGCCGCGAGGAGAGCGAGTGCGGCCACGGCAAAACCGATGGAGGCGCGTCTCAAGGCATTGGCCGAGGCGGCCCCACGGGGTGCCTCGGCTTCGACGATCCGCTCCCGTTCTTTTTCCCGGCGCCGCATGTCTTCTTGGCGGAAGACCACACGCATGCCGAACACATAGATCGCCGCGATGGCAATGGTGCCCAGTCCGATGCCCTCGATAGGGATGGGTTGCCGAACTATGATCAGGAGCCCCGCGAGTCCCGTCAAGATGATGGCCAGTGTCGCGATCAGGGCCTGCTCCAATGCCGCCTGCTGCCAGACCCGTTTCTCGCGGTACGCCAGGTCAATGAGGGCCAGTGTCAGCATGTTGGTCAGCCCTGCCCCGAACAGGTCTCCGACGGCAATATTCGGAGCGTCGATGAGCACGGCGCTGACCGCAGTGAAGGACTCGGGCAAGGACGTGGCTCCGGCCAGCAGCACCACGCCGATCCACAGTCGCCCGAGGCCGGAGTGCTCGGCGATCAGGTCGCCGTACTGCGACAGCTTGGTTCCCGCCACCACGATCACGGTCGCGCTCAGTACAAACATCAGCCAGTGCATCAGCGTTCCAAGTCCGACACGGCCCGATCATCCTCGAACCGGTGGTACAAGGCCGGCAACAGGACGAGGGTCAACAGCGTCGAGGTGAACAGACCCCCGATCACCACGGTCGCCAGGGGCCGTTGGACGTCGGCGCCGGTCCCTTGGGCGATGGCCAGCGGGAAGAGCCCGAGCAAGGTCGTCAACATGGTCATCAGCACCGGCCGCAGCCGCAACGAGCAGCCGGTGACCGTGGCCTCGTCCACGGACCGGCCTTCCTGACGGAGCTGGTGAATGTAGGAGACCAGCACGATCCCGTTTCCCACCGCGAGCGCGAACAGTTCGATGAATCCGATCGATGCCGGCACGCTCAGGTATTGGCCGGTCAGCCACAGGGAGAGGACCCCGCCGACCAAGGCGAAAGGAAGGTTCAACATGATCAGCGTCGCATAGCGCAGCGAGTGGAACGTCCAGAACAACAGCAGGAAGATCAGGCCGATCGTGATCGGGACGACGACCAGCAAACGGTTCATCGCGCGCTCCATGTTTTCGAACGCCCCGCCCCAGACGATCTGGTAGCCTGGCGGGAGCCGGACGGACTCGGCCAGCGTTCGCCGTCCCTCGTCGACCACGCCGCCGATATCGCGCCCGACCACGTTGAAGCCGACGTAAATGCGCCGGCGCGCCTGTTCACGGCTGATGCGCGCGGGCCCCTCCCGCCACTCGATCGTCGCCAGGTCGCTCATCGGAATCAAGGCGCCGGCGGCCGACTTCACGCGGATCTCGCCGATCGCGCGGACCCCGTTGCGATATTCCTCCGGGAAGCGCAGGATCAACTGGAACCGGCGCACGCCTTCGTAGACGGCCGTGGCCGGTTTGCCGCCCACGGCCGTTTCGATGATCTCCTGAACATCCGCCACGTTGATCCCGTGGCGGGCGATCTTGTTTCGGTCGATGTCCACCGTGAGGTAGGGCTGGCCGGCGATCTGTTCGACTTTCACGTCCCTCACCCCCCGGATCGTCTGCAGGGCCGCGGCGATCTCGTCGGCCTTTTTCTTGAGCGTCTCCAGGTCGTCCCCGAAGAGCTTGACCGCGCATTCGGTCCTGATGCCGGAGATCAACTCATCGACGCGCTCCTGGATCGGCTGGCTCATCAGGACCGAGATGCCGGGCACGTCGGCCAGTTTCCGCCGCATCGCGTCCACCAAGTCCGACTTCGTGTGCGCGGTGGTCCAGCGGTCCCTCGGGTGCAGCAGGACGACCGGGTCGCTTTCGTTGGGCTCTTCGGGGGTGTTGGCGATTTCGGAGCGGCCGATCTTGCTCACGGCCAGCCGCACTTCGGGGAACTGGCGGAGGACCAGCAGGGCCCGTTTCTCCATGTCGATGGACTCCGGCAGGGAGACGGAGGGAAGGCGGACGATCTGGGGGGTGAGCGCCCCTTCGTCCAGGATCGGAACGAACTCGCGCCCGACCAGGGGGACCAAGGCCAGGCTGAGGATGAGGAGCGTGATCGCGGCGGCGATGACCGTTCCACGATGCGCCAGCGTCCAGCGGAGCACGGGCAGGTACAGCTGCTTCGCCCACACCGTCAGCCGCGTGTCTTCCGTCCATCCGGCCCGCAACAGCAGCGCCGACAGGACCGGCGACAGCGTGAGCGTCAGCAGGGCGGACACCAGGAGGGCGATCACGACGGTGTAGGCCAGCGGCGCGAACATTTTGCCCTCCATCCCGTGGAGGGTCATGAGCGGGAGGAATACCACGCTGATGATCAGAATGCCGAACAGCAACGGCCGGCCCACTTCTTTCGACGCCTGGAGCACGACCTCCCAACGAGGGCGTTGCGGACCGCCGGGTTGCGACAGGTGGCGGTGGATGTTCTCGACCATGACCACCGACCCGTCCGCGATTTCGCCGACCGCGATGGCGAGTCCGCCGAGCGACATGAGGTTCGCCGACAGCCCCATCCGCCCCATGACGATGAACGTGATCAGCGGCGTGATGATGAGCGTGGCGATCACGATCAGGGCGGATCGGACGGTGCCCATGAACAGGAACAGGATCAGGACGACCAAGATGATGCCCTCGACCAAGGCGTCGCGGACCGTATGGACCGCGGCGGTGACCAGCTCGATGCGGTCGTAGAAGGGCACCAGGGTGAGTCCGCCGGGCAAGACCTGTTCGCGGCGAATAGCCTCCACCTTGGCTTGCACCGCATGCACCACGTCCCGCGCGTTGCCGCCGCGCAACATCAGCACGATGCCGGCCACCGCCTCCCGCTCCCCGTCCACCACCGCCGCGCCATGGCGCACGGCGTGGCCGATCCGCACATCGGCCACGTCGCGCACGAACACCGGCGTCCCGCCGGTCTCCTTGACGACGATGGTGTCGATGTCCGCCGTGGTTTTGATCAGACCCAGCCCGCGCACGATCGCTCGCTCCGCATGCTGCTCCAGGATGTTGCCGCCGGCGTTGGCGTTGTTCTTCGCCACCGCGTCGAAGACTTCGTGCAGCGTCAAGTCGTACTTCCGCAGCTTGGCCGGGTCGACCAGCACCTGGTATTGCTTGACGAACCCGCCCAAGGCGTTCACGTCGATCACGCCCGGCACGCTTTTGAGGAGGGGACGGAGCACCCAGTCCTGGATCGTGCGCTGATCGGTCAGCTGCGCTTCGATGGACGCCCGGTCGTCAGGCCGCGCCCCCGGCTCGTCCAGGTAATATTGATAGACTTCCCCCAGGCCGGTCGTGACCGGGGCCATCACCGGCTCCGTCCCTTTCGGCAGGCGATCCCGGACCGACGTGAGCCGCTCGAGCACCAGCTGGCGCGCAAAGTAGATGTCCACGTCGTCGTGAAAAACCACCGTGATCTGCGACAGGGCGAATTTGGAGATCGAGCGGATTTCGGCCAGGCCCGGCAGGCCGGTCATCTGCAGTTCGAGCGGATAGGTGATGAACCGTTCGACTTCCACCGGCGAGAGGCCCGGCGCGTCGGTGAGGATTTGCACTTGGATGTTGGTCACGTCGGGGAAGGCGTCGATCGGCAGGGCCTCGAACGCATAGAGCCCGGCGACGGCCAAAGCCGCGGCCACGGCGACCACGAGGACGCGTTGACGGAGGGAGAATGCCAGGAGCGCCGCGATCATCGGATCTCTTCGATCTTATGGTGTTCGAGCTCGGATTTGAGCGCAAAGGCTCCCTGGATGACGAGGGCCTCGCCTTCGCGGAGGCCTCCCAGCACCTTGGTGGTCTCCCCGCTCTCGTCCCCGAGGGTCACCGGGCGGGCTTCGAACGTTCCGGGCTCGATCTGCACGAACACCAAGGCGCGCTGTTGGTCGCGTTGGATCGCCGCCGAGGGCACCGTCAGCACGCCGGTTTCGGTATTGGTGTACACGCGAACGGTGGCGAACATTTCCGGCTTGAGCCGCCCGTCTCGGTTCGGGACGGTGACCCGCAGGCCCATCGTTCTGGTCGCCGGATCCAGGACATCCCCCACGTAGGTGATGGTGCCCTGGAACGCCTCCTGCGGGTAGGCCGCGAGCCGGACCTCGACCGCTTGGTTGCGGCGAATGAACCGCACGTCCTTTTCCGGAACGTTCGCGACCACCCAAACCTCCGAGAGATCCGCGACCGTGAACAGCTCATGGGACGTCTCGACGACTTCCCCCTTGGCGAGGTTCCGCGCGATCACACGGCCGGCGAACGGAGCATGGATCGGAACGTAGGCGGAAATGGCGTGCTCACGGTCCAATCGTTGAAGCTCCGGCTCCTGCATGCCCAATACGTGCAGACGGTCCCGTGCTTCCCGCGCTTCGGCGCGGACGCTCTTGGCCTCCGCCTCCTTTTTTTGGAACTCGGCCAAGCTGATCGCCTTGTCTTCCAGCAGGCCCCGGGCTCGCTCATAGGCCAGCTCGGCCTCATGAAGCTTGGCGGCGGATTTCAGGTAGGTCGATTGAGCCAAGCCGAGGTCGCTGCTGTAGAGCTTGGCGAGCAAGGCCCCGCCGGCGACGTCGGTTCCGACATCCACATAGACGTCCGTGGCTCGCCCTCGCACCAGCGTGGTCACCTCGGCCAGCTTGTTCTTGTTGGGTTGGACCGTGGCGGGAAAATCCCGGTGCATCCGGAATTCGCCGCGGGCTACCGGGCGGACCTCGACCCCCGCCGCCGCGGCTGCCTCCGGCTTGAGGCGTACGAGCCGCGGGCCGGCCGTGGCCACCGCCGGTTTGGCGCCGGGGGCCTCGTCGCTCTCCTTGGCGCACCCCGTGAGACTGCCGAGGCCCAACGCGACGACGCTCAATGTGGCAAGGAGGGCTAAGGAGATTCTTCCGAGGCGCTGAAAGATTCGAGGCTGTCTCATGCATTCCACCCTGACAGTTGCAGCAAGCAGGATGCCCAAGAGAGGCGGTGCGGAACGGGCCTGATCCTATTGTTTCGGCTCAATTTTCTCAAGCAGGAAGACCCTACAACTCAGGAAACGGGATTGCATGGTGGCGGAAAGGGGCAGCCAGGTAGGATTCGAAGGTCAGAAATGCCCCAAAGCGGCGAGGAAGCGGAACCCCTCGGACCGGAAAAACCGACACTGGAAGCATCATCAGGGCGGTCAATGGCTGTGCCCGGCGTGCCCGTCGGAGAATCCGGGAATCGTGGCTTCCTTGGAGGGGACATGCACGTTCTTCAGGGGAGGGGAATCCCAGATGACCTTGTTGCCGGGCGCCAAATTGGCGGCGGAGATGAAATGCGCGTCCCCCTCCTTCGTCGCGCCAAGGCGATACAGAGTCTTTCCCATGTTGTAATGGGCTTCGGCCAGGTCGGGCGCGGCCGTGATCGCTTCGGCGAAGTGCTGTTTCGCTGCATCCCATTGGCCTTGGTCGTAGGCATGGATTCCCTCGTCGTTGTGATGAGCCGCAGCGGTATTCGTGCCGGCTGGCGCAGGCAAGACCGTCCGCTTGGGTACGGATTGGCATCCGTTTCCAGCCAGTGCGGCCGCCATCAGCGCCGTGACCAGAGTTTTGGCGTACCTCACCCTGCCCTCCTTTCGTTTAGTGGCCCTCGGGCTTCATCCTATCCTCCAGCCTTCGACGCGCTCAATACCGCAAGGTTCGCGTTTCCGGCTCATCCTCGGTCCTCCTCGCTCTTCAATGTCTTCCCTTCGACATGCCAGCGCCAGATGACGTAGATGGGCGGAATGACGATGAGCGTGAGGATCATGGCGGAAAACACGCCGCCGACCTGAGGGGCGGCGATCCGCTTCATCACGTCGGCCCCGGTGCCTGTGGCTATCATCACCGGAATCAATCCGACGACATCCACCAAGCCGATCATCATCATCGGCCGGATGCGCTCCACCGCTCCTCGATGCACGGTCGCAATGAGATCCTCAAGCGTCGCGAGCCCACCTGTCGCCTTTCGCCGCTGGCAGGCCTCGTCCAGATAGGCCAGCATGACCGAGCTAGTCTCAGCTCCTGTCCCGACCACGGTGATGATCCCAACCCAGACGGCGATGCTCATGTTGTAGTCGAGTTCGACGAGATACCAGAAGGCGCCCACCAGACAGAGCGGCACCCCCAGCATCACCATCCCCGTTTCGGCCACCGAGCTAAAGGTAAAGTAGAACATCACGAAGATGATGACCAAGGTGAGGGGTACCACCAGTTTGAGCCGTTCCTTGACCCGCTCCATGAATTCGTATTGGCCCGACCAAGTGATCGTATAGCCCGGCGGCAGGTGCACCTGCTCCCGTACCACCCGTTTGAGATCCGCGACGTACCCGCCCACGTCCCGACCGGCCATGTCCAGGTAGACGTAGCCGGCCAGCCGGCCATTTTCATCCCGGATCATCGGAGGTCCATTCACGAATCGGAGCGTGGCCAGTTGGGCGAGAGGCACTTGGGCACCGGTCGGGGTGTCCACTAGCACTCGTTTGAGCTTTTCGGGGTCATCGCGCAACTCGCGGAGGTAGCGTACGTTGATCGGATACCGTTCGCGCCCCTCGATGGTCGTCGCGATGTTTTCACCGCCGATGGCCGTCTCGATGATCCGGCCCACATCCATCAACTTGAGCCCATACCGGGCGATCTCCTTCCGATTGATGTCGAAGTCGAGGAAGTATCCGCCGGACACCCGCTCCGCATAGACGCTGCGCGTCCCCGGTACCTCTCGGAGAACCATCTCCAGATGTTTGCCGATGCCCTCGATCTCTTTGAGATCGGCCCCGAAAATCTTGATGCCGACCGGGGTCCGGATGCCGGTCGTGAGCATGTCAATCCGGTTTTTGATCGGCATCGTCCAGGCGTTGGTCACCCCCGGAAACTGCAACGCCCGGTTCATCTCATCCACGAGGCCTTCATAACTCAGCCCCGGTCGCCATTGGTCTTTGGGCTTCAGTTCGACCACGACTTCCATCATGCTGAACGGGGCCGGGTCCGTGGAGGTTTCCGCCCGCCCGGCCTTGCCGAAGACCCACTCGACTTCGGGAAACCCTCGGAGCTTCCGGTCCATCAATTGGAGGAGCCGGCCGGCTTCGGTGACCGAGAGGCCGGGAAGTGTCGTCGGCATGTACAGAATCGTTCCTTCGTACAACGGCGGCATGAACTCGGAGCCCATGCGCTGGTAGGCGGGGACGATACTGGCCAGCAGCCCGATCGACAAGACCACGACCAGCCACCGGTGGTGCAGCGCCGTCCGCAGCACGGGTGCATAGAGGCGCTGCAAGAGACGGCTAATGGGGTGTCGTTGCTCAGGGAAGATCCGGCCGCGCGTGAAAGTCGGCAGCAACGCCGGAATCAGCGTGATGGCCAGCACCGCGCACGCGGCGATACTCAGGAAGTTCGTCAAGGCCAACGGCTTGAACATCCGGCCTTCCTGCGCCTCGAGGACGAAGACGGGCAAGAAGGAGACCCCGATGACGAGTAACGAGCTGAACATCGCTGGGCCCACTTCTTTGGCCGAATCGATGAGGATTTGCGTCCGGTCGCCCACTTTGCCGTTCTGTTCCCATTCCTCCAGCCGCTTGTGCGCGTTGTCCACCATCACGATCGGGGCGTCCACCATGTCCCCGATGGCCACGATGATGCCGCCGAGCGACATGATGTTCATCCCGATGTCCAGGAAGTAGATGAAGATGAAGGCGATCAGGATTGACAGGGGCAGGGTGAGGATGGGGAGCATCGCGGAGCGAATGTGGAGGAGAAACCCGACGATCAGCACACCGGTGACCACCAGCTCTTCGGTCAGGTTCTCATTCGCCGTGGCGATGGATTCGTGAATGAGATTGCTGCGGTCGTAGGTCGTGACGACCTTGATCCCCTTGGGCATGGAGGGTTCGAGTTCGTTGAGCTTGGCCTTGACCCGTTCGATCACGGTGAGGGCGTTCTCGCCGAACCGCATGATCACAATCCCGCCCGCGACCTCGCCCTTTCCATCGAGCTCGACCAGGCCGCGCCGCATGTCCGGCCCGAGCTTTACCGTGGCCACGTCGCGCAAGAGAATCGGCGTCCCGTTTTCGTTGACCCCCACCGCGATCTCTTCGATGTCCTCGGGCTTCTTGATATACCCGCGCCCCCGGACCACATATTCGATTCCGGAGAACTCCACGACACGGCCGCCCACGTCGTTATTACTCTGCCGGATCGTTTCCACGATCGAGGGGATAGACAGGCGATACGCGAGGACTTTGGTGGGGTCGAGATTAACCTGGTACTGGCGGACAAAGCCGCCGACGCTGGCCACCTCGGCGACCCCTTCCACGGCCCGCAGCCAGTAGCGCAGGTACCAATCCTGGAAGCTGCGCAGCGACGCGAGGTCCTGCTGGCCGGTCTCGTCCACCAGCGCGTATTGAAACACCCACCCCACGCCGGTGGCATCGGGGCCAAGCTGTGGGGTGACTCCCTCCGGCATGCGCCCAGAGAGTTGACTCAACCGTTCCAGAATCCGCGAGCGCGCCCAGTAGATGTCGGTGCCGTCTTTGAAGAGGATGTAGACGTAGGAATAGCCAAAGTCCGAGAATCCGCGCACGACCGTGACCTTGGGAGCGGACAACAGCGCGGTCACGATCGGGTAGGTGATCTGGTCTTCGACGAGGTCAGGAGACCGACCGGGCCAGGTGGTATAGACAATCACCTGCGTATCGGAGATATCCGGCAGGGCATCGATGGGGGTCTGCTTCATGGCCCAGAGCCCGCCCACGGCCGTCGAAAAGACGATCAGAAAGACAATGAAACGGTGTCTCGCACAGTAGTCGATGATGTATTCGACCATGATCCCTCGCCCCTGGCGTCTCGAGTCAGTTCTTCATCCCGCTCATGCCGCCCATGCTCTCCACGACCGCTTTCAGGCGGCTTTCACTGTCGATCAGGAAATTGGCGGAGGTGACCACGTGGTCCCCTTCCTGGAGGCCGGCCACGACTTCGTAGTGGGAACCGGTTTTCACGCCGGTTTTGATCACGCGCGGTTCCAGGCGGCCCCCCCCATGATGGATGAAGACGAGCTGCTTCTGGCCTGATTCGATGACCGCTTCTTGTGGAATCGACAACCGGGTCCCCAGGTTCACCGTCAGCTCCACATTGGCGTACATGTCCGGTTTCAGCTTCTCGTCGGAGTTATCCACCTCGAACCTCACTTTGGCGGTTCTGGTCTTCGGGTCCAGCGTGGGGTAGACGAACCCGACGCGCCCGGTCCACACCGTGCCTGGTTCGTAGGAGAGCGTCACCGCCGCTTTCTGGTCCTTCTTCACGAAGGCCAGCTCGTACTCATAGATATCCGCCAAGATCCAGATGTGCGAGAGATCGGCGATCGTATAGAGCTCCGCGCCGGGCTCCACATGCGCGCCGGCCAACGTTTCCTTCCGGAGCACGGTCCCGGTGATAGGCGAGTGGATGGGCAGCGTCCGCAGGACCTTGCCGGTCTGCTCCAGCTCTCGAATATGCTCGTCGTTGATGTCCCAGAGCTGGAACCGACGCCGGGCGGCCTCCAATAGGTCCTTGGAGCCGCGCGCGACCTCCGGAAACTCGCTCGCGCCGAGCTGCTTCTGTCCTTGCAAGGCCAGCAGATATTCCTCTTGCGTGGCGACCAAATCGGGGCTGTAGATGGTGAACAGGACCTGCCCCTTTCTGACGTGGTCGCCGATCGCACTGACGAACAGTTGCTCGATCCAGCCGTGGAACTTGATGGTGACCTTGGCCAATCGCCGCTCGTCCGCTGCCACGCGCCCCACGGTACGGATGACTTTCTCCAGAGGGCGCCGCGCCACCGGCTCGTATTTCACGCCGATTGTCTGCAGGCGCTCGGGGGGAATCGTTACGAGACCCGGCATCTCATCCGAGGCGGGAGCCGGCTTGCTGTCGGTCGTCTTTCCTTCCGGTCGCGGCTTCTCTCCCATATCCATGCCGGGCATGTCGGGCATGGAATCCGGCGTGGAGCCTGCCGGAGGAAGGACCGTCGGTTGGCTCATCAGCCAGAGGACCCCGGCGAGGCTGATGGCCAAAAGGAGGACGATGCTGACCAGGGTCCGGCGTGTCATGGCGTTACCTCCTCTCTTCGTCCTTGCCGGCCAACGGGCCGCCGGTGACCGCTTCCAGCCTCGCCACAGCCTTTTCGTGCGCGACCATTTCTCCATGCAATTCCAACTGGCTCTCCTGCAGCGTGAGCAGGCTGTTTAAGAGCGTGAGAAAATCCACCTTGCCGACCGCGTAGCCCGCCTGCGCGGACTGCAGGGCCAGGGAGGACTGGGGAATGATCGCATCCCGGAGGATCGTGATCAGCCGCTCCGCCCGCTGGGTCTGCACAAAGGCGTCCTTCACTTGAAAGAGAATGTCCTGTCGCGTGGCGGTGAGATCCTCCCGGGCACCGGACAGGCCGGCGAGCGCCTCCTTGACGCCCTGCCGTTGCTTCGTCTCGTAGAACAGCGGAATCTTGATCCCGATCATCACCTGATAGCCGTTGTCGTTGATGCGGTCATTGCGGGTTCCGAGCGCGTTGAGATCGAAATCCGGGTAGAACTGGCGCTGGGCAAGGGACACGGCCTGCTCACTCCGCTCGATGCCCTTGGCCGAGGCCAATAGGATAGGCGAGAACGCCTCCGCCCGTCTGGTCAATTCGGGCAAGGACAGTGTCAGGAGTGGGACCCGCATCTCTTCCGGCGTCCCCAGGGGGTCGGCCGGCGGCCGATTCAGGAGGCGATTGATCGCGGCGTGTAGGCTTTCTTTCTGTTGCTCCAGCACCGCAAGCCGATCCAGGACGCGCGAGATCTCCACCTGGGCACGGAACACATCTTGCTGAGCGGCCTGGCCGACGCTGTACCGAGCTTTCGCCGTTTTTTCAAACTGGATCAGCAGGGCTTTGTTCTTCTCGACGATTTCGCTGCTTTTGTGGACAAAGTGCAACGTAAAGTACGCTTCTTTCAGGTTGGCGACGAGTCGGAGCTTCGTCGCGAGGAACTCCTGCTCCAGGCGCTCCGCCTCCCGCTGGGCCACTTCGCCCTTGAGCCTCAGTTTGCCAGGGAAAGGAATTTCCTGCCCGACGCCATACATGGCGCCTTGGAGCGGCTCCACCATCGGCATCCGTTGATACCCGAATTGGAGCTTCGGATCCGGGAGCGTTTGCACTTGCGGCACGACCGCCTGGGCGGCCTCCCACCGCTGACGCGCCACCTTGATCTCCGGGTTCGCCAGCTCCAGTTCTTGCACGAGACTCTGTACGCTGATGCGTGGCTCGTGCTGAGCAGGGTGGGCGGCTCCATCCATAGGGGCCGCCGTGCGCTCTTGCGCCCCGCTTGCCGAAACCGATGCGAGATCCACGAGGCAGAGCGCAAGGACGGGCAATGCCCGAGACGGAATACGAGAGAAGAATCGTTTCACGACAGCACCTCCAGGTGCGCTGATAAACGGAGCCACGCCGACTCCGCCTCTGCGGCAGAGCGGTCAGCAACAAGGCTTGGAGGTGTAAATCAGATCCGGAGGACTTGGATAGACGGGGATGAGGAACAGGTGATCGGGGGCGACGAAGCCTGCACCCCGCTCCATGCAGCGAAAAGCATGCAAGCAGCGAAGTCGTGAACACTGGCGACGGGCACATGGCCCGCATCCAGCGCAGCCCCAATTTTGACCTGGCGATCTGGAGAAGATGTGAGTGAGGCAGGACACATGAAACCTGAGTCCATGGGGCAGACCATGCCCTGCTCTGAGATCGTCGTCTGATCCTGTGCCAACGCGACATCAGGCAGGGCACACATGGACCCGATCACCTGACAAAAGATGAAAAAGAGCACCATGGCCAACGAACTGAAACGCACGTGTGTCGCTCGAGACAAGACAAGTCTCATGCAGCCAGCCTATTAAGCAAATGGAGATGGCCTAGTTTCTCCCTCTCCGCCGGATATGTCAAGTCAGACTGAATCATCCGATTCGAATCCGATGTGGCAACCGTCGTCACATTGTCCTTGTATCTGCCCCATTCTGCGACAATGTGTCCACTGGTCTAGATGGCGATTCGTCTGACAATCATTGAGATTGGCTCAATAAGTTCAGCGGTTGTGCGGCCTTGTAACGGCGGCTCAACAACATGGCATCGTGATTGCTGAAGATTATGCTGAGCATTGGCTCATCGCAAAATAGAGCAGCATCGCTTCACATGCCGTGATCTTCGATGAAGGGAGGGCATACCCATGGTCAACTATCGATTCCTCTTGGTGCCTGCAGCGTTTGTCCTGATGTTCGCCACACAGGGCTATGCAGAAACGTCCACTCAGCGGCTGATCGATCAACACGATCACGCAGGGCTGGCTGCGCATTACACCCATGAAGCGCAAGAGCTTCAGGAAAAGGCCAAGCACTGGGACTTCATGGCTGACTTCTATGAAAAGCATCCCGAGCCAGACTCAAAGGACGGGGCCGGTAAGCATGCCGCCCATTGCCGGGAGATTGCGAAGAGCTATCAAAAGGCAGCCTCGGAAGCAGAGGCACTGGCAGCCGAACACCGAGCGCGAAGGCCGCATAATGTGATCAATTGAGCAATTGCCCAGCTCCTCCAACGAGAAAGGAATCCTAGATAGCGCGCTCCCCTCCCTGTATCCTTCAACTGGCCAGGGTGGCAGTAAACCCTGACCAGTTGAAGGGGATGCAAGGCAACGGTTGTTTCTCCCAGCTTAACGGGCATTGCCCTCATGGTGACCCCATTTTTATACGCAAGACAATATGATCCCCAACGTGTCAGAAATCTTAGAGCCTGGTTGTGATTAATGAAGAACCCCGCCCTTACAGGCGGGGTCTCCTTAAAGTTCAAGCTGCGCTTGACCCGTCTCCTGCTCGCCCTGGTACCGGACATACTGCCGAATCGTGGCTTCGTTGACGCCCACTGTCGAGGCGAAAAATCCTCGTGCC
>JAGWTI010000008.1 GCA_028876065.1 Nitrospirota bacterium
TCCGCGGGGTTCGCTTGACCCCTCCGGTCACTTCGGTTAGCCTGCGCGCATGCGCATGGCCTACGGGTCGTTTCAACTGAGCGCCGCATGAAGGTCGTCGGCCTCATGTCCGGCACCTCCGGCGACGGCGTCGACGCCGCGCTGGTGGACATCCGCGGCGCCGGGCTCGACCTTCGAGTCGCGCCGCTGGCGTTTGCCCCGACCCCGTATCCGGCAGACTTGCAGCGGCGGGTTCTGAACCTCTGCTCCGGCGGGACCGTCGTCGAGGTCTGCCACCTCAACGCCGTGCTGGGCGAATGGTTCGCCAAAGCGGCCTTCCGCGTCATCCGGAAAGCCGGGCTGCGTCCGGCCGCGATCGCGCTCATCGGGTCCCATGGGCAGACGATTCAGCATCTTCCACACGGCATCCGCGAGTCGGGATTGGGGCCCGTTCGCTCGACGTTGCAGATCGCCGAACCGGCCGTGATCGCCGAACGGACCGGCATCGCGACGGTGGCCGATTTCCGGCCCCGTGACATCGCGGCCGGAGGGCAAGGAGCCCCGCTGACCCCCTACGTGCACTATCTCCTGTTCAGGCATCCGAAGCGATCGCGTCTCATCGTCAATCTCGGCGGCATCGGCAACGTCACCTACTTGCCCGCCGGAGGCGCCCTCTCCTCCCTGCAGGCTTTCGATACGGGGCCGGGCAACATGGTGCTGGATGGGCTGGTACGGCGGCTGACGAACGGTCGGCAGGCCATGGATCGAGACGGACGGCTTGCCGCCAAAGGCGTCGTGGATGCCGGACTGTTGACGGAGTTGCTGGCCCATCCCTTTCTGACACAGCCGCCGCCCAAGTCCACGGGGCGGGAAGCATTCGGAGACCCCTTCGTCGCGAAGCTGCTTGCCGTCATGCGCAAGCGCCGCCTGAACGCCAACGATGTCCTTGCCACCTGCTCCTTGTTGACCGCCGTGACCGTGGGCAGCGCCCGCCGTTGGCTGAGGGGACGGACGGCCCAACGAGGCGCCGCTCCGCTCGATGAGGTGATCGTCGCCGGCGGCGGCGCCCGCAACCGTACGCTGATGCAGGATCTGACGGCCGTGTTCGAGCCGATCCCCGTGCGGACCCTGGAAGGGATCGGCTGGGACAGCAAGGCGTTCGAGGCCGTGGCCTTTGCCATCTTGGCCTATCAGACCTGGCAGGGGGCCTGTGCCAATGTCCCGGCCGTCACCGGCGCAACCCACCCGGTGGTCCTGGGAACGATCGTGCCGGGGCGTCAAGGCTGGCAGGCGTTGTTCAAAAAAACCGGCAGGAGGCGCTGAGGTTTCGTGGACGATCCCCTGCTGCTGACCATGGCCGGAGGAACGCTGCTCCTGGGATTAGGGCTGTGGTTCTGGAGCAGGACCAGACCGCGCCGCGCCACCACGGAAAGCCCGACACAGGACCAGGCCTTCTCCCTTCCACCCAACCTGACGCTGGCCCCGCAACCGCTGTTCACGGAGACGGAAGCCGCTTTCTATAACCTCTTGCGGCTGTCCGTACAGGATCGGTTTCTCGTCTTCGCTCAAGTGCCGGTCTGGTGCCTGATTGACATCCGGGCACAGGACCGTCAGGCTCGGGCCGCCTTCCTGAATCAAGTGGCGTTCAAGCGCGTGGACTTCGCCCTCGTGCACCCGGGAAGCTTGGCCGCCGCCAAGATCATCGAGTTGCGGGGCGCGACCCCGCCGTCGCCGCAACGACAGACGCGGGATCGGCTGCTGGACGCGATCTTTCGTCGCGCCGGCATCGAGTTGATCAGGTTGGATGGCCAGGCGACCTACACCGTCCCCGCGCTGGCCGCACAGTTGGGCCTCGAGCCGGAAGAATAGGCGCCCTTTTAGGGGACTTTTCTCGTCAATTCTTTTTTCTCCCCGCCGCGCAGCACCGTGACTCGCGCGATGTCCCCCGATTTCAGACTCGCCAGACGGTCGCGGATCACCGTCGTGCTGGATCCGTCGGCCACGATCGGCACCCCCTGCACCTCGAGGACGACGTCGCCGCCCACCAGGATGGATTGCCCTTCGATGACCGCCGGCATCGAACCGGGGCGCAACCCGATCTCCGCGGCCGGCGAACGGGCCGAGATGCGCTGGACCAGCAGCCCCGCCGGTTGCGTCAGGTTGAAGACCCTGGCCAGATCGCCGGACAGTAAAAAACCCTCGACCCCGCTCCAATAGGGATTCTTCTCCAGCAAGAGACGCCGCGCCACCGACGAGGTCACGACAAACCCCAGCCCTTCGAATCCGCCCGACTTGGAGATGATGTGGCTGACGATGCCGATGACTTCCCCCGCCATGTTGAACATGGGCCCGCCGGAATTGCCCTGATTGATCGCCGCGTCGGTCTGGAAAAACTCCGCCTGGGCGAGGCCTCCGTACATGGTTTTCGGTCTGTGCCGGGCGCTGATATGGCCCACCGTCAGCGTATGGCCCAGCCCCAAGGGGGCCCCCACGACGAAGACTTGATCCCCCACTTCGGCGGCGTCGGAGTTCCCGAGCTTGGCCACTTCGTTGTTCGGCGGGACCCGTTCCAGCTGGAGCAGGGCCACGTCGGCGGAAGGATCGGAGGTGACCACCTTGGCTTTCACCACCTCGCCGGTCTGAAAGTGCGCCGTGACTTCATCGGCGGTCTGGACCAGATGGGCCGCCGTCATCACCTTGCCGTCCGAGGAAATCAGCACCCCCGACCCCATCCCCGCAAGGGTGGTGGGCTTCTGCTCGGGACCGCCCACGGTTTCCTTGCGGTTCGTCTGGATCACGATGACCGCGCCATCGACATCCTTGAACAAGTTGCGGATCGTGTCGGCGGCGGCGATGCCCCAGGACCAGCCGGTCAGGAGCACGGTCAGCAAGGCGAGGCGATGCGCGCTCATGGACACCTCCAACGGGGTTGGGACGGGCCGGTCGGTCACGTCAAACGGCTTTGCTTCCATTCCCCACTGTATGGGCGCCGACGGTGCCCGTCAAGTCGGGACGGGCGTGGAGGATCGGAGAACGGCATCGGTGTCCTGCCTGTCGAGGTGTGGCGGCCCTCCGGCCCCGGAAGGCCGGCAACCGGGCCGGACGTGCCGAGCATACGGCCTTCGGTCTGAGGGGTTAACGCGGTACGGAAGAGGCTCGGCGGCCAGACGACGGCGCGAGCCCCGAGACGGCAGGATCGGTCACAAACGCCCTTCGTCCAACTCGATGGCCTCCACCCAAGTGGTCACCGGAGGCAACGACTCGACCGGCACCCCGCGCTTGGCCGCGATCTCGACGAGTCTGGCGTGAAACCGCTGTTGCGCCGGCTCGTCCTTGGGTGCGGCCTTCAACAGCCCCTGGTTCCACAGCCGGATATCCGCTTCCGTCAGCGCCTTCCCCTCCCGACGGACCCACGCCAGCACTGCCTCGTCCGTGCCGACGGCGAGGACGTGCCGCTCAAAGGCTTCACCAGAAAGGCCGAGCAAGTCGAGCAGGTACTTGTCGAAGCCGGCCGTGAGATAGTTGTAGTCCTGGATCCGCCCCGCATGACGCAAGCGCACTTTGTCGATCATACGCCCGAGGTGCATGATGCCGCCGAGCATCGCCTTAGGGCTGCGGGGATAGGTGTCGGCCATCTTGCGAAGTGACTCCTGTGTAATTGGTTCAGGATGTTCAAAAAGGCCGCCTTCTCACCCTCCCACCCCAGGCGCGCCGAGACGCGCCTCTTCCGCGGGTTCGGCCGCAGCGAACTTCTCTCCGCTCATTCTGTACCCTAACGATTCACGCCTTACGATTCACGTTTCACGGGTTTTAGGAGCGACGCGAGAACAACGCTGGCGGCCTTTTTCAACATCCTGTCAGTTGGCCTGCCGGGTCAACCGGACCACGATGGCGCCCATCACGTCGCCCTTTTTGAAATTGCGCCAGCGGCTTTCCGGGTGGCTATTGTGACAATCGGCGCAGGACTGAGACACGGCAAAGTCGGCCGCCATGGCCTTGAACTGTTTGCCGTCCGCGAACGTGACGATCTTTTTGCTGGGATCGGCCATAAGGCTCTTCAAGGCGTCGGTTTCGGCCTCGGTCTTGGGCAAGTTGCTCTTATAGATGGGGGTCAGGCCGATGATGCCGATCTCGAACGTGTCCAGATCGGACCCGGCGGTTTTCACGAACTGCGCCGGCAGCGGGATCGCATGGGCGTTCTTCACCCAATCTTCCTTGGGCGCGATCCCGACCTCCTTCGTGTGCTCGACGACGTGGAGCACGTAGGCGGAGCGGAACGCGCGGACCGTTTCCAACACATAGCGGGCCACAAGATCGTAGGTTTCCGCTTGCGCCGCTGAGTTCCAGAGGAGCAGACCGGATAATCCGAATGCCACCGCCATGCCTGCCGATCGTGTGTGCATGCGATTCACGTGGTGCTCACTTCCCGTGTTTGTTCAAGCGGACGATGACGGCGCCCATGATGTCGCCCTTCTTATAGTTGCGCCAAGGGCTGTCCGGGTGGATGTTGTGGCAGTCCACACAGGACTGCACCACGGCGATATCAGCCGCCATGGCTTTAAATTGATTGCCGTCGACAAACGAGATGACTTTTTGGCTGCGATCCGACGTCAGCCGCTGGAGCGCATCGATCTCCGCCTGGGTGCGGGGAAGGTTGCTCTTATAGACCGGGGTCAGCCCGATGAGCCCGATCTCAAACGATTCCAGATCGGCGCCGGCCGCCTTCACGAACTGGGCGGGGAGGGGAATGGCATGGGCATCCTTGATCCAATCCTCCTTCGGGATAATGCCCCCTTCGCGCACGTGCTCCACCACGTTCAACACGTAGGCCGTGCGGAACGCGCGGACGGTCTCCAGCACATACCGGGCCACCAGATCGTAGTTATCTTCCGCCAGGCCTGTGGAAACGGCCAGTGTCAGGGTGGCCAAGGCCAGCGCCACACTTCCCGTGATTCGTGCCCAGCAGGACATGCCGCCTCCCGCGCCCCTCGTCCGCTTCCTCACGCCGCGTGCAGGACGATGATACTGGAAACATCCAGCGCATACAAGGGTCGCAACCAGCTGCCGAACATGGTACAAAAGGGCAAGGCAGGGACCGGCGGAGATGTTCAGCAGGAGGACGACAATGAGGCGGAATGAGTTGGCGGCGGTGCTGGCCATGGCCCTCGTGGGCGGGTTCCTGGGGGGTCTGTTTGCGGAACGGTTCCTGAACGTGGAGCCGGCGCAGGCTCAACAGCGGATGAAAGTGGTCAACTCGGAGGAGTTCTTGCTCGTGGACAAGTTCGGCAGAACGAGGGCCGGGCTCGGCCTGGACCCCAATGGCGAAGTCGGGCTGGTGCTCCTGGGCAAGGACGGGAACCGGACCCTCCACCTGACGCCCGATGAGCCCCAAGCGTTGAAAGTGAAGGACAAAGCGGGGAAAGTCCTCTGGGCCGCCCCTTAGAACATCGTTCGGACCGTCCCTACCAATCGGCGCCCAACCGATCCACAATCACCTGATGCACGACCGTGTTCGGCCCCAGCGTCGCCAGATACACGGCGGTTTCCGCAATATCAAACGGGCTGATCCGTTCGCTGCGTCGGATCTCGTCCGGTGAGGCGTCCACCAGGGCATCCGCCACCCCGCCGGGACAGATCGCGCTGACTTTGATCTTGTACCGGCGCCCTTCGTCCGCCAGCGACTTGGTGAGCGCCATCACCCCGTGCTTCGACGCGCTGTAGAGTCCGGTTCCGGCCCAGGCTTGCACGCCGCAAACGCTGGACATGTTCAGGATCGTCCCTCCTTCCGGTTGCGTCGTCATCTGACGAAACCCGGCCCGGCAACAGAAGAAGGTCCCCCGCAGGTTCGTGCCGATCACCGCATCGAACGCATCCGTGCTCGTCTCGGCGATCCGGCCGCCGCCCCCGATTCCGGCGTTGTTCACCAGAATATCCAGCCGGCCCCATTGCGCGACCGTGTCGGCGATCAGTCGCTCCACTTGCGCTTCGTCGGCCACGTCCGCGGGCAGAGCCAGGGCCTGCCCGCCTCGCTGCGTAATCTGCCGCACGGTCTGCGCGCAGAGATCGCGCCGGCGGGCCGTCACCACCACGCGGGCGCCTTCGTCGGCGAAGGTCAGGGCGATGGCCTTGCCGATCCCGCTGCTGCTTCCCGTAACAACCGCCACCTTGCCGTTCAAGCGCTTGTGCATGGGCCAGACTCCTTCGTAACGGAACCACGATACCCGGTTGACTCCGCCGCCATGGTCGGCGTACACAGGAGGTCATTGTAGTCCACCCGGGGGCGACGCACCATGCACTTGTCGGACCTGACCCCAGAACAACTGCGCGAACTGGTGACGGGGATCGTGGACGACCGGCTGCGCGATTTGCTGGGCGACCCGGACTTGGGCCTCACCCTGGGGGACGCGGCGCGAGCCAGGCTCAAGGAGTCCTTGGCTTCGACGGAACGGCTCACCGGCGAGGCGATCGCCGAGCGACTTGGGCTCCGCTGGTAACGTGGAATGGCCTGGTTTCAACTGACCTATCGCCCCGAGGTGACGGCCGACCTCGCGAGCATCGACGCGACGACGGCCCAGCGTCTGCTGGACAAGACCAAGTGGCTGGCCTCCAACGTCGGCAATCTTCGCCATGAGCCCCTGACCGCCGACCTCCCCGACCTCTCCAAGTATGCGGTGGGAGACTGGCGGATCCTCTACTCGATCAACCGGGACGAACGGCTGGTATCCATACACTGGATCGCCCATCGCCGGGACTTGTACCAGACCCAGACGTGACGAGCCGTCACGACACAACCACGTTCGAGACAACACCCGTTCCTTCACCATAAAGGAGATCGCCATGGCTGAAATCACCACATCCTCCGGTCTACAATATGAAGACAGCAAGGAGGGGACCGGCGCCATCGCCCAATCGGGGCAAACCGTGTCCGTCCACTACACCGGCTGGCTCACCACCGGGAAGAAGTTCGACTCCAGCAAAGACCGAAACCAACCCTTCGAATTCCCTTTGGGCCTTGGGCGTGTGATCAAAGGATGGGATGAAGGCGTGCAGGGCATGAAGGTGGGCGGCATCCGCAAGCTGACGATCCCGTCCAATTTGGGCTACGGCGCCCGCGGGGCAGGCGGCGTCATTCCGCCGAATGCCACCCTCATCTTCGAAGTGGAACTCCTGAACATTCTGTAGCCCATGCCCTGCTTGTGAGCCGCGACCGACACACGTTCTTCGCCCCTTGCCCGCGCGGGCTGGAGCCACTCCTGTGCGCCGAGCTGGTCCGGCTCGGCGCGCAGGACGTCGCCGCCACCCAGGGCGGCGTCGGATTCACCGGCCCGTTCGACCTCTGTTACCGCGCGAACCTCGACAGCCGCCTGGCCAGCCGCATCCTCTGGCGCATCGGGCAGGGGGCCTATACGCACGAACAGGATCTCTACCAAGCCGCGCTCCGGTTGCCCTGGCCCGACTGGTTCCCCGTTTCCTGCACGATCAAAGTCAAAGTCAGCGCCAAGCGCTGCCCGCTCAAGAGCCTGGACTTCGTCACGTTGCGGATCAAGGACGCGGTCTGCGATGCCTTCAAGACCCTTACCGCCGACCGCCCCACCGTCGAGACCGCCACACCCGACATCCGCATCGATGCTTTCCTGGACGACACCCATTGCACGTTCTATCTGGACACGTCGGGAGAAGCCCTCTTCAAGCGAGGCTGGCGCCGGGCCGGCACCGAAGCCCCGTTGCGCGAGAATCTTGCCGCCGGAATACTTCAACTTGCCGGCTGGACCAGCGATCACGTGTTGCTGGATCCCATGTGCGGCGGCGGAACGATTCTCCAAGAGGCGGCCATGGTGGCCCGGCGGATCAGTCCCGGACTGGGCCGCCGGTTTGCCTTCGAAAAACTGCGCAACTTTTCGCCGCGCCATTGGCAGGAGCTCTGCGCCGCCAGCCGCGCGCAACAGACCAAGACCGGCCCGCTCCCACTCTATGGAAGCGACCGGGACGGGGCCGTGCTGCGCGCCGCGCGGGCGAATCTCGAAGCGATCGGGCTGGCGGACGCCGTGCATTTGCAACAGGCCGATGTGCTGGACCTCACGGCGCCGGCCGCGGAAGGCCTGCTGATCACCAACCCGCCTTATGGGGTCCGTCTCGGCGACGACGCAACCTTGACGGCTTTCTACCCGAAGCTGGGCGACCTGCTTAAACAGCGCTTCTCCGGCTGGCGCGCCTACATTTTGACCGCCGACTTGCGCCTGCCGAAACTGATCGGACTTGCGCCCTCCCGCCGCACGCCGCTCTTCAACGGCGCGCTGGAATGCCGGCTGTACGAGTTCAAGCTGGTGGCGGGCTCGATGCGCCGCAAAGGCCCGGAGCGGGCCTAACATGGAACGCGGACTCACCGTCGCGATCAACCTTTTATTGGCGGCGGCGCTGATCGGCTGTGCTGCGGGGCGACCAACTGGTTCGAGCCCCGCGTCACAATCATTGCCGATAGCCTCATCACTTGGGCAGGCGCGCGGAGAGGTCGAACGGTCCGTTGGTCCACAACAAGCCGCGACGCTCAAGGCCCTGGCCGAGACGGCAACAGCCTCCGCTCTGTTCACGCCGCCGCTTGTCCTGTCCACCTTGGCGAATCCCTGGCAAGGCTTCCCCGAAGTGGAACAACGTTTGTCCCGTGTCACCGAGGCAGCGTCCATGCCCCGGCCCTTGGGCCCATTACTGGTCTCGTTGGGGCGCGTGACGGAGCTTGAATCGGCAGAGCCCAGGCTTCCCGTGCCTCCGACGTCGATGCAGGTTGAAGAACAGCTCGCCTACTTGGAAGCGCTTCTAACCGAAGCCACGAGGCTTCGCATGCAGGCGGTCAGCCGGTTGACCGACGAGGAACGGCAGTTTCTGTTCGACCATGCGGCGCGGCTCGCGGAAGATTTCATGCCGCAATTGTCGGAACAGGATGGGCCCGAACGTCGGCGGGCGCAAGCGGACCGCCGCTTCGTCGAACTGGTTGGAGATCGGCTGGACAGAACCTCGCTGCTGGCCGCGGCCCAGTTGCTCGCAAGCCTCGATGACGAGGCCTGGATGGAGCGGGTGCAGCCGGCCTTCACGGAAACTCCGGCCCTGGCTCACCCGGTGCCGGGCATCACCGGGTCGGTGCTCCTGTTCAAGCAGACTCCGTCGGGATTGATTATCGTCGGAGGACCGGGCCCCAACACCTATGACCTGCTCCAACCGATCGCCCTGCTGCTGGACCTTGGCGGAGACGATCGCTATCGAGGGACCGTGGCCGCGCCCGCAACCGTCACACAGGGTGTCAGCGTCCTGTTGGACCTTGACGGCAACGACATCTATGACGCCCGGCCGCTCGGCCTGGCAACCGGACGACTGGGCGTGGGGCTCTTGGTGGATCGCAGGGGGAATGACCAGTATCACCTGGCGCCGGGCAGCGGCGGGACCGGCCTGGCGGGAATCGGGATTCTGGAGGATCGAGAAGGGGAGGACCGCTACATCGGCTCCCGTCTGACACAGGGCGCATCAATAGGCGGATTGGGCCTGCTGGTCGATCTCGCCGGCGACGATACCCACAACAGCTTCGGCTATGCCATCGGCTTCGGGGGACCGCTGGGAGCGGGCGCCCTCATCGACGTGGCCGGCCACGACCGGTATCAGTGCGGGGATCGGTACCCAAGCCGGTACAACGAGCAGGAGGCCCCCCAGGCCAAGCCTGGTGACGCACGGTTCGAATACGAATGCTTCGGGATGGGGGCGGGCGTCGGCCAGCGGCTCATGCCCACGCTCAGCCCTTCCACGCCGGCAGGCCTCGCCGGAGGCCTCGGCCTGATCCTGGATCTGGCGGGCAACGATCAGTCGCGCAGCGCCAACTTCTCGCAAGGCGTCGGCTACTTCTTTGGAGCCGGCATCAAACTGGACCTGGACGGCGACGATGAGTCCGTGGCGGCACGCTACGGTCAGGGCGCGGCCGCCCATTTCGGCGTCGGCCTGTTTGTCGATGCCGCCGGCAAGGACTCCTATGGTTCCACCGGGCCCTTCTACAACGGAGCGGCGGCCTGGGATCGGAGCGTCGCCCTCTTCGTGGATGCAGGAGAAGACGACGATCGGTACGATTTCCAACAGTCCACCGGATTGGGCATCGCCGACCACCGGGCCTGGAGTCTGTTTTTCGATGCAGGCGGGAAAAACAGCTACGCCGTCCGGAGCGGCAAGGGAACCGCCGGCGACGGCAGCGTGGGCACGTTCATCGTCCCGTGAGCGGTCCGCTCAAGTTTCCCCTTTCTCTCGCCGATATCCCTTCAGCTCTTGCTGTCTCCTGCGAGAGCCGGACACAGAAACCAACACCAACGAACACTGACGCGAGAGTGAAACCCCGATGCTGACGGCCATGGGCGATGTGATGCGGCACTGTTACGCCAAGGGGTGGATCACCACCAGGGACGGCAACGTCAGCCTGTGCAAGAAGGGGGGCAAGTACCTCTACATCACCCCGTCCGGGCTCAGGAAAACGATCGTGCATCCGGAACAGATCGTCAAGCTGGAGATCGTCGCGGACCCGGAGACGTTGGAGCGCCGGCCGCGCGTGCTGGAACAGCAGCGGCCCTCGGGCGAGCTCTGGATGCACTGGAACATCCAATGCCATACCCCACGCACGAGAGCGGTGGTGCACATTCATCCGACTCATGTGGTTGCGGCGATCTATCGCGGCTTCGATCTGCAGAAAATTTGCGCGGACTTCCCGGAGATTTCGCGGTACACGAAGGTGGGCCCCTCGGTGCCCCCGCTGCCGGCTCTCTCCCGCGAGTTCGCCGACGCGACGGCGGATGCTCTGGGCGTGCACCGGGACGGGTCGCTGGACTACGACATTGTCGGCCAGGCCAACCACGGAGTCTGCTCCGTGGGGCCCGATCCTTGGTCGGCCTACGAGCACATCGAGCGGCTCGACCATATCTGCGAGATTGTGCTGAAGAGCGGGGTCAGCCCCGGAGTCGGGATGTTCGACGCAGTCTTACGCTGACAAGAGGCAACAGCAATCCACCAACCCTGAACCGATCATCGGCATCTGATCGGTCAGGCCGTGACCCCACCCCGAACCACCATCCAGCTAAACAGGACCACCAGCGAGAATGTAAGCATGTTGGCGTCCCTCCTTCGTACCCTTGGATTTCCTCGTTCCGTTCAATTGCTTGCCCCTTACTTGAGCAAGATGGGTACCATCTTGGAAGCGAATCCGATTTCATATCGTAAGATATTGAAATTATAACATAGTTTACAATTTATCCCGGCGCAAAATAGTCTGCCAAAAATGGCCATGTGGCACAAAGTTGAGTCCTAGAAGACGCCTTTGCGGCGTTTTTCACACACTTGGCCGAGGAGCTGACAAACCCACACGGAGACCGGTAAGCTAGCCATCGGGACTTGTTCTTTCCTGCGTAAGGAGGACATGGAACCGGCGACTAAACGGTGTGCGGATCGAGTCACCGTTTCCTTTGCCGAAAGGAGAAGCCCCATGGAACGACGCACCTTGCTCAAAACGCTCGCCGTCTTGGGCCTTGGCTTGCTCGCCAAAGGACTGGCCCCGAAACCGACCGACGCGAAGGAGGCTGTAATGGGCTATGAAGTGGTCAAGACCGATGAGGAATGGAAGGCGATTCTGACGCCGGAACAGTACTAAGTCCTGCGTCACGAAGGGACCGAGCCCCCGTTTAAAAACCCCTACCACGATAACCATGCCAAGGGCATCTACAACTGCGCCGGTTGCGACCTGCCCTTGTTTTCCTCCGAGCACAAGTACGACAGCGGCACCGGTTGGCCCAGCTTCTGGCAGCCGATCAACGACAAGGCCGTCGAGACCAAAACGGACTATAAACTGATCCTGCCCAGGACCGAGGTCCATTGCCGACGCTGCGGCGGACACTTGGGCCATGTGTTCGAGGATGGGCCGAAGCCGACCGGCTTGCGCTACTGCATGAACAGCGCCGCCATGAAATTCGTGCCGGCCAAGGCCTAGGTCACTTTGTTCGACGACAAGTGGAGCCCCTCGCCTGAAAAGGGCGTGGGCCTCGAGTGCCCCCCTCTGCGACAAGCGGCTGACGGGTTGACAGGACCGCCGAGTCCCCGTACAACTCACACTCAGGGTGATCGAGAGCCAGGGGGGCGCACATGTCCTTCACCACAACGATCGTGAGACGACAGACCTGGGCCCTCTTGGGCGTCATGCTGGCCCTGACGCTGGGCGGCTGCGCGTCGGGGGACAACATCAAGACGGTCAAGCCGCCCGCCACGTTCAGCCCGCAGCAAGAAGCGCAACTGCTGAAAACCGTCCTGGACGCCTTGGAGAAAGGCGGCATTCCCGGCGCCGTCGTGGGGGTCTGGGCGCCGGATCAAGGCACCTGGGTGGAAGCCTTCGGTCAGGCCGACCTGGCCGAGCACAAATCCATGACCGTGGACCACAAGTTTCGCATCGGCAGCATCACCAAAACCGCCACCGCCGCGATCGTGCTGCAATTGGCCGGCGAGGGCGTGATCGACCTCGATCAAACCATCGAAAAGTACGACACGACATACGATCTCAAGATTCCCAACGCCAAAGAGATCACGATCCGTCAGTTGCTGAACCACACCAGCGGTCTCTTCAGCTATACCGACGATCCGGCGTTGGACGCGGTCAGTTACGCCAACCTGCTCCTTTATTGGACGCCGCAGGAATTGATCAAGTACGCCGTCTCCCACCGGGACACAACCCCACCCGGCAAGGAATACCATTACTCCAACACCGGCTATGCCCTGCTCGGTCTGATCATCGAGGAGGAGACCAAGCACCGGCTGGAGGAAGAGATGGACCGTCGGATCATTAAGAAGCTCGGCCTCAAGAACACCTCGTTTCCCACGCTGCCCAATACGACCGAACCGCACGCCAACGGATATATGAGCAACGCCGATCTCTTGCGCCTGTCCTTCAACCTGCGTGGAAACAAGACCGCCGAGCTGGTGGACGTGACCGCCTTCAATCCCTCCTGGGCTTGGGCTGCCGGCGCCATGATCTCGAACGTCAACGATCTCAAGGCCTATGCCAAGGCCATTGGGACCGGCTCGTTGGTGGGCAAGAAGATGCAGGCGGAGCAACTGAAAATGATGCCCGTCGTGCCGGGGTCGGACATGAAATATGGGCTGGGCCTCGCTGAGTACAAGGGATGGCTAGGGCATCGCGGCGAAGTGCCGGGCTACGACATCAGCATGTATTACTCGCCGGAACTCGACGCCACCTTCGTGGTGTGCCTGAACCGGACCCCCAACAGCGTCCAATCCGATGCGCTGCTCTTCGGTCTGGCCAAAATCGTATACCCGAAGAAATTTTAGGGAGCCAGGGATAGTCGCATCGCATTCCACAGCCCCATCACCAGCCAGAGGACGGCCAGGATCGCACCGATCAGCAGGAGCAGGGTGCCGGCCAGGAGGCCGACCACGAAGGCCCAGTCCGTGAGGGCGGCCGCGCGAGGAGCCCCGCTCGCGCGGCGCAGCAAGGCGGCATTGCGGCAGTTGCTCTGAAACCAGACCGAGAAGGCATCGCCCAGCCCCGGCACCGCACCCACCACCCCGTTCAGCAGCAGGTTCAGGCACATGCGGGCCAGCGTGATCCTTGGCGCCCGCAGCCGCACGGCCATCACCAGGATCGCCGCGCCGATCAAGCCGGCCAGCAGGTCCCCGGCCCCGGGGATCAGCCCGATCAGCGGATCGAGGCCGAGGTAGAGGTTCGTCCCCGGAATCCGGATCGCGTGGTCCAGAATCTTCGCCAACAGCTCCGCCGATTCGCAGAGCGCCTCGGCTTCGGGATCGACGCCGGAGCCATCCGACCGACTCTCATGCCGCTGATGCATAGAGGTTCGCCCTGTTTCGCCTCCGCCGTCCAAAACTCATTCTACGATCGCATGCCTGCTTCTTGTACCGCCATACCCGCTATGGCACAATGCTTCGACCGCTGAGCGGCACACGTGACCAGCTGATGGAGGCTCAGATGTTCGCTCTAGCAGTCCTAGCCGCGAGCTTGTATGTCTGCCCCGGCGGTGGCTACGTGGACCATCCCGAACCAGGATGCAAACCGTTTACTGAATCTCAACAGCACGGGTTCAGCACCAAGGAAGACTCCCCCGCCTCTCACACCGCACCGGCCGAATCACGCTCCAGCCCCATCGAACATCCCAGCGCCGCACCCCCGCCGCAGCCGGCGGACAAAGAGCCGTCACCCGCTTCATCCGAGCTGTGCGACCGTTATCGCGAGTGGGTGACCCTCAGCTTGAAACAAAGCGGGGGCGGGTTGACTCCGCAGGAAGTGAACCGGTGGAACGCCTTGCGCGGAGTCTTCGGCACCAGTAGCGCCCCGCCAGTGAAATGCTGACGCAGTCCTCGCCACACCGATCACCCCAGTTCTCACCCACACACGCCGCGCTTCCTGTCGGATGGCCGCACGAGTGGGCGCAGGCAGAGGGCCCTTGTTCCCTATCTACGTGATCGCTTCATGACGACGAATCCTCTAGCTCGCGACCAGAAAGGGCAAGATCGCTCGGTTGGCGGATTGTAGCAGGCTTGTGGTGTCGCGAGCGGCTTGTGGCGAGGCGAGGAGGGCGACGTCTCGGGCCAGACGGTTTAGCGGCTGTGCTCGGTCATAAGCCACCCGGCGACGGACACTCGTTTATGATCCCCGCCCAAAGGATCCACCCGGCACACGCGATGGAATCGGGGAACGGTAAAGAGGACCAACGAGCCGGGCAGCGGCGCAATGCAATGGGTGATGGACAGCCGGTGCCCGTTCATGCCATCGCCAGCACCGCCCGCATAGATGATCAATTCGCCTCCCCAGTCCGGCTGCCATTCATCGTGCAGGTAGGTGACGAGGGCAAGACGTCGCAGGAGCGACGGGCCATGTCCCGCATTCGCCGGGTCGGCGGTTTGCACCGTATCGTCGTGCGTCAGCAGGCAATCGCCGGCGGCATAGGAATAATAACTGAAACTGACGTGTCGCCGCCGGATACTCGGAAACGATTCGATGTAACGCTCGATGCACGGCAGGGACAACCGCTCCAGCAACCGTCCCGCTTCCGGTTGACTCATTGCCGCCTTGCCCCAGTTGCCGCAGTCCGGAAACGTCGCCCGAACGTGCGGCATCTCGGACAGCGCCCGCCAGGTTGCATGCCGCCCTGCCTGCAATAGGAGCTTGCGTTCCGCGTCCGTCCAGAAATGTTCGATGACCAGCACCGGATCTCGATGGAACGAAAACGTATCGGCATCGAACTCGCTCCAGGATACATTCATGCGGCGCTTTCTCGACTCCTCTCGCGAGTGAACGGCTTGAACGAAGCCGTCTGCTGCGCTGCAAATCTCGCTCCACGTTTACGTTTGAAATTGCGCTGTGCCCGTCCTGTTGCAGAGCGGAACAACGCTTGGGGAGCGCGACAGGCATGCCCGGAAATGGGGCATGCGCGCCCCATCTGCACGATCCCGCGCAGTGCGCTTTGTGCGAACTCGCCCATGTTTGGTCGAACTCAACGGCATTTCATTACGGAGACGACCAGGGAGGCATCCGTGATGCGAATCGGCGGGGACGGAGCGCGCAAGCGGAGTTATCTGTGGAGAGCGGCCAGGAGCTTGTCTCGGTCTTGGAACATCTGGTCGCGAATTTGCTCCACGGCGTCGGTGAAGGCTCGGTTCAATCTTGCGTGTGCCGGATAGAGGGGCATGGACCAGTAATGGTGATGGCGGTCCTCGATCTGACTATAGTCCGCCTGCCCTCGATAGGTTCCCAGCACCCTGCCGTCCGGTGTCGAGAGCACCAGTTCCAGATCCACCTCGCCTTCCCATTGCTGGAACGGAACCCAATAGGCATGGGCCGCCCAGCTCATCCACGAAACATGCAGCCAGGAGGGGGTGGAAACCTGCCCGTAGAACCGATGGATCGTCCCGCTCAAGACCAGATCTGGGTCGGGTTGATTCCGATGGAGCGTCTGAAAGACGCCGGTCGCGCTGAAGTCCGCCACCAGCGCCTTGGTGACCAGGGCGCTGAGGTCCCCTTCCATCGAGCCGGGGCTGGTCTGAGACAAACTGGCTTCGCTGGAATTTTGCCTGTCGTCCGGCGGCGACGCATCGCTCAGTTGCCGCACCAGCACCTTGGCGGGGATCGTATGGATCGCGGCCTCCATCTTCAATGTCGGCCTGTAGGGTACGGAGCAGGCGGGGAGAAGAACGGCGGTGCAGGCCAAGAGCCACCAGGCACCGGAACTGTGAGCGCTTCTCATACCGGCATACTAACGACGGCCCGGCGTCACTGCAACCGAAGCGTCGCTCGCCGGCCAGACTCACGCACCGGTCAATAGGTCAGCGGAATGCGCCAGGACGAAAGGACACCTGCACGCCGTTCGCGCAGCAACAGTCCCTCGTGGCTCTCCACCGCGTCGATCACACGATCCGCCCTCCGCCGCAGAGCCTCCAACAGATGTCCCCGCCGGGGAAGCGACGGCGGCGGGCACAGGCAGAGGATGCGGCAGCCCTGGCCGACCAGGAGCCGGAGCGAGGCGAACAAGACCTGCGCCAGCCGGACCGCCTTCGCCGCCGGCACCGTCTCGTCGTAGAACGTCTCCAGCGGTCCGGAGAGAATGACCGAACTGCCGCGGGCATCGCGCAGGGCCGGCCCCAGCCGTTCCGTGACCAGTTGGACCATCTGGTGGCAAG
Organism: Nitrospirota bacterium; assembly: GCA_028876065.1. Classification (GTDB taxonomy): domain Bacteria; phylum Nitrospirota; class Nitrospiria; order Nitrospirales; family Nitrospiraceae; genus SYGV01. The sequence goes on from JAGWTI010000008.1 coordinate 16,693, forward strand.
TAAAGGCCCGGGACACCTGGATGGAGGGCAAGATCGTACGCGGCAACGAACCGGCGGCGCGGGTCAGGCTGCCGATCAGAAAGGGATCGAATGAATTGGCCCCATCCAGATAGAACAGCGGCTCGCCGGTGAGGCTCCGGTCCACGGCGGCGCAGAGTCCCAGCTGGAGCACGGCGGGATGGCCGTGGAGCAGCACCAACCCATCACTCTGGGTCAGCCGCCAGGGCCCCTCATTGACGAGCCTGTGCACCGGAATCGGCGAGGGAACGGAGGACTCGACCGTCTCACGCATCGACGGCAACCGCAGCGACTGAATCTGGGGGAACGAAGTCCGGCTCGTCATGATCGCACCTCCTGGCCATGTCGGATTAAGAAAGGAACGGAAGACGGAGCACCCCCTGCACCTTGCCCAAAATGCGGACGGTCGGACCGCCTGGCGTCAAAGGGATCGGTGCATACTTGGGATTCTCCGGCTGCAATTCGTATCCGTCGGCGGTTCTGGCCAGCCGTTTCACCGTGGCTTCGTCATCCAGCAGGGCCACGACCAACTCGCCCGGCTCCGCCTGATCCTGGGCTTTCACCAACACATGGTCCCCATCCAGAATGCCCGCGCCGACCATGCTGTCCCCTTTGACCTTCAAGAGAAACGGCTTGCCCCAGCGAACCAGGGATCGGTCCAGGACGACGCGATCGAGCACTTGTTCTTCCGCAAGCAGGGGCGGCCCGGCCGCGATCCGGCCCAAGATCGGCACCGATATTCCTTCGTTCTCGTCATGCCGCGGAGTACGGGTGACGTGGAGCGCCCGGCGCGCCCCGGCCTTCCGGACCAGATGGCCCTTCTTCGCCAAGGCGCTGAGGTGTTTCTTCACTCCGTTGAGACTCGACAGTCCGTGGTGATCGGCGATCTCGCGCAGCGTCGGCGGGTAGTGGTGCGTCGCTGTGTACCGCTCGACAAAATTCAGGATTAATTCCTGACGGCTAGTTAACTGTCCAACCATGGTGCATAAAAGTACACCATACTGTAACTATCTGTCAAGTTGCTTTATGTAATGCAATGTTTCAATGTGTTACGAATTAAGTCCGAGACGGTTGTCCGCGAAAAAGTCAGATCGAAGCTGTCTCGACGAAGGGATACAATAGGCGTTTGCTTTGAACAAGAGAGGACCCAGCACCATCATGCCCTCGGAAAAACTTCAGTCGCATCTGGTCACGGCTCAGTCCGTGGAGCAGGCGCTCGCATCGGTAGAGAATCGACTGGACAAACTCAACCTTCCCGTGTTGGAGCAGAAGCTGGGATCGAGCTTGGCCGCCCTCATGCGCGCGACGGAGGCCGAACCGGAAGCCCGGTGGGCACTGCGGTTCTCCAACGAGAAGGCCTTTTTGTTGTCGTTGGCGGAAGATGCGGCCAAGAGCGAGTTCGGCCGGTTTCTCCTCTGTGCGCGAGGCTTGAACTGGCGGACGACCGACCTACTCTTCGATCCGGCCTATCAGGCGACGCTGCGGCGGCAGGAACGTGACGGGAGCCTCTGTTTCTTCGATCGCCTGGCCTTCTTCGCCTGTCCTCTCTTCCTCGCCACACGAGAACGGTTCGGCATCTTTCAGCGACACACGCAGCCGCTGGTCGCAGAGGGAGCCAGCTTGGCGAGCCTGCCCTGCGGCCGGATGCGGGACTTGCTCAGCCTCGATTATTCCCGCATCGTGCGCGGCATTCGGCTGGTCGGCCTCGACAAGGACCCGGAGGCGCTGCAGGGCGCCCAGATCTTCGCCGCCGAGGTGCAGGCGCAGAAACCGTTGCACGGGACCATTGAATTTCGCGTGAGCGACGGGCTCCGGCCAGGGCTCACCGAGGCCGGTATCCGTCGAGAATTCGACCTGGTCACCAGCAACGGATTGAACATCTATCTCAACGACGACCAATGCGTAACCTTCTACCGCCACGTGCAGGAAGCGCTGAAGCCGGGCGGAACGTTCATCACCAGCCACATCGTGCCGACTGACGAATACCGGTGGGATCAGATCAACCGGGACCATTGGCGCCTCCAAGCCGTCATCCTGACCGTGCTGATCGGCGCCCTCTGGGAACCTCGGGTGAAGCCGCGCGGGCTGGTGCAGGAACAGTTGGAAACGGCGGGATTCCGTGAGATCCGAGTCTTCCCGGATGCGCAAGGCATCTTTCCGACCTTCGTCGCAAAGAAGCCCCACTAGTCCGGAATCTGTTCAGCAGAGCTGCCTGTAACGGAAGCAACGCACCTCATGGTCGTTGACCATGCCGACGGCTTGCATGAAGGCGTAGCAGATCGTCGAGCCGACGAACGTGAATCCGCGTTTGACCAGGTCCTTGCTCAAGGCGTCCGATTCGGGAGTCTTCACCGGCACCTGGGCAAGCGAGCGCCGGCGATGGACTTGGGGCGTCCCTCCGACGAACCGCCAGAGGTAGGCATCGAAGCTCCCGAACTCTTGCTGCACGGCCAGAAAGGCCGTGGCGTTTTGGATGGCCGCGGCGATCTTGAGCCGATTGCGCACGATGCCTGCATTCCCCATCAGTTGCTTGACTTTGCGCCGCCCGTACCGAGCCACGATTGACGCATCGAATCCGTCGAACGCTTCGCGATAGGCCTCGCGTTTCTTCAGAATCGTGGCCCAGCTGAGGCCGGCCTGGGCCCCTTCCAGGATCAAGAATTCGAACAACAACCGGTCGTCGTGCACCGGCCGCCCCCATTCCTCATCGTGGTAGCGGACCATCAACTCGTCGGCATCGGCGGCCCAGGCGCACCGCTTCATCGCTTATCCTTCGTTCGCGCGGGACGGGTTCACCAGGCTATGGACCGCCGAATAGTCCACATCGGCCAGGCCCTGGTCCATGGCGTGCTGCAAGAGCGCGCGCACGCCGGAGGCGCAGTCGGGATTGAGTCCGAGGCCCTTGGCCTCGTCGAGAAACAGGTCCAGATCTTTCAGCAGGTTCTTCGTGGAGAAGTTGGGATTGGCATAGTCGCGCGCCAGCAGGCGCGGCAGCTTTTTCTCGAAGGCCGGGGCAAAGAGGGCGCTCCGACGCAGGATATCCATGAACGTATCGACGGGAATGTCTTCCCGCTGCACCAGCCCGACGCTCAGCGAAAAGGCGGCGATTTCCGCCGCGATGAGCTGGTTGAGCGCCAGCTTGAGCGCCGCGGCCTTGCCCACCGGGCCGATCAAACGCAGCTCGGGGCCGAAGCCCCTGAGCAACCCGGCCCAGCGAGCGAACTGCGCTTCCGTGCCGCCCACCATGACCAACAACCGTTGGGCTGTTGCCTCGGCAATGCTGCCCAGGACCGGCGCTTCCAGATAGTCTCCGCCGGCCGCTTGCACTTCCTGCTGAATCGCCCGGCTCTCCTGCGGCCCGATCGTGCCCATCTGAATCACGGTCCGGCCCGTGAGCTCCGCCTTCCCCGCCGGCGACAGCAACACACGGTTGATCGCCCCCGCATCCGCCAGCATCAGGATCACGCAATCGCCGGTACGGATCGCTTCGTCCGGCGTAGCGGCCACCGCCATGCCGGCTTTCGGCAAGTCCGCGACTTTCTCTTTCGTCCGGTTGTAGACCGTCACCCGATGGCCGGCCGCGTGCAGCCGCTCCGCCATCGGCCGTCCCAACAGCCCGGCTCCCAGCCATGCGACGTTCATCTGGAACCCTCCAAGTCCTGCTCGGTTTCGCTCAAGGTTGCCGCGTCATTGGCCGATCTGAGAGTCGGCGATTGCCCCAATGACGCTCCGACCGTCCCCTGATTGTACGAAATCGAGCCGTGAAAGTCAGGACAGACTCGCCCAAGCTCCTCGAACCGGATTACAATAGGCGCGCGCTCGCAAAAGACCCGCTCAAAAGGAAGCCCGCTATGTCCGACAACCACCGGTGGCGCTGGGTTGCCCTCTACGCCGTAGCCATGGCCTGGGTGGAAGCGACCATCGTCTTTTATCTCCGCACGATCGCCAACCAGCCGGACCCCTACCAACCCATCGCCGCGGAGTTTCCCCTGACGTTGGTGCGGACCGAGATGGGACGCGAAGCGGCCACGCTCCTCATGTTGTTGGCGGTGGGCTGGTTGGCGGGCCGGTCCTGGCGCAGCCGCCTCGGGTATACCCTCGTCGCCTTCGGGCTGTGGGATCTGTTCTACTACGTCTTTCTCGCCGTCATCACCGGATGGCCCCGCTCGCTCGCGGATTGGGACATCTTGTTTCTGCTCCCGCTGCCCTGGTGGGGTCCCGTCTGGTCGCCGGTGTCCATCGCCGTGCTGATGGTGGCTGGAGGCACACTGATGAGCCGGTACGACCAAGCGCAGCGCCCACTGTGGCCCAGGGGCTGGGCCTGGCGCGTGCAAGGGGCCGGCCTGGTCCTGGCCCTCTACGTCTTCATGGCCGATGCGATCCGGGTGATGGGGGAGGGGATGGAGGCCTGGCGTGTCTTGCGCCCCACCTGGTTCAACTGGCCGCTGTTTCTCGTCGCCTTGCTGCTGATGGCCGCTCCGTTCCTGGATGTATGGCGCCAGCAACGGAACGGCCGCGCGGCCTGACGATCGCGGACGCTTACTTCGGCAGGCTCATCGCGCAGCGAAACCCCACGGTGTCGTGGCGGTAGATGGGCGTGTCCCAGTCGCGGTTGGCGGAGCGGGCGCGCAGCGGCCCGTTCGCCCAGGAGCCGCCCCGGATCACTTTGTATTGGCCGGTCGCCGGCCCTTGGGGATTGTGCTCCGGCTCTTTCTTGTAACTCCCCCCATACCAATCCTGGGTCCACTCCGCCACGTTGCCGATCATCCCGTGCAAGCCCCAGGGATTGGGCTCGAACGAGCCGACGGGCGAGGTGCGGGGATACCCGTCGTTGTATCCTTGCACAATCCCGCCGATCAGGTACCGTGCCGACTCGTCGGCGATGTTACCCACTTTCCGATCATGCGGCACTTCATCGCCCCACCAAAAGAGCGTGTCGGTCCCGGCTCTGGCCGCATATTCCCATTCCGATTCGGTCGGCAACCGCTTGCCCGCCCAGAGACAGTAGGCCGTGGCATCTTCCCAGGAAACGGACACCACCGGATGTTGGTCGCGGTGGGGCAGGCTCGGCGTCTCGCCCCCCTCCGGCTGTCGCCAACTGGCGCCCTTCACCGATACCAATCCCCGGCCCTGCACCCAGGCCTTGGCCCAGCCTTCCCGTTCGGCCGTCGTCAGGTACCCGGTGGCGGCGGTGAATTGGGCGAAGAGGCGATGGGTGACTTCCTGCGCATCCAAATAAAAGGCATCGAGCGAGACCTTGTGGCGAGGCATTTCGTCTTCGTACCAGCCCACGCAGGTCGCCTCGTCCACCTCCTGGCTCATACGACAGTCCTGAATCGCCACATCCACTTCTTCCCTGGTGCTGCCCATCCAGAACGAGCCTTGCGGCACCAAGATCATGGTCGCACCGTCTCTCCCCACAATCTCCTGCCCAGGCCCTTGCGCGGCGTTGGGCTGCGTGGGCCCGCCCGGATGATATTCGGCAAGACCGGGGCCCGGACGGACGGTCAGAGCACCGAGCGCCAACACCGCTCCGATTGTCAGGCCTGTCAACGAGACCCTGCCCTGTCTCATGCCGCACCGGTCTGCTGTCTCATCGTTTCGATCCTGTGATTGCCGGCGATCGTTCGGGAGAGAGTAAAAGAATCCGACGCCGCGCACAAGAGGCTGGTCTTTTGCCATTGGCCCAGGTAGGCTGATCCCGATTTTCTATGCGACGGGCACCCGCGCGGGATCGAACGATGACGGACGCCGCCTCATACCAGTTCTCCGGACAGCGGTTCACCGTCGAATACCGTTTGAGCGGGACGGAGGCGGAAGCGCGCACGAAAGCGTCCTTGGTCTGCAACGATCAGACGGTCGAAGCCCCCGACAAGATCCTTCCGGCCGGCATGATCCGCGAACAGATTCTGGGACGGGTGGAACGGTTCGCCGGCGCGGCCGGCTTCTCGCTTGCCGCCGTCAGCTATCCGATCGAGCTGCTCGGCGGCGACTGCGCCCAACTGCTCAACGTCCTGTTCGGCATGAGCAGCCTCAGGCCCGGCGTCCGCGTGGAACGGGTGGAGTTCCCCGAGCCGGCGTTGTCCGATTGGCCCGGACCGCGCTTCGGCCGAAACGGATGGCGCGATCTCGTCGGCATCCCCGTCCGTCCGCTCGTCTGCGGCGTGCTCAAACCGCTCGGCTTGCCCCCCGCCGCTCTGGCCGACCTGGCCTATCAATTCGCCCTGGGCGGACTCGACCTCGTCAAAGACGACCAGGGCCTGGGCGACCAGCCCTTTTGCCCCTTCAAAGAGCGAGTGGCCCGTTGCGCCGAGGCCGTGGCCAAGGCCAATCAAGAAACCGGGCGGCGCTGCCTGTACCTGGCGCATGTGACCGGCCGCTGGGAAACGATGAGACAGCGAGCCCTGTACGCGAAGCAAGCCGGGGCCGGCGGCCTGCTGGTCTGCCCAGGGCCGGCCGGGTTCGATGCATTGCGCGACCTCGCGATGGACGACGCCGTTGCGCTCCCGATCCTGAGTCACCCGGCCCTGCTCGGAAGTTTTGTCACACAGGCGGACAGTGGGATGGCGCCGGCCTTCGTCTTCGGCCAATTGCCCCGCCTGGCTGGCGCCGACGCCAGCTTGTACCCGATCTACCATGCGGGATTTCCGATCACGAGGGACGACTGCCGGGCCATTGCCAAGGCTTGCGGCGAATCCTGGGGCCACCTGAAGCCGATCTTTCCCACGGCGGCAGGCCGCATGGGATTCGAGCGGGTCCTCGAAATGTGCGAGTTCTACGGACAGGACTTGCTCTTCATCCTAGGCAGCAGCATCCAGCAGCATCGGGCCGGATTGGTCAAGGCCTGCCGGCTGTTCATGGACGAAGTGGCGCGCAGCGCCAAGCTGTAGCGAGCTATAGAAAACGTCGCGCTGCGCGACACCGTTTCATGGGCCGGGCACATCATAGCCCGTCGGTAGAGCTGGCGCGTCACTGCCCAAAGGAAGATGGTCTGAAAGTTTCTATCGCGCCAAGTTATCGAAGAGGTCATGTGCCGGCCATTGCGCGGCGCCCTGGACCAGTTGCGGGATGAGGCTGTCCATCATCTCCTTGAAATAACCCAAAAAATCTCTGGTGGGGAGGAAATTAAAGATCATCGCCACGGTCACGCCCTGGTCTCCCAGCCGCTGGACGATGGCGCTCGTGCCGATAATGGCGCCGGTGTGTTCCCACTTTCCGGTAGCCGGCCAGACGACCCAGCCTTTGGCGGAGAAGGCCGGCGCATCTTTCACGTCAGGACGGTCTGGCCGAGCCGTCATCAGGTCCACCGTCTCTTGCTTCAGAATGTGCTGCCGCGGAGCCTTGACCTGGGTCTTTGTGTCCACGGCCGTCACGAATTTGGCCAGGTCGGAGGCCGTCGCCAGCCAGCCCCCGTGGGCATCCATGGCTTCCACCGACACATCGCCTCCATAGGCCGCCGTCACCTGCGCCGCTTCTTCGTTATAGACCGACCACAAGAGTTGCTCTTCCGGGTAGAAGTAGTACCGGGCTTCGTCCGGCTGGCGATCCTTGAACCGCGTCTTTCCGAGCTTCATCCTCGTGATCCCGGCAGGGGCCAGGACCTTGGCTTTCACATAGTCCTCGTAGCGCATCTTGGAGACCGCCTCGATCACCCGGCCCAGCACGTTGTAGCCGAGGTTGGAATAGTCGAACTTGGTTCCGGGATCGAAGTCCAGCGGTTTGCCCATGATGTAGCGAATAATGGTCTGGGGGCCGGCCGGGCGAGGCTCGCCGAAGGCGTCCGCCGCTTCCCGGAGATACATGACCTGCTGGTCGTAGATGCTATAGGGCCCCCGGCTCCACCCGCCGGAATGTTCCAGCAGCATGCGGACCGTGATCTCGTTCAACCGTGGATCCACGACAGCGTTGGGTAGCGGTTTGAAACCGTTCTCCTTCGTCAGGATGGCCTTGAAGACCCGGTTGTCGAGGTGCAGTTGCCCCTCCTCCACCAGCTTCATGATGGCGACGCCGGTGATGGGCTTCGACACGCTGGCGATGCGGAAGAGCGTGTCCGGCTTGGCGGGCAGTTTGGCCTCCTGGTCCGCATAGCCGAATCCTCGCGAATAGACCAACCGGCCGTCCTTCACGATCGCCACCTGCCCGCCGGGCACGTGCCACTTGGTCATGAACGATGTCAGCGCCGCCTCGACCTGTTGCATCCCAGGCACATCCGGCCCGGTGATCGGCACCGCGTCCGCCAGGCTCTCGGATGAAACCGAGAGCAGCGTCGCCGCCAATACCAGCCCCAAGAGGATCACGGCAAAGATTCGCCTACGCATCTGACCGCCTCCTTTGCTCAGACAAGGAGAATGAACCACCCGCAATAGGCAGACTAGCGAACCCTAGGCCGCAAGGCAAGAGGGCATGCGGCACGGCAACCGGTTCTGGCCAGACGATCCGCCGGTATGGTAGTTGTCTCTGGTATGACCAGCCCCTCGCTCCTGCTGCTGATCCCGCCGCTGACGCAGCTCAACACGCCTTATCCGTCCACGGCCTATCTGACCGGCTTTCTCCGGTCGCGCGGCTATCGGGTCGCACAGGCCGATCTCGGCATCGACATGGTCCTGGCCCTCTTCTCCCGGACCGGGCTGGCGCCGGTGTTCGACCATCTCCGCCGAACCGAGGGAACGCTGCCGGGAGAAGCCAGGCAAATGTTGGCGCTGGAGCAGGCCTACCTGAATTCGATCGACGCGGTCGTCGAATTTCTCCAGGGCCGCAATCCGACCCTGGCTCCGTTGATCTGCCAGGGCAAGTTCCTGCCGCAGGGGCCTCGGTTTGCCGCAACCGAATCCGGTCTACCTATGGCCTGCCACTCCATGGACCAGGCCAAACGTCTGGCCACCTTGTACCTGGAGGACCTGGCCGACTTGGTCCAGGCGACGGTCGCGCCTCAGCTCGCCTTGAGCCGTTATGCAGAGCAAGTCGGGACCTCGGCCTCCTCGTTCGACCAGATCGCGCAGGCGCTGGCCGAACCGCCCAGCCTGACGGACGAGTTCATGCTGGATGCGCTGTGGCGGCACGTTGGCGAGGTCCATCCGACCGTCGCCGGACTGACCGTGCCCTTCCCCGGCAACCTCTACGGAGCCTTCCGGATCGCCCAGGCGCTGAAAGCCGGCCGGCCCGACATCAAGATCGTCCTGGGCGGCGGCTATGCGAACACGGAGCTGCGGCGCCTGGCCGATCCCCGTGTCTTCGACTACGTGGATGCCGTGACATTGGATGACGGCGAGCGCCCCCTGCTGTGCCTGCTGGAGCATTGGTCCGGGACGCGCGACGAGTCCTCCCTCTGCCGCACCTTCCTGCGCTCGGACGGACGGGTCGTCTGGCGCAACGGAGCCACGGAGCCGGACGTCACCATGGCGGAGCAAGGCACGCCGACCTACGAGGGACTGCCGCTGGACCGGTACATTTCCATCCTGGACACGCTGAACCCCATGCACCGGCTCTGGTCGGACGGCCATTGGAACAAGCTGACCGTCGCGCACGGCTGCTACTGGAAGCAATGCACCTTCTGCGACGTGGGGCTGGATTACATCGGCCGCTACGAGGCAACGCCCAGCGCCATCCTGGCCGATCGGATCGAGGCCCTCATCGCCGAGACCGGGCGGCGCGGATTCCATTTCGTGGACGAGGCGGCGCCGCCGGCCGGCCTGAAAGGGCTGGCGCTGGCGTTACTCGAACGGGGGACGGCGATCGGTTGGTGGGGCAACATCCGCTTCGAAGAGGCCTTCACGCCGGACCTCTGCCGACTCCTCGCCGCCTCCGGCTGTATCGCGGTCAGCGCCGGGTTGGAAGCGGCCTCCGATCGGCTGTTGCAAGAGATGAAAAAGGGCATCACCGTGGATCAGACCGCGCGGGTCGCCGCTGCCTTTCACGAGGCCGGCATCCTGGTCCATGCCTACCTCATGTATGGGCTGCCCGGTGAGACGATCGAGGAAACGGTGGGCAGCTTGGAGCGAGTCCGGCAACTGTTCGCGCAGGGATTGATCCAGTCGGCCTTCTGGCACAAGTTCGTCGCCACGGCGCACAGTCCGATTGGGCTGGCCCCGGCGGCCCACGGGATTCGCATCACCGGCCCGCGATTCGAGGGCTTCGCCGAAAACGACCTGACCCATCGGGACTCCCATGGCTCGGCGCCGGCCTGGCTGGGAATCGGGTTGCGGAGGGCCACATTGAACTTCATCGAGGGCAAGGGCCTCGCCGCCGACGTGCGCAGCTGGTTCGACGAGCCGGTCGAGAAGCCGACCGTGCGGCGCGATTGGGCCGGCCTGGCCCGAGCCGGAACAGCACGAGCCGATGATCCGACGGCAGAACGACGGATCGTCTGGATCGGCGGCACCCCGGCGCTGGAAACGTTGAAAGGAAAGAACCGGCGCGTGATTCTGCCCGGTCGAACCGACGATGCGGAGTTGCGGCTCGATCCCGAAAAGGCAGCCTGGCTGGTCGAGCTGATCCGCTCGGCCACGCCCGTCCGCGACAAGCAGGGCGAAGGCTACCCCTCGCTCAAAGACGTGCGCGCCGCCTATCCGTTGGGGGGACCCCGTTCCTTCGATGCGCTGCTCCGCTCCGCCGCCTGGCAGCAAGCGCGAGCCGTCGGGTTGTTGCTGGTCTGAACAGTTCGCAGAAAGCAGAAAGGCCGCCTTGCGGCGGCCTTTCAGTGTCGCGTCCCCCAACGCTTCTTGACATATCCCGTTCGCCCTGAGCCAGTCGAAGGGCGAACTCTATCGCAGGATTCCGTTCATGGTTCGACAAGCTCACCACGAACGGAGCGTCAAGTGATTACGGGGGACCTAGACTAGCCCTTCGATTCTTTTCGCTTCACGCCTAACGCCTCACGCATCACGCCGCTTACTTGTTCGGCTGCGGCGTGATGCGCAAATAGGGCTTCACCGCCTTGAAGCCCTTGGGGAACAGGGTCTTGGCTTCCGCGTCGGACACGGCCGGCGTGATGATGCAGTCCTGCCCGTCCTTCCAGTTCACCGGCGTGGCCACCTTGAACTTGGCGGTGAGCTGGAGCGAATCCACCACCCGCAACAGCTCGTCGAAGTTCCGCCCGCAGGAGGCCGGATAGGTGAGCATGAGCTTGATCTTCTTGTCCGGCCCGATGACGAACACCGACCGCACGGTCATGTTGTCCATCGCGTTCGGGTGGATCATGTCGTAGAGCATCGCCACTTTCTTCTCCGGGTCCGCGATCAGCGGATAGCTCACCCGGCAGCCCTGCGTCTCGTTGATGTCCCCGATCCACCCCTTGTGCGACTCCAGCGGGTCCACGCTGATCGCCAGCACTTTCACGTTCCGCTTCTTGAACTCGCCCGTCACCTTGGCCATGTACCCCAGTTCGGTCGTGCAGACCGGCGTGAAATCCTTGGGGTGCGAGAAGAGAATCCCCCAGCCGTCGCCCAGCCACTGGTGGAAATTGATGGTCCCTTCTGTCGTCTCCGCCGTAAAGTTCGGCGCCTCATCGCCCAATCGCAGTGCCATGTCGGACTCCTTTCATTTATGAGAAGGATGATGGATCGTGTGCGGTCGGCCTCCGGACCTCTAGGATACGGCCTTCTCCTGCCGATGTTCAATAGGGGACGGCGAGACCGGCAGGATGTCGATGAAAGTCCGCCAGCGTTGTTCTCGCGACGATCGGAGACTCAACGTACCGCAGCGCAAGCGGCACCGTGCGCTTCGCTCGCTCTGTTAAAGGGTTCGAGCGACTGAGAACGACGTTGGGGGGGGTCAGTAGCCGACAAGGGGGAGCAGGGGATGGTCGGTCAAGGCCTCATACGCCTGACTGATCGAGCCGACCGGGGAGACTTGCACGAGGAACGGGGTGAGCCAGTCGCTATCGGCGACATCCATCTCATCCGGCACCAAGACCCGGTGCATATGCGCATCGCCGGCCGCGACGACTTTCAACGGCACGGCACCCACAGGCGCGATGTGTCCATCCGGCGTCACGGCGCCGGTCATGACCCGATCGGAGGGAATGAATTCGCCTTTGGCCAGCGCGACCACGGCCAGGGCCACCATGGCGGATAAGCTGTCGCCGTAAATGGTCACGCCCGTATAGGGCACGGAGAGAATGACGCTCCAGGAATCCGTCGAGAGGCCGGCGACTTTCGCCACGCGCCGGATCGCCTGCTCGACGGCGGTTTGAGCCATCTGGGAGAAGCGGCCGGGAAACGCTTTGAATTGGACGGCCAGGCCTTGGTGGTCGGATCGTTCGTCGAAGGCTAACACAAGGTTCGCGACGGTGCCGATGGGTTGTTGGTCCATCATCACGCCGAGGATGGGGATGAGCTGTTCCCGTTGCCCGCTGAAGGCCTGGGCAAGCTGAACCTGGGCCAGCGTCAGCATCACGGCCAGCGCCAGGGCCGCGACCGGCGATCCGCGCACCGAGCCAAGCCGGGGCGCGGTTCCCGCATCCTCTTGAAGCCTGGTTACCCCATCAGTCGCCCTCCGGCGAGACCAGACACTCGTCCGGGCTGCCTTCCCACTCCCGAGCCGGCCGATACTCCAACAACGGATGGGTCGGCTGATCATCCTGCCGTTTCCGAAGCGCCGCCGACAACCCGTCATAGATCGCGCGGGCGGACTGCGACCAATCCAGGTTGAACGGCTGTCCTTGGAACGCCGCCTCCGCCGCCTTCAGCTCGTCATGGGTCAGGGGTCGTGGTCGTTTGCAAGAGTTCATTGCCATGGTATCCACTCCCTCTCCGCTTCTGCTAACCCTATCGGTCGGAGGGTGGGGGAAGCTTGAGCGGGGGCCCCATCCGGCAGAGAAATCGGCAAAAAGTTCCCGCCGGAAGCCGAAACCAGGCACAGGACAGCCCAACAACACAGAAGGGCGGCAAGCCAGTCCCCGTTGCTTTCCGACATCGGGTCAGCCATCCTGGCATCCACTCCATGCCCTCATTCGATGTCATAGTGGTCGGAGCGGGCGGGGCCGGCCTCATGTGCGCCCTGCAAGCAGCCAGGCGGGGCCGACTGGTGCTGGCGCTCGATCATGCGCCGAAGATCGGCAAGAAAATCCTGATTTCCGGCGGTGGCCGCTGCAACTTCACCAACCTCCATGCGACCCCGGCCAACTTCGTCTCGCGGAACCCCCACTTCTGCAAGTCGGCCCTAGCCCGTTTCACACCGGAGGATTTCATACAGATGGTGAAGGCCCGCGACATTCCGTTTCACGAGAAGAAGCTGGGACAGTTGTTTTGCGACCGCTCGGCGCGGGATATCGTCGCGATGCTGGTCCAGGATTGCGCGCAAGCCGGCGTGACATTCCAACTCAATGGTTCGGTGAAAGTCGTCACGAAACCGGACCGGTTTTGTCTGGATACCTCCCAGGGCTCGTTCTCAAGCGAATCGCTCGTGATCGCCACCGGCGGCCCCTCGGTGCCAGACACGGGCGCCACCGATTTCGGCTATGGGATCGCCAGGCAGTTCGGGCTGGCTATTGTCGAGCCGGAGCCGGCCTTGGTCGGACTCACCTGGAATGAGACAGACCGACGCGCCTTCGGGGATTTGACCGGCCTGTCGGCTGATACGATCGTCACCAGCCGCGGCCACTCCTTCCGAGAGAATATTCTGTTTACGCATGGCGGCCTGAGCGGGCCGGCGATCTTGCAAGCCTCCCTCTATTGGCATCAGGGCGACCCGATTACGATCGATCTCCTGCCGGACCTTGACCCGGCCACCTGGCTTCTGGAGGCCAAACGCCAGGGCGAGAAGGCCGAGTTGAAAACCCTGTTGGCGTCGCGCCTGCCAAAACGGCTGGCGGAGAAGCTCTGCGCTCTCTACCTTTCGTCAAAACCTGTGGGACAACTGGCGGACAAGGACCTGGAGGCCTTCGCCCAACGGCTCCACCGATGGACCGTCATGCCGAGCGGCACCGAGGGGTTCAAGAAAGCCGAGGTCACAAGGGGCGGGGTGGATACGAACGAACTCTCCTCCCAAACCATGGAAGCCAAGAAAGTCCCCGGTCTCTATTTCATCGGGGAAGTCGTAGACGTGACCGGACAACTCGGGGGGTACAACTTCCAATGGGCCTGGGCATCGGGCTGGGCCGCAGGCCAAGCGGTGTAGCAGGATGTTGAAAACGCCGCCCAGCTTCGTGCTCACTTCGCTCAAGGCCTCAACGTATCAAAACTGTACGCCTCAGCCTTTCGCTTGCTGCGGCCTCGCTGGACGATCGTTTTGAACATCCTGTCGGGACCGGCCAGGGCTACCCGCAGGAACTTGCGAAGAAAGTGTGGTAGCATGACCGACGTGTCATCACAGCCGGCTGGTTGATCCAGCGGAGGAACCATGAGCGACCATCGAGACCCGAACGAACGAGATAAAAAGAAGGCCGGCGGGAAAGAGCAGGCGGCGGGGCAGGGCTCATCCTCGCCGAACGACCCCCTGGTCTTGATCGACGACTGTCTGGCCTCCCTGCCGGACGACGATCCGCGGCAGAAGATCCTCTACAAATTGCGTCATCTGATCCTGCAGGAAGGGGCGGCCCATCAGCAGCGGGAGGTGGAATTCAAGAAGCTGAGCGAGGTGGTGGGCAAGCTGACCGCGCCGGCCAACCGAATCGGCACCTTGTTGGAGCTGCCCGCGGAAGGCCTGGCCCGTATCGTCGTGGGCGGGGCCGAGTACTACACGAACGTGGACCCGCGCGTAGCGCCGGCCGAGCTCAAGATCGGCACGCAAATCCTGGTGAACGAAGCCTATGCTCTGATCAAGACGCTCGGTTACGACCGGAACGGCCCGGTGCTCCGGGTGGCCGACAGCTTGCCGGACGGGCGCATCCGCTTCGAGCAGGAGCCGGGTCGCCAGGCTTTGATCCTCCAACGCGGGAGCGACCTGGTCGGAGTGGAACTCAAGGCCGGCGACGAGGTGCGGATCGACCCCAGCCACCGCATCGCGATCGAGCGTTTGGAGGACAAACAAGCGGACCGCCACCTGCTGGACGAAGTGCCGACCGTCACCTGGGAGCAGATCGGCGGGCAGAAGGCCGCGATCGAGGCCATCCGCAAAGCCATCGAATATCCCCTGCTCCACGGCAAGACCTTCGAGCAGTTCAAGTTCACCCAGCCCAAGGGCTTCCTCCTCTACGGCCCCCCCGGCTGCGGCAAGACCCTGATCGGCCAGGCCGCAGCGGCAAGCCTGTCCAAGCTGGTGGGCGACTCTCCTGAAGCACAGGCTTCCTCGGACAGGCCCAAGGTCACCGGCGGCTCCTTCCTGCACGTGAAGGGGCCGGAGATTCTGAACATGTGGCTGGGCGAATCGGAACGGATCGTCCGCGATCTCTTCACCCAGGCCCGCGCGCGCCGCAAGGCCGGACTGCTGCCGTTCATCTTCATCGACGAAGCCGAGTCCATCCTGGGCACCCGCCGCGCCATGCGCTCCTTCAACATCAACAATACGCTCGTGCCGATGTTCTGCTCGGAGATGGACGGCATCGAGTCGTTGCGCGACGTGGTGATCATCCTGGCCTCCAACCGGCCGGACTTGATCGACCCGGCGGTCCTGCGGCCGGGACGGATCGACCGCAAGATCAAGGTGAGCCGCCCCGGCCGGGAGGAATCCGCGGAGATCCTGAAGGTCTACCTCACAGACGACTTGCCGCTGGATCAATCGCTGCTGGCCGCGCACAGGGGCGACCGAGCGGCTACCTGCCAGGCTTTGGTGACCAAGGCTGTAGAAGCGATCTTCAGCAAGACCGACCAGAACCGGCTCCTCTCCGTGCGGCTCCGCAGCGGCCAGAACAAGGTGCTCTATCGGGCCGATCTGGTCAGCGGCGCCATCCTGGCTTCCATCGTCCAGCGGGCCAAGGAACGGGCCATTGAGAGAGCGATCGGCACCGACGGGAGCAACGCCGGATTGACCGACGACGATCTGATGACCTCGATCAACGCCGAATTCCGCGAAGGGGAAATGCTCCCACCGGATGACGCGGCGGAGGAGTGGCTCAAGCTGCTGGACCACCACCCGGAACAAGTGGTGGGGATTTCCTCGTTCCGCAAGGGCCGGCCGGCGGAAGAACGGCTGATCGGCCAAATCATCTAGCCATGCGCTTGTTCGGCCTCGAAACCGAGTACGGCATCACGCGCGAAGATCTGGACCAGGTGGACCCGGTCGTGGAATCCATGGACCTGGTGCGGGCCTACCTGCCTGTCCTGAGCCGCGTCGAAGGGACCGATGCCTTCGAGCGAACCTGGGACTATCAGGGGGAAGACCCGCATGAAGACGCCCGGGGGTTCCGCGTCTCCGGCCTGCAGCAGGACAAGGAAGAAGACGAGTTCGCCAAACAGGACGCCCACCGGCCCTTCTCGTTCTATGAGATGAAGAGCGACCTGGTCCTGCCCAACGGCGCTCGGTTCTATAACGACCATACCCATCCCGAATACTCCACGCCCGAATGCAGGACCCTGCGCGACCTGATCGCCCACGACCGGGCCGGCGAGCGGATCGTGCAGCGGGCGGCGGATCGGCGCAACCGGGCCCTGGGCGGCCCGCAGGTGCAACTGTACAAGAACAACACCGACTTTCACGGACACAGCTACGGCTGCCACGACAACTATCTCCTCCGGCGATCCGTTCCGTTCCCATCGCTCGTCCAAGGCCTCCTGCCGTTTCTGGTCAGCCGCCAGATCATCGCGGGAGCCGGCAAGGTGGGCATCGAGGCGCAGGAGGGTGGATTCCGGCCGGGACAGTACCAGCTCTCCCAGCGCGCGGACTTCATGGAGACCGAGTTGAGCGTGGACACGATGCACAACCGGCCGATCCTCAACACTCGCGACGAGCCACACGCGGACCGGACGAAGTATCGGCGGCTCCACCTGATCGTGGGCGACGCGAACATGTGCGAGTACGCCACGGCCTTGAAGGTGGGGACGACCAGACTGGTCCTGGACCTGATCGAACGGGGCTTGGCGCCGGCTGTGGAGCTGGACGAGCCTGTGGCCGCCATCAAAGCCATCTCGCATGACCCGGACCTGAAGGCCCTCGTCCGCCGGAAGGGCGGCGGCACGATCTCCGGGCTGGAGATCCAACACCTCTACCAGCAAACAGCGCAGCACCACCTCGCCGGTTCGGACGAGGAAACCGACTGGGTGATCCGCGAGTGGGGCGAGACCTTGCGGCTGCTACAGAGCGATCGGGGCCGACTCGTGGGCCGGCTGGACTGGGTCACCAAGCTCTGGCTCCTGGACACGTTCATGGAGGCCGAGCATGTGAGCTGGGACGATCCCTGGTTGGCCAGCCTGGACCTGGAATATCATAATGTGAGTCCAGCGCGGGGCCTCTTTCTCGGCCTCGAGGCCGAGGGCAAGACGAGCCGGCTTGCAACCGAGGCGGAAATCGAGCAAGCTCTGCGCGAAGGACCGGCGGACACCAGGGGCGGGATCAGGGGGCTCTGCGTCCGGCGGTTTCCGGACCAAGTCAAGTCGGTGCAGTGGGAGCAGGTGCGGTTCAAGGGGCTGCTGAAGCCGCACACCCTCGACATGGGCGACTTGTTCGAGCCGGATCGAGTGAAGGAGTTGGAGCGGATTTTGGCCAACGCCGCCGCTCCGTCGGACGCCTTGACGGAGTGGCATGAACGAAAGGACCGCCGACATGCATGACCCTATAAATCTCGACCGCCGCGAACGGCCCTTCGACCCAATGCCCAAACCGACCAGCCCGGGCGAAGAGGGAGGAGGTCCGCGACGACCCGACACAGGCTCGCCGGACAAGGACAACCTCCTGAAGCGGATGCGCAAGGTGGACCCGAAACAGGCGGAGCGGTACCGACAACGAACAGGAGAGTGACGCTCGATTCCTCCGTTCGCCCTGAGCTTGTCGAAGGGAGCTTGTGAAAGACGGATTATGGGATTTTGGGTGTATATCCTTCAATGTGCAGATGGCTCTTACTATACGGGACATACTGATGACCTTGAGAAGCGCATTACGGAACACAAATCAGGTCAATTGGGTGGATATACAGCAACCCGCCTTCCGGTGAATCTGATCTATTCCGAGGAATTTCACACGCGCGAACAGACCTTGGCTTGTGAGCGTCAGATAAAAGGTTGGAGTCGTAAGAAGAAAGAGGCGATGATTCGGGGAGACTGGGCAGAGGTATCTCGTTTGGCTCGTACACGATCAAGGCAACCCGTTCAGCCTTCGACAAACCTGCCCTGAGACGATCGGCTGTTTCCTTTGAGAACCGTCCTTCGACGGACTCAGGACGAACGGCCGATTTGGCGAAAGGCTCAGGATGAGCGGTTTGATGAGCGGTTTATGGAGACAACGATGGGTATGCAGGGCGATTTTTTGCAGCTCCTGAAGGAGCAGGGTTATCAGATCGGCACCTCGGTCCCGGCCGGCACGGAGGTGGAGATCACGCGCGGCACCACGATCCTGGCCATGAAATACCGGGACGGGGTCCTGGTGGCCGGCGACCGGCGGGCCACGGCCGGCAACATGGTCATGTACGACCGGACGGACAAAGTCCTGGAACTGGACCGTCATAGCGTCATGGCGATTGCCGGCGTCCCCGCCACCGCCTACGAAATGGTGCGGGTGCTGGAACATTCCTTCAAATACTACCGCCGCACACAGCTCCAGGAACTCAGTTTCGAGGGCAAGCTACGGGCCGTTTCGAAGCTGCTGAAGGACAACGTGGCCGCGGCGCTGGCCGGCACAGGCGCGGTGGCGCCGATCTTCGCCGGCTATGACTTCGAACAGAGCTCGGCGAAGATTTTCTTCTACGACATTCTGGGGGCCGAATTCGAAGGGGTGGAATATGCCGTGTCCGGCTCCGGCTCGCCGACGATCCGCGGCATCCTGCACTACCTGAACACCTGGAACGGGCAACCCCTGGCGGCTCTGCCCGAGGAAGAGGCGACCATCCAGGCCCTGCGCCTCCTCACCTGCGCCGCCGAGTTCGATTCGGCCACCGGCGGAGTCAACCACGAGGCCAACCTCTACCCGGTCGTCAAACTCATCACCGAACGCGGCGTCCGGACGGTTCCGGACGGGACGCTGAAACCGCTGTTCGAATCCAAGGTGACCCGCCATGTATGAAGAACCCTATCGCTGGGTCGAGGCAGTCGGCAATCGCCGCCAGTATCTCGACGAGCAGCTCAAGCAAGGGAGCCCGGTCGTCGCCCTGTCCTATGCGGACGGCACCTTGCTCCTGACCGTCAGCCGCGGCACGCCCAAACTCTACGAAATCTACGACCGCATCGCGCTGGGCGGCGTCGGCCACCCGGCCGATCTGGAAAAGCTCCGCTTCAGCCTGCTCGAAATGGCCCATCTGGAGGGCTTCAACCGCTCGCCCTCGGACGTGACCGGCGCGCGTATGATGAAACTCGGGTTGGCGCCGATCATCAAGCAGGCCTTCGAGGAGATTTTCAAAGCGCCCTTCATCGTCAAGATCCTCCTGGCGGAATTGAGCCTGAAACCGGGCAAGGACACGTTCCTCACCATCGACTACGACGGAACGTTCGAGGAGACCTCCGGCTGCGCCGTGCTGGCCGCCACCAAGGCCATTCAGGCGCGCATGGTCGCCTATCTGAAGCAGGCCGGGCATGCGCCGCCCCTGTCGTTGGACGCAGCGCTGGCTCTGGCAGCCAAGGCCTGGGCCCTTGGATCCCTGGCGCAAGCGGCTGAAACGGAGGCCGACCGCAAGGACGAGAAAGAATCCGCCACACCCGTCGCGCAGGAGCCGGACGACGCAGCACTGCTGGCGCACTTGCGGGACACACTCGCCGATAAGACCCTCGAAGGCGCCGTCCTGGAACGACAGGCTCCCGGCTCGTCGAAATATCGGGCGCTCACGGGAGAGGAGTTGGCCTCCCTTGTTCCGAAGTCCGCGCAGGCCCCGGCCTAAAACCTCGATCTCTTAACAGGATGCTCAAAAAGGCTATCCAACGAGGCCGCAGGGAGCGACGCCCCCGAGGCGTACTGAGGAAGTACGTTGAGGGGAGCAAGCGACCGAGAACAAAGTTGGGAGCCTTTTTCAGCATCGTGCCATCATGCTGAACAGGATATTCGGTCTTGAAACTGAATATGGGCTGCTGATCAACAAGGACCGGCCCGACCATTCCCCTTCCTGGGTCGCCCATCAAATCCGCGATTACTTGTTCCACAAACAGCAGCGCGGAATCCTGGACCTGCACCACCGCGGCCATGACGAGCCGCCCGGCAACGGGGGCTTCCTCACCAACGCCGGCCGCATCTATCTGGACATGGGGCACCTGGAATATGCTTCGCCGGAATGTGGGTCCCTGGCGGACCTCGTCGCCTCAGACCGGGCCGGCGATCAGCTCATCCAGCAGGCGATCGAGGCCATGGGGCTCGGCGACCAGGTCTCGCTGATCAAGAACAACATCGACCATGAGACGGACGCCACCTTCGGCTCGCATGAAAACTACCTGGTCACCCGCCGGTTTCCCTTTTCGCGCCGGGGTCTCGGCCTCCTGGTGCCGTTCCTGATCACCCGCCAGATCTTCACCGGGGCGGGACGGATCGGCTCCGCCGATACGCCGGACGGTTGGATTCCGGTGGAACAGCTGCTCATCCGCCGGCCGGGGCTGCGCAACGCGGGTGACCGGCCGTCGCTGCCCTTCCAGATTTCCCAGCGGGCCGACCACATCGTCAACGACTTCTTCGAGTGGGTGCAGCAGAACCGGGCCATCGTGAACACGCGCGACGAGCCGTTGGCCGACCCGAACCAATTCCGCCGCATCCACCTGTTGTTGGGCGATTCCAACCTGGCCGAAACGGCGACCGCCTTGAAGCTGGGGACGACCGGGCTGGTGCTGCAGCTGATCGAAGAGGGCCATGCGCCAGCCGGATTCGACTTCGAGGACCCGGTGGAGACGCTGAAAGAAATTTCCCGGGACCAGGACTTCTCCTGGCTGGTCGCGCTACGCTCGGGCAAAACCATCTCGGCGATCGACATCCAGGAGCAATTCCTCGCCGCAGCCAGGAAACAGTACCGGGGGCAGGACGAGGAGACCGACTGGGTGTTGGACCAGTGGGAAACCGTCCTCACGGACCTGCGCGACGACTACCGCAAGCTGGTCGGCCGCGTGGACTGGGCCTCCAAGCTCTGGCTCCTGGACTCGTTCCGGGAAGCGGAGAAGGTGGAGTGGGACGATCCCTGGCTGAAAAGCCTGGACCTGGAATACCACAACCTTCATCAGGGCAAGGGGCTCTACTTCGGCCTGCTGGAGGAAGGGAAGGTCCCGCGCGTGACCACCGACAAGGCGGTGGAACTGGCCCAGACGCAGCCGCCGCGCAACACCAGAGCGTTCGGACGAGGCGAGTTGGTCCGACACCTGCTGGAGCATGGCGCGCCGGAGGCCGACGCGCAGGAAGAGGACGGCCGGCCGGGGGGGCGATTCTTCCCCGATTATGTGATCAACTGGTCGATCTTCCAGGTCCGGGGCCGCCCGCCCTTCCCCATGCCGGACCCCTTCAAGACCTACGCGCAG
Organism: Nitrospirota bacterium; assembly: GCA_028876065.1. Classification (GTDB taxonomy): domain Bacteria; phylum Nitrospirota; class Nitrospiria; order Nitrospirales; family Nitrospiraceae; genus SYGV01. The sequence continues at coordinate 38,214 of JAGWTI010000008.1, forward strand.
GAAGTCCGCAGCCACCTGGCCGGCCACTAACGACGAACGGCCGGGTTCATCGAACGGCCGTCTGGCGCGCAGCGACTGGCTCCGCATCCGTTCTTGCTCGATGTCACACCGCCAGTCCCCGCACAGGTCTCCGTGCCGCTTGGCTTGACTCTGGTCCGGCGACTCAGTAGCGTGGGGCCCACGAGGACACGATGGCAGCCAAGGCCGGTCCAGGTCTGAGCGAATACCGAACCAAAGCACGCTACGTCCGGAACGGCTTCCTGGCCAGTGCATCGACGCTTGCGCTCAAGCTCACCGCCGCGATCCTCAGCAACTCCCTCACGATCTTCACGGATCTGCTCCACAATATCGGGGAAACCCTCGCCTGCTTTTTCGCGTGGCTGACCATGCGGCGGATCGCCAAAGGCACCGCCGTCGCCTATGAATACGGCTATGGGAAAGCGGAGAGCCTGTCGAGTTTGCTGGTCGCAGGCGTGATGGTCCTTTCGCTGGTCATCGCCCTGGCCGGGGCCGTCGAACGCTTCCGCCATCCCGTGGACACCCATCGGGTCGAGCTGGGATTCTTTGTGGCGGTGTACGCCACCGGCCTGAACACGATTCTCTGGCACAGGAAGCGGCGCATCACGCGCTCGGACGCCTCGCCGATCATCGAATCCCAGTGGCATCTGTTCCGCAGCAAGGCCATGGCCAATGGCTGCGTCGTCGGCGGACTCGGGCTGGACCAATGGTTCGAGGGAGCCCCTTGGGCGATCTACATCGACCCCGCCGCCTCGCTGGTTGTCTGCGGGTTTTTGGCCCATTCCATCTACAACGTCTGGTCCAAAAATGCCGCCGATCTGCTCGACCGCGCGCTGGACGAATCCCTGCAGTTGGTGATCCTGCGCGCTTTAGCCTCGCATTTCGACGACTATGTGGCGTTCCACGGCCTCCGTTCCCGCCACTCCGGGAAAACCGTTTATATCGAGCTGTTCCTGGAATTCGAGGGCAGCAAAACCATGGCCGAGGTGCAGAAGACGATCGCGTCGTTGCAATCCGAGCTGGAACGCCACATCCCAGGGAGCCGGATCGTCATCGCGCCCGCCACGGCCAAAGCGGTGTAAGTGTCCGGCAAGACCGTTCGGCTGCTGCCGTCGGGACCCGTCTAGAGTCTGCGCCTGCATTAACCACTTCTAATCTCTCCTTAATCGTCTCCTCATCTGGCGATGCTACCGTTCCGCCCAGACACAAGCGACGGTGGTCGGGCAACCCAGGGACGAAAAGGAGGCGACTCATGGACTGCCGCAAATGCAGAGGATTGATGGTGCAGGAGTGGTGGGCGGACTTTTTCGAGGAGGCGCGCGCCTGGCGGTGCGTCAACTGCGGCGCGGTGCTGGATCACATGATCCTGCGCAATCAGGGGAGCGTGGTGGCCTTGAAGAAGGAAGCGCGCGGGCCGAGGCTGTCCACCAACATCGGAGCCAGACGGCTGGAGTCGGCGATCCGTTAGCCGTCCTCTCAGGGAAACAGAAAAGGCCCTCGACGGGACCTTTCAGTCCATCCGCTGGACTCCGCCTCCCGAAACCGTTACAAGGGAGGAGCGCCCTGTGCCGGTGCCTGACAGCCGGCGTAGGAGGCATCGGCAGAGGCGGCACATCCATGCTGATTCCGGAACGGACCACCCGCCAACGATTGGCTGAGTTGCTCATTGGAACTTTTCGTTCCTCGCGGCAACTGGCCGAACTGGTGGGCATCCCGGAACGGCAGGTCGAGGACCATCTCTCCCATCTCATCAAATCGCTGGGGCGGGATCGAGCCAGGCGGTTCGTCATGGATCCCTCCGCCTGCCAGGATTGCGGATTTGTCTTTCGGGAACGGACCAGGCTCACGAAGCCGAGCCGGTGCCCCCGCTGCCGGAGCGAAGCCGTTTCGCCGCCCCGATTCGGCATCGAGTTGCGCGGCGGGCACCAAGGATAAGCCCGCCGCTGCTTGGCGCGATCGAGAATGCCCGGACTGGTTGCCACCGGGCAATGGCGCGCCAACCCTACCGATAGGCCATGATCTTCCAGCCCCATGAAAAGGTGTCGCGCAGCGCGATGTTCATCGTTATGATGTGAGCGATGGACGACGTGACTTTTGCCGACATTCAGCGGGCGGCGGAGCGGCTCCGCGGGGTCGCCCACGTGACCCCGGTGTGCACCGGACGCCAATTAGATGAAGCCTCCGGCGCGACGGCCTTCCTCAAGTGCGAGAACTTCCAGCGCGTCGGCGCCTTCAAATTTCGCGGCGCCTACCATGCCATCCTCATGTTGCCTCCGGAAGATCAGGGCCGGCCGATCGTGACCATCTCCTCCGGCAACCACGCCCAGGGGGTCGCCCTGGCCTGCCGGCTGCTGGGCCGGGAGGCCCACATTCTGATGGGCGGCTTGAGCAACCCCATCAAGCGCCAGGCCGTGCTCGGCTATGGGGCGACGATTCACGAAGCAACCGACCACCTGGATGCGGAGCGGAAACTGCCCGCCCTGTTGGAACAACTCAACGGCGTGTATATCCACCCCTTCAACGACCCGCTGGTCATCGCCGGCCAGGGCGCCGTCATGCTAGAGTTTCTCTCCACCGTCCCGGATTTGGACGTGGCCCTGGCGCCGGTCGGCGGAGGCGGACTCCTCTCCGGCACCTGTCTGGCGGCGCACGGGATCAACCCCAAGCTGAAGATCTATGCCTGCGAACCGGCCGGGGCTTTGGATGCGATGCACTCGGTGCGGGAAAACCGCGTCATGCCGATGCCCGAGCCGCGCACGCTGGCGGAAGGCCTCAAGACCAGCCTCGGCGACGTGACCTTGTCGGTGCTCCGGCAGCATCTGGCCGGCTTCTTCGTGGTGGAGGAAGAAGAAATCCCGCGCGCCATGCGGTTCGCCTTCGAGCGGCTCAAGCTGGTGATCGAGCCTTCCAGCGCCGTGGCGCTGGCGCCGCTGCTGCGCCGCGAGCCGGCGCTGGTCGGCAAACGGGTGGGCGTGATCCTGACCGGCGGAAACGTGGACCTGACGGCGTTCTTCGAGCAGTTCGAAAGGAAGGCCTAACGCATCGGGATGGGCCACTCATGCACCACGCCGGCCATACAAGAGCGTGATGTTGATGCGGCGGCTCTCATAGTCGTCTTTGAAACGGATCGTATCCGACTCGTGGAACAGGTCTGAATTGAAAATCAGGGCGCGGTTCTGCCGGTAGGGGACCGTGATCGCCTTGGCCCCGCTGCTCCGCAGGAACTCCCGCACCTGCGGCTCGTGCGCCGAGCTGTTGTAGGCCTTGAAGTGCCACTCCTTCGGCGCTTCCTTGTCCCAGACGATGAGCCCCCCGTGCTCCTGGTCCAGATTGGCCTGGTCGGGCGTGATCCAGAAATTCACGTTCACAGCCGCGGCATCCGCATGGAGGTTGAGCGCCTTCATTTCGCTGTCGCACTTGAACGACCAGGCCTGCATGAGACGGTGCTGCTTGAAAATGCCGGGGAACCGGAGGCGCAGTTCTTCGGACAGTTGGAGAAAGAGCGGGCAGGAGAAGCCCTCGCCGATGAAGGCCCCCACGTAGCCGTTCGCGTACTCCTTCTTCCAGATCGTCGAGTCCAGGCAGAATCGGCGCAAGGAGTCGAGTGCGTCCTTTGTCAGGAGGTCGTCGACGTACGTGATTCCGGGTTTGGCAGCCTCGTAACGGGCTTCGATAGCCGCCACGTCGAGGGCCGGATTCAGCGCGCCTCCGGGCAAGACGGGACAGTCGGCATAATAGAGGATGCGGTTGAAGGAGGGACGGATCTCCGTCAGCGCGTCCTTGGGCACCGGCACCGCGAGCTGGCTGGCCGGCAGCTCGCGCGCCAGATGTTGCAGGCGCTTCCACCCGTTCAGGCAGGAGACGGAAGCCACGGGGATCAGACCCAGGGCAAGCAGGCGCTCCAGCTGCTCCGCTTCATGCTTGATGCGGGACCGATGCACCGTCGCCGGGGCGACCGGCTTGCCGTGATTCTGTTTCACATCCGCCGCCCGGCGAAACCACCGTAGCGCCTCGTCGAGCTTCCCTTGCCACAAACAGGCGAACCCCAGGTTGGTTTGCGCCTTCACATGGTCCGGACTCAGTCCGAGGACCTTCCGATACGCGGCGATCGCGTCCTCCAGCTGCCCTTGCTCCATCAGCGCGATGCCCAGATTGCACAGGGCTTCCAGATGATTGGGTTTGAGATCGAGCGCGCGCCGGTAGCAGGACGCCGCCTCGTCCAGTTTGCCCTGCTCCTTGAGCGCCACGCCCAGATTGTTGTGGGCTTCGACATAGGAAGGGTTGGCCTCCAGGGCTTTGCGGTAGGCGAGGACCGCCTCCTCCGGCTTCCCTTGCTCCAAGCGGACATTGCCCAGGTTGCTTAGCGCTTCCGCATGGGCGGGAAACAGCTTCACGGCCTTCTCGTAGGCCGCCGCTGCTTCGTCCAGCTTGCCTTGTTTCTGGAGGACGACACCCAGGTTGAACCGGTAGGGGGCCTGGCTTGAATCATTCTGGATCGCTTGGGTCAGGAGCGCGACGGCCTGGTCCAGTTGGCCGACTTGGTAGGCCAGCAAGCCGAGCAGGTGGAGCGCTTCGGCATGGTTCGGGTCGAGGGCAAGGATCTGTCGGTAGAAGGGCTCGGCCTGGGCCAACCGGCCCGCCCGGTGATGGGCCGATCCCTCTCTCAGCAACGGCTGGATCTCGGCCTGGACCGGGCTGCGCTTGTGCGTTTTTTCCTGACGGCGCCGATCGGCTCGATTCATGCGGGCAGGCTAGCCCTGTCCTTGGGGCCTGTCAAGCGCCGGCTCGTCCCAGGGCAAACGGAACGACGTTCAGACGCCGGTCCGGCTTAGACAGAGAATTTCGCCCAGAGAAAGGTATGGTCGGACGGGTCCTTGGCGCGCCGCGGTTCGATGTCCACCGCCACCTCGATGCAGCGGTCTGCCAGCGGCTTGGTGGCCAGGATATGATCGATGCGCCACCCCTTGTTCGCGTCCAGCGAGCTGGGCTGGCGATAGTCCCAGAACGTGTACTGCTGCCGGTCCGGGTAGAGTTTCAGAAACACGTCCTGAAATCCCCAGGCCACGGTCCGCTCGTAGGCCTTGCGCGCATCCTCATGGTAGCAGACGTGCTTGAGGTGCTTCTCCGGACTGTGCACGTCGATGGGACGCGGCGCCACGTTCATGTCGCCGCACCAGATCGCCGGCTTGTCGGGAGACAAGTGCTTGGCGAAGTAGCCGCGCAACCGCTTGTACCAGTCCAGCTTGTAGGCATACTTAGGGGAGTCGATTTCGAACCCCTGGGGCACATAGGTATTGACGATGGGAATGCCCCGGTACAGGATGCGCAGCAGTCGCGCCTCGTCCGGCTCGCCCCCATCGTCGAATCCATGCCAAGTCTGCTCGGGCGGCTGCTTGGTCAGGATCGCGACCCCGTTGTAGGCCTTCATGCCCCGAAAGGTCACGTGGTAGCCGGACGGATGGAGGTCCATCAACGGAAACTCCGTATCCTGGACTTTCGTCTCCTGCAAGCAGAGCACGTCGGGTTGGTGCTTGGCCAGCCAGTCGAGGACGATCGGGAACCGTTTGCGGAGCGAGTTGACGTTGAAGGTCGCGATCTTGATCGACGAGGCGCCGCTCATTCGACACACGCTTGTTTGAGCCAGTAGGTCAGCACCTGCCGTTCATCAAACGTCAGAATGTACTCCTGGCAGTCCGGTTCGAAGGGATGCCCCTTGTAGGCGTAATTGAACAACGAGTCGGGGAAATAGTGATAGACCCACTCCGTCCCGCCGTCTTGCAAGGGCTTGGTTTCCGTCGGTTTGCCCAAGCGTGTCGCCACCTCGTCCTGAGAGGCCTTATGGATCTGTTGGGTCAGGTAATCGGCTTGCCAGGAGGTGCAGGCCGGCAGCGCAACGGACAGTAGCGCGGCCAGCATCCGGATAACGCCCCTCATCGGCATTCGCTTGGCGCCGGCGGCAAGGCCAATGTCATGGCGCGATGGGGAATTCCGGCATCCTCGAAGAGCTCACCCGTCACCTGAAAGCCTTGCCGTTCGTAAAACCCGACAGCGTGAACTTGCGCCGCCAGATAGGCTTTCATCATCCCCTGAGCCCGGGCCAAGTCAAGCAATGTCGAGAGGAGAGCCCGCCCGACGCCTCTTCCTCGATGTTCCTTCAGCACCGCCATACGGCCAATCCTTGCCTGCTTCCCCTCCTGATACAAGCGGGCCGTCCCGATGGGCTCTCCGTGATCGCTCCAGACGAGGACATGCTGGTAGAGCGGATCCTGCCCATCCCATTCGAGCTCAAGCGGCACGCCCTGCTCGCGCACAAAGACCGTTTCACGGATCAAACGGATCGCCGGCTCGCCCTGCTTCCATTCGACCAGATCCACACGCATCGTCGCAGACATCATAGGATCACGATTCCTGTGCCAGGACTTACGCCGGGCAGGCCCGGTCAGGCCTGGCCGCTCCGGGCCGACTCTTCCTCTTGCTCGCGAAGAAACTCGGCGAGTCGCGCATCTTCGCGGGCCGCGCGCAGAAACTTGCACCCGATCCCGCGGGAACCCACCGACCGCACCATCGCCGCCAGTTCGAGGGGCGACTCCTGCCTGGGCAGCGCGACCCGCAAATAGATGATGTCGTCGACGCACAGATGCAGCGTGCTGCGAATAAGGCACCCGCCGATCGACAGGTCCACGATCGTCCCTTCGCCCCGCACCTGGTCGCCCGTGAAGGCCAGGGCCAGTTGGACGGGAGTGCGGCGGAACTCGCGTCGCTCCACGACGTGGCCAGGCTGAGGTCGCCCCCATCGAACAGCCGGGAACCGATGGCTGCAAAACTGGCACCGGAAGGGGGAAATCCCCAGCAGATCTGCCGCCCGTTCGAGGAGCGATTCCGGCGGCACGCGGACGACGGATTCCTTATCGCACAGAGGACATCTCAGAGCCCACACGCTCGCGCCTCGCTCGCCTAAGCGCCGGCCATCGAACCGTTATTTCCGAAGATCGTTCTGCTCTCGCATGCGCCGTAAGGTGCAGTACAGCGCATAGCCCTGCGCCAGCATGCCGGTCGCAATCAGCCCCAGCGAGGTTTGCAGCCAGACGGACTCGGGATGCTCCAACCCATGCATGCCGGCCACAAACCCCAGCGCGATGCAGACAATTCCCACAGACCGGGCAATCATCGCGCCGACTCGGTGATTGACCATCTCGCCCATCCCCTCCATCTCACCCCCGCGCCAGGGACACGGGGCACAGTACACCGATTCCCGGACCCGACGCAACGGGACCGGCTACCGCTTGCGTAGTTTCGCCAGAAACCACATGGGCACCGCCTCCCGGCCTTCGGCAAAGGCCAGCAGTTCGAAGCGATCCAGGACAAAGGGGGTGAAGTAGTCCGAAAAGGTATGCGCCGGCTGGCGGATCGTGCAAGGGGGCTGCATATCCGGAATCGTAAACGTGACGGTCTCCTTCCGGTGATACGCCTGGTGTGTCTTGCGTTGGAACACAAACAGCGGATGCTGGACGAGATAGATGAACAGCCCGCCCGGCTTGAGAATCCGGTGCATCTCCCGGAAAGCCGGCTGCAAGTCCGGCGCATTGTGCAAAGCGTAGATACTGGTCACCAGATCGAAGAACCGGTTGGGAAAGGCGGTCTTCTGGATCGGCTGAACGGAGAGGCGGTCGGCGCACTCCGGACACTGCTGCCGGGCCAAGTCGATCATGGCCTTGGATGGGTCCGTACCATAGACGCAGGCTCCGCGCTTCGCGTAGAAGGGCAGATCGTGGCCATACCCGCACCCGGCGTCCAGGACTGTTTTCCCCCTGAGCGGGATCGTGACCTGTGCGCGGAACGCCCGCCGATGATCCCGCATCGGCGAAGACCGCTGCGCGCGCATGAAGGCCAGGCCTTCCCGATCATATTGCTGAAAAAACGCATCCGCCCGTCGCGACATAGAGCCTCCTGGACCATTTCGTGACCGACTCAGGTCGTGATCGTGAGCACCTGCCATCAGGGACGACGCGGTTCTTCGATCCTCTGAAGGTCCGCGCAGGACTTGGGATCGCCCCAGGCAAAGGCGCGATCCACATATTCGGGCGTCGGGTCGCTCCCGCGACATTGCCGATGGAGCACCGTCATGGCAACCCCTCGTTCGTAGGCATCCCGTTCGCCCTGAAGCAACCCCCGCCCGAATGCAAGCCCCATCGCCAGAAGAATCACGGTCACCAACAGCCCCGGGACAAGCCAGCCCCGGAAATCCGGCGACTGCCCGGACACCCCGTCTCCGACCTTGATCGCTTCCATCACCGATTCCTCTCCGTGCAGCATACCGGATTCACGCGCCCGGTCAAATGGCCCGGACGGTGCGCACCGTCCAAGTCCGCAGGGTGCCAGCCATTTCCCCTCATATTCGTATCATGCTTGACGGCCAAGGAGAAAAGTCCTACAACCTCCCTATTATGGCGAAGGTCATCCACATCCATCGTCCGATTCGGGGAGGTGCCGTTATGGTCGAGCCTGTTCCGAAGGCGAAGCCTCTGCTGGCTGGAGTGACCGCGATGTTGATCCTCGCGATCTTTATTCTGGATGTCCTCACCCCGGCCGGCATTAACATTCCCTTGCTCTATACTATTCCGCTCTTGTTCGCCCTCTTGATTCCCGATCGCCGTTTCTTTCTGTCGGTGGCCGCCACCGCCGCAATCCTGACGCCCTTCGGTTTTTATTTCTCTCCGCCGGGCGGCGTGGCCTGGATGGGCATCGTGAATCGCCTGATGGTCGTGCTGGCATTGGGCGTCACCGCGGGATTTTATTGGCGGCTCAAGTCCTTGCAGGCGTTGTTGCCTTTTTGCTCCGGCTGTCAGAAGGTCCGGGACGACCGGGGCTATTGGAAACAACTCGAACTCTATCTGGAAGAGCATGCCGGCACCCAATTCAGCCGGGGCCTCTGCCCGACCTGCGTGCAGAAGGAAGCCAAGGCCATCTCGGCCTGACCGGGCACGGCGCCCGGCTCAGGCCAATCGGGCTGCCAGCGCCTCGGCCGGATAGGTGACGATCTCCGCCAAGGTCGGATGATAGTGCGGGATACGGAGCAGGTCCCGCACGGTGCCATGGTAGTACATGACCGCGATCAGCTCGTGGATCAGTTCGCCTGCCTCCGGGCCGACGATGTGCGCCCCGAGCAACTCGCCGGTCTTCGGTCGGCAAAGCAGCTTCACATGGCCATGCCGCTCTCCCAGGCACAAGGCTTTGCCATGGTCATTGAAGGGGTGGGACGCGGCCAGGTAGGGAACGTCCCGTCTCCGGCACGCCTTCTCGGTCAAGCCCAGCGTCGCCACCTGCGGATCGGTGAAGATCACCTCGCAGGTCAGCCGGTCGTCCAGCCGCCGCGGGGGCTCCTGCGGATGCACCGCGTTGTAGGCGGCGATCTCGCCTTGCAGGATCGCTTCGTGCACCACATTGTGCACATCGGCCGCGTCCCCGACCGCAAAGATATGCGGCTGGCTCGTCCGCATCTCGGCATTGACGAGGGGGCGACCGTTCTGAACCTGGACCTGGGCCGCCTCCAGATTCAGTCCGTCGATATTCGGACGACGGCCCAACGCCTGCAACACCACTTCGGCTGACGCCTGCTTCTCGCGTCCCTCTTGCATAAAGTGCGCGGTTCTCAGGGCCCCGGCTTTGGTGAACCGCTGCAGCACCGCTCCCGTGCAGACCGCCATGCCCTCCTCGCGAAACCGCGCTTCCAGGGGCTTGGCCAGGTCCTCGTCCAGATGCGAATGGACGTGGGAGGCCCGCTGGATGAGCGTCACCGCCGTGCCGATCCGTTGATAGAACTGCGCCAGCTCGGTCGCCACCGGTCCGCCGCCCAGCACGAGCAGCGAGGCCGGCTGGGCCTTGAGATCCAGCAACTCGTCGCTGGTCATGTAGCCGGCCTCTTCCAAGCCGGGAATGGGGATATGGGAGGGAACCGACCCCGTCGCGATGATGAACGCCTTGGCGCTCAGCACGTGCCGGCCGACCTGCAGCTCCTGCGGCGAGCGAAACGTCGCCCGTTCCTCATAGAGGGTGAAGCGGGGATCGTGCAACGCCTTGATCCGGTCCTCGGCGAATTCCCGGACCAGCCGGTCTTTGCGGGCGATGATGGCGGCCAGGTCGGCCTTGGCCGGAACGGACGCCAGTCCGAACTCGCCGGCGCGCCCGATCAGCGCGCTGACCTCCGAGGAACGCAGGATCGTCTTCGTGGGCATGCAGCCCCGAAGGATGCAGAGTCCGCCCAAGGGGCCGTGATCCACGATCGCCACGTCCGCGCCGGCCTCCTGCGCCGTCCGCGCCGCTGCGTAGCCGGCCGAGCCGCCGCCGATCACGATGACATCATGCATGGTCATAGAATTTTCTTCATGGGCTTGTCAGAACATGTCCCTTTTTAGAGGATGCTCAAAAGGGCCACCCAACGAGGCCGCAGGGCGTGAGAACCCCGAGGCGTACTGGAGAAGTACGTTGAGGGGTTCGAGCGCCCGAGAACAAAGTTGGGGGCCGTTTTCAGCGTCCGATTACGATGAGCAGCTCACGATGATTTGTTTGCCCCAATCCGGCGGCGGCGCCGCATAGGCCTCCATGCCCGGACGTTCGGTAAAGGGATCGAGCAGCAGCTCCCGCAGCCGGTCGATCTCCGCATAGTCCTTGTGTTGGGTCGCCCGTTCGATCGCGGCCTGCGCCAAATAGTTGCGCAAGACATATTGGGGATTCACCCGGTCCATGCGGGCTTTCCGTTCCTCGTCGCGACGGCCTTCCGCCCGCAGCCGCTCTTGGTATCGAGCGGCCCAGGCGTCGAACGCCTCCCGGTCCGGGAACCAATCCCGCAGCGGCTCGTTCGCCTCGTCCGGCCCCTGTCGAAACGTCCCAAGTGCGCGGAAGAGATTCGTATAGTCCACGCGGCCTGCCTGCATCAACTCCAGCAGGTCTCGGATCAGGGCGGCATCATCCGGCTTGGCCTCCCGCAGTCCCAGCTTCTCCCGCATCAACGCCTCATAGTGAGCGGCCAACACCGCTTCGTACCGGTCCAGCGCGGCTTGCGCCTCCTGTTGTCCCAGAAACGGAGACAGGGCCCGGGCCAGGCAACGCAAATTGAAGTAACCGACATCCGGCTGATTCTGGAAGGCGTAGTGTCCCTGGTGGTCCGAATGGTTGCAGATGAAGGCCGGATTGTACTCGTCGAGAAATCCGAACGGTCCGTAGTCCAGCGTGAGGCCAAGGATGGACATGTTGTCGCTGTTCATGACCCCGTGGGCGAACCCCACGGCCTGCCACTGGGCCAGCAGGCGGGCCGTCCGTTCCGCCACTTCACCGAAGAACCGGGCATACTTGTCCGCCTCGTGCGCCAGGTGCGGAAAGAACTGGCCGATCACATAATCGGCCAGCAGCGCCACATGGTCATGCTGCCGCCGATAGTAGAAGGCCTCGAAGGAGCCGAAGCGAATGTGGGTGGGGGCCATGCGCAGCAGCATGGCCCCGGTCTCGACCGTCTCGCGCAGGACCGGCTCTTCCCCGGCCACGATGCAGAGGGATCTGGTGGTCGGAATGCCCAGGCCATGCATGGCCTCTCCGCACAGGTATTCGCGGATCGTGGACCGGAGCACGGCCCGCCCGTCTCCGTCGCGGGAAAAAGGCGTCAGGCCGGCCCCCTTTAAATGGAGGTCCCACTTCTCGCCCGCCTGATTCCGGACCTCGCCCAGCAAAATCGCGCGCCCATCGCCGAGCTGCCCCGCATAGACGCCGAACTGGTGCCCGTAATAGAGCATCGCCACGGGATCGGCACCAGTCGGCAGAAGATCGCCGCCGAAGCAGCGGGGGAACTCCGGCCGCCTGGCCTCGTCCTGGCCCAGATCGATCAAGGCCGCGGCGGACGGATTGAAACTCACCAGATGGGGAGCAGGCAGGGGAGTGGGCAGCACCCGCCGATAGAAAACGTCCGGCAGGCGGCTATAAGTGTTATCGAATTGGAGTGTCTCGAGTGTCGCCATCGTGTGCAGGGGCATCATACCATGGCATGGTCCTGGTCTGGGACCCGAGCTTCCCCGGCTGAGACGATCAGCCCCAAGAGCGCCTTACGCTCGGCTGCCGATCCCATTCAAGTCCGAGCCCCTTCCAACCGATACCAGAACCGAGACGGTCCGTTCTTCTTGAAAAAGGAGCACGTCGATGCGTGACCCTGCCCGGCTGCGCCCCCTGCCTACGTTCATCCTGAGCATGATCTTGAGCCTTGCGGCGAACGCGACCGTATCCGGCCCCGCCTCGGCCGAGGACCGCAAGCTGACGGTGACGACGAGCGACGGCAAGAGCGTTGAAGGATATATTCTGGGCGAGATGCTGCATGTTCAAACCGCCTTCGGCACCAAACAGATCGACGCGCAGAAGATCAGGCTCTTCTCTCCGGCCGGTATGAACCTGACCGACGGCACTCTGCTGACAGGCATCGTCACCATCATGGAAGGTCAGGTCCGGGTCCAAACCGACAAAGGCATCGTCGCCATCCCCGGCCGGCAGGTCCATTCCATTCAAGGGCAGGGGGCCTACCTCTCGACCGCGCAGCCGACCGGGCCGGTCCCCGGCGAGGGAGGGGACGGAGAGTCCGCCGCGTCTCTGTTGTTGGGTCGCTGGCAGGACAGCAACGGGGCCACCTGGGAATTCCTCAAGGACGGGACCGTGACGCAGGGCAACTCCGCGCTTCGATACACATTCCCGGATCACCGTCACTTGAAATTGCATGTCGGCCAGGCAGGGGCGGGAGTCGGCATGTCTGGCATGCACGGAGGGTTTATGCCAATGATGGGCGGCATCAGCCTCGACCGCGTTTACGACATCGCCTCGGCCAGCCACTCCCGAGTGGTACTCAAATATCAGGGGAACGATCTGACGCTGACCCGCGTCCGCGAGTAGGGCGGCGGTCTCGGATCGAGGAGGGACGCCCATGTGGAAACGGTTTGCATCTTTCCTGACCACCTGCTGCCCCGCCTGTCAATTCCGCGCGGGGAGTCCCCGCTTTCCAGACCCGACCGACCGTTTCCTTGCCTGGCTCTGCATTCATCCCTTCGAATGTCGGTCCTGTCATGCCCGGTACTATGCCTGTGCCCTCCGCGCCCCGGTTCAGAGCGCGCTGGCCTTGCGCAAAGCCTCTTCTCAAACTATGATACAGCGCTACAGGGAGATCGAAGGTGCCTACGACGATCCCGCCGGGCCGCTACCGCCACTACAAGGGTCAAGACTACGAGGTCCTCGGCAGCGCCAGGCATTCCGAGACGGAGGAGGAGTTCGTCGTCTATCGCGCCCTGTATGGTGAACGTGGCTTGTGGGTCCGCCCCAAAGCGATGTTCACGGAAGCGGTGACGGTAGACGGGGAGCCGGTCCCGCGGTTTCGGCTCATCGGGACTGATCCTTCTTCAGACTAGCACAACATCTCGGCCATGCTTTCGCATGCTTACCGACTGTCCGAGCGCGTATGTCCGTGTGCTACGATTGCTCACCGGTCAACACGTCGAGAAAGGCCCGCGCACGGATGATCTGCACGTTGCCGTAGACCGCGAGCCTCAAGAGGTGCTTGTCTCCGGACACAAGATAGGGCGCACCGGCAAGCTGGGCCGTCTCGATGAACTTGTCATCCTCTGGGTCATCGGCGACCGCTTTGAGCACTCCCGGAACTTCGATATAGGTAGACATATTCCGCACAAGCGCCACGGTGCCGGCGGCTTCTGTCTCTGTGAATGCGAATTTGGCAACCAGAACCCCGTGAAATTCGATCAGGATGGAAGAGGAGAGATCAGTTCCGAGAGCCCGGCCTGAGCAGTGAGCAGGCATCGGTAGGGAGTTCCGCGCCAGAGGACGGCGGAGACGAGGATGTTCGTGTCGAAAACGACTCTCACCTATCCGCGCTCGTGCAGGATCTCGTCCACCAACGCGTCTCGCTCGTCCTCGCTCAGTTTCAGCACATCCAGCCCGCGCGCCCGGCACACCGCCTCGAGCCTGGGACGATTGCGCTCAATCAGGCGGTCCAGCCGTTCCATACCATCCACCAGCTTCAATAAGGCAGCCCGTCGGCCCGCCGGGGAGAGCTGATCCAGAGAACGCAGAATCTCTCGATCCTTCACCTCGATTATCGCCATAAGTCGGCCTCCTCACGTACGCGGCAGGCGTTGACACCCCCCCCGCTTCCCGTCATTGTACGTGGAACGTGACGTGCTGTCGAGCAGCGGAATCCGCTCTGCTTCCTTGCCCTGGATTTTCCTCGGCTCTATCATGGCGCCACCGTGACCGGTTCAGGAGACCCGTCTGCCGTGGGAAGACCGCCCAAAGCCTATAGTCAAGCCGGTCGCCTGACGGCGATGATTCGATCGCTCGCCTCCCGCGCCTGCACGCTGGACGACCTGTGCCAAGAGTTCGGCGTCAGCCGACGGCAGGTCTATCGTAACCTGGCCCGTATCGAGGAAGAGGGGCACCCGCTGACACAAATCAAGGACGGACTCGGTGAGTCCACGTGGCAGTTGCCGCTGAGCTACAAAGGGCTGCCGCCCGTGACGCTTTCACCCTACGAACTCATGTCGCTCTATCTGGCCAAAAGCCATTTGACCTACTTGAAGGACACGCCGTTCCTCGACGATCTCGACGGCGTCATTGCAAAAGTCCGATCTGGGCTCCCGGCCAAGATGGCGGCAGGAATGCGCCCGCAAAAATCTTTGCATGAGAAAGACGGTTTCATGCCCTGTATGGGACATGGGTTGCAGATCAAACTGTTGGCGATGTTCGTAAAGGATGTGGATGTGATGGTAGAGGGCAAGCGGGTTCCGTAATTCCGCTGCTTCAGTCCCGACGATTCAGCCCCGTCCCCCAGGTGTAGACTTTGGTCCCTCCCTCACGCCTCACTGGTTTTCGATGAACGTCCAGCGCGCGAAGGTTGCCGCCTGGCCCTGCTTCTGGCCCGCGTCGTCCACCACGTTCCAGACAAGCGCCTGTTCCACCAGAAACCGCCGACCGGTCCGCGAAATGCGGACGCCTCGGTAGTTGTCGATGAACCCTTGCGCCTGAGCCTGCGCCAACATCCGCGCCCGTTCCTCCCGGTTCACCGGCTCCGCCGTCAAGCGCGAGGGCGTGCGCGAGAATTCCTCCCACTCCATCTCCCACAAGTCCAATGCGATCCGGTTGCCATAATTCAGCACCGGGTCCGGTTCGATTCCATGCGACACCACCACGAAGGGCGCGACGAACAACCGCTCCGCTTGCGCCTCGACCGTCCCGCCCCGCTCGATCAAGTCTCGGCCGGTCCATCGACGGAAGCTGTCCAACAGCAAGTTGGTCCAAACGATCTTGAGCCGATCCATCCACCAGATTTGGGGGGTCATGCCGGAAGCTCCACGGCTATATAGGAGGTCTGCCCCTACGAGAAGGTCGGGACTCAAGTTCTTATTCGATTGCGCCGATACGGACAACGGGTGAAAAGGAGCGCTCCATGCCTGTCATCCTGGCCGTCAACGGAGCCGTTGAATCCTATCAGCCGAGGTCCGATGGGCGTCGGCCGAAGGCGCCTCGTCCCGCCCGCCATGCGAACGAGGAGCCGTCGGATCAGGAGGAGCAGGTACCCGATCAAGCGTTGGCGGTCCTGGCCGCACAGCAAGCCTACGCGCAGGTCAGCCGGCCCCAGCCCAGGAAACCCGCCCTGCTGGCCCAAGACATCATGAGCGCCCCGGTGCAGGCGCTCCTGCCGGACACCTCGCTGAAGGAAGCCTGGGCCTTGATGAAAGCCAAGGGCTTTCGCCACCTGCCGATCGCATCGGCGGACGGAAGGCTGGCCGGTATCATTTCAGACCGGGACTTGCTGCGATGCTCGAGTACCCTGGACTCCCAGGTGGCGTTTCCGATCCAGCAGACGGTATCCGCAATCATGGCCACGCACGTCTTGACCGCCACCCCCTCGACCGAGATTCACGAGCTCGCCCGCGTGATGCTGAGCGAGCGCATCAGCGCCCTGCCGATCATCGACACCGGACACCGGCCCATCGGCATCGTCACGATCACCGACATCCTGCGTTGCGTCATGCTCCGCGCGCCGTTGGAACTCTGGACCTAAGCCGATGGTCCGTCCTGCATCACTTTTCATCGGCTGACGGCGCCGCCTGACAGACAGGCGTGGCAGGTTCGCTGACGATCCTGTCGTATTGCATCCGTTCGGGTGCGCCCTTCGCCCCCCACGTCTCATCCAACACATCGGGCGCGTAGCGATTCAGGAACTGGACCGTCAGGTAGAGCTGGTAGGGGTCGTGGCTGGCCATCAGGATCTTCTGCTGCGCGGCGCGGTCGTTGTCTTCCGCCGTCCCGGGGCTCCACGACGCCACCTCCTGGATCGCTTTCACCAACTTGTCGTAGTCCGGATTCAGGTCGCTGTAGAGCCCATCCTCATGCTCCACTCCGCCCGAGTCTTCATAGCGCCCCCTGACGTCGCGTCTGAGAAAGACCAGGCTTCTGAGCGAACCCTGCCGGTAGGCCTTCCACCAGCACGGCGACTGGATGGCAAAGACATAAATCTGCTTCGGAAGCGGGGGTTGCTTGCCTCCGGGAAACGGTTTCAACACCCGCTCGATTTTGGCGCCTTTCATGGCTCGCTCGAAGACCGCCCGGGGAAGGGCATGGCCCTTGGGGTCGGCCGCAGTGGCCGAGGAATGTTTCGGGATCGACTGGTCCATCGGCAGGTTCACCTCGACGATACCCTCAGCCTGAAAGACCTTCTCCGCCAGCGTCAACCGGATCGTCTTCTCGCCCAGCGCGGAAGACGGAGCGGCCAGAAGCAGCGCCCCTCCGACCACCCAGGCCAGCCGGCCAAGACGCAGCCGGTGAACGGTCTGGGCCGACCGAGGCCCTGGACGGATATCAGGCGTCCCCCTCATAGGGACCCACCGTACAGAAAAATTCGATGGAGTGCAATCGCCGGATGGCGGTCGGAAACGGCTGTCGGAGACGGCGGATCGGCTCTTCACGCTCACTTGCGTCGGGGGACGAACTCGTCCGCCACCACCCGGCAGACACAGAAGTAGATCTGCCGGCGCTCGGCCAGGACCCGCACGATCATCGAGCCGCAGGACGGGCAGAAAGGGGGCAGGGCTTCGCGCTGGATGGTCCAACGCGGAATCGTCACCAAGTCGAATGAAATGGCTCCCTTCATATCCGTTCCATCGGACGCCGGAGCGGAAAACTTGAGCGGCAGGCGGGCCCCGCTCCGCCCGACGTAACAACCGGATGCAGACTCGATGGCAACATTGGTATAATGGCGTCCGATTCCGGAGCGGAGAGCGGATGCGAAGACCGGTCGGTCGGCCGAGCCGGCTTGCAAGGAGTGTGGCATGGCAGCGCAAACGATGTTCGAAAAAATCTGGGACGCCCATGTGGTGCGGGAGGAGGCGGACGGGACCACGCTCCTCTATATCGACCGGCACCTCGTCCATGAAGTCACGTCGCCGCAGGCGTTCGAGGGATTGAAGCTGGCCGGACGAACCCCTCGCCGCCCCACGACCGTCCTGGCCGTACCCGACCACAATATCCCCACGACGGATCGGCGCCTGGGCATCGCGGACCCGATCAGCGCCAAGCAGATCGCCACGCTCGAAGAAAACTGCCGGGACTTCGGCCTGACCCTCTTCGGCATGCATGACGTCCGCCAGGGGGTGGTGCATGTCATCGGGCCGGAGCAAGGCTTCACGCTGCCGGGCATGACGATCGTCTGCGGCGATTCGCACACGTCGACGCACGGCGCCTTCGGCGCGCTGGCGTTCGGCATCGGCACCAGCGAAGTGGAGCACGTGTTGGCCACACAATGCCTCCTGCAGAAGCGCCCCAAGACCATGATGATCCGCGTGGACGGCGTCCTGTCGAACCGCTGTTCGGCCAAGGACATCATCCTGGCCATCATCGGCAAGATCGGCACCGCCGGGGGAACCGGCTACGTGATCGAGTATGCAGGCCCGGCGATCCGCGCGCTGACCATGGAAGGCCGCATGACCCTCTGCAACATGTCCATCGAAGCGGGAGCCCGCGCCGGCATGGTCGCGCCGGACGAGCAGACGATCGCCTACATCAAGGGACGGCCCATGGCGCCCCAGGGCGCCCTGTTCGACCAGGCCGCGAAGGCCTGGCTGGCGCTGCGCACCGACCCGGGCGCCGCCTACGACCGCACCGTCGAGCTGCGTGCCGAGGAGATCGCCCCGCAAGTGACCTGGGGCACCAGCCCCGGCATGGTCATCGGCGTGGACGGCAAGGTTCCGAACCCGAAAGACATGCAGGACGAGAACATGCGCCAGGCGGCGGAGCATGCCCTGGCCTACATGGCGTTGAAGCCGGGCACGCCCATCACCGAGATCGCGATCGACAAGGTCTTCATCGGTTCCTGCACCAACTCCCGCATCGAAGACCTGCGCCTGGCGGCCGGGTTCGCCAAGGGGAAAAAGGTCGCTCAGGGCGTGCAGGCCATGGTCGTGCCCGGGTCGGGCTTGGTCAAGCAACAGGCCGAGGCCGAGGGGCTGGACCGGATTTTCCGAGACGCCGGGTTCGAGTGGCGCGAAGCCGGCTGCAGCATGTGCCTGGCGATGAACGCCGATGTCCTCCAGCCGGGCGAGCGCTGCGCCTCCACCAGCAACCGCAACTTCGAGGGGCGTCAGGGCAAGGGAGGCCGCACGCACCTGGTGTCGCCGGCCATGGCGGTCGCCGCCGCGGTCGAGGGGCACTTCGTGGACATCAGGACGTGGTCCTGACGGAATTGACGATTTGATCATTGCCTATTGCATCAATGAAACAATCGGCAATGACTCGGTGAAACAATAGAGGAAGCGCCATGCAGCCATTTACCACCTTGACCGGACTCGTCGCGCCGCTGGACCGGCTGAACGTGGACACGGACCAGATCATCCCCAAGCAGTATCTCAAGACCATCAAACGCACGGGGTTGCGCGAAGGGCTGTTCTTCGACTGGCGGCGCAAGCCGGACGGATCGCCCGACCCGGAGTTCTTCGTCAACCAAGCCCGGTATCGGGACGCGACGATCCTGCTCACGCGCGACAACTTCGGCTGCGGGTCCTCGCGCGAACATGCCCCCTGGGCCCTGCTCGATCAAGGGTTCCGCTGCATCATCGCGCCCAGCTTCGCCGACATCTTCTACAACAACTGTTTCCAGAACGGCATCCTGCCGGTGGTGTTGAAAGCGGCGGAGGTGCAGGCCCTGTTCCAGGGCGTCGCCGCCAAGCCCGGGTATCAGCTCACCATAGACCTGGCCGCCCAGACCGTCAGGACTCCCGAGGGGACGACCTATCGCTTCGACGTGGCCCCCTTCCGGAAGGACTGTCTGTTCAAGGGACTGGACTCGATCGGGCTCAGCCTGCAGCACGAACCGGCCATCGCGGCCTACGAGAAGCGGCGCAAAGCCGAAGCGCCCTGGCTGTTCGCCGATATCTGACCAAGGAGTCGCCGGTCTTCAGTTTTCAGTAATCGGTTCCGGAACTGCCAACTGATAACTGATAATCTGCGCTTCTAGAAACCGTAGGCGATCCCGACCGACAAGGCATAGGCCGGCGCCCCGTCCGACAGGCCGATCTGCGTCGACCCGTTCAACGCCCAGCCCCCGGAGAGCGTATAGTTGACCGCGAACAGGAAGTCCTGCGGGGCCTGGTAGCCGGCCAGCAGGGAGCGGTAATATTCATAATAGCCGCTGACCAACAGCTCCTTCGTGACGTAGTAGCCGAGCCCCGCGTCGTAATACCATTGGTTGCGCAAGTCCACGCCGGGCGGCTTGCCGATGAACGTGTAGCCCGCATCCGCAAACGACACCCATTTGTCGCCTAGCGCCTTCGTCAACTCGACCCCCGCGCCTTCATCCGGCTCTCCGGTGCCCAGCCCTTTGTCGGCGTCGGCCGTGGGAACCTTCAGCCGGGCCGTGACCGCAAGGGTGGGCACCAAGCCGGTCCCGTCGACGACATAATAACGGCCGCGAAGCACCACGTCGCCCAACCCGCTGTTGGTGACGATCGGATCAGGTGTCGCCGGGTCGCGCTTGCGCCGGCCCCGATCCGGCGTGGGAGAGCCGCATTGGTGATTGGTCCGGTTCGGCACGCCGCTGAGCAGCGTCACCGAACAGTCGCCGGTGACGCTGACATAGGGTACGACCAGGGTGAGGTCGCCGTCTTTGAATTGACGCTGCAGACTGAGGGGCACATACCAGATCGTGGTCTTGGACCCGGCTCCGTAATCCCCGCTGGAATAGTTCGGCGTGACGGACACCTGCCAGGTCGTATCTTCCGTATGAGCCGGCTCGCCGGGCCGGGATTCCTCGCCTTGCGCAAGCACCGGCAGCAGACAGAGGATCAGGCAGGCCGGAAACGGCCAGAACGTGCGGGGAACGGCACCGGACGTCATGGGCTCCGACGGCGGCGGCATACGGAAGGTCAGCGGCGGAACCGTTCGGGGCGGGGCGGCCGCTCGGGACGGGCAGGCCGGTCCGGCCGGCTCTCGTGGGCGGGCTGTTGGCTCGCGCTCGATTGCTGCTTCTCGGCTTCCTGGCCTTTGTTCCCGCTCTGAGCGTTCTGCCCTTGCTGGTTGAGCTGCGCGCTTTCACCCGAGCTGGACGCCTGGCGATCCCCGGCTTGGTCCCGCTCGCTGCCGTCCGGCGCCCCTTGTCCAAAGACCTCGGGGCCGCCAAGCCCAGCGACCAGACTCAGCGCCAGCATCGCCCTCCTGATGGACGAGACGCTCATGGGCTCACCCCTCCCGCTCGCCACCCGCAGGCCCCGATTCATCCGGCCAAGGCCGTTCGAAGAAACGTGCTGAGCCGGCCGAGGACCATGTCGGGAATTTCGTGCCCGCCCCGAAAGCTGATCCAGTCTACCACCATTCCGGCTCCTTTGAGGAGATCGCGCAACCGTTCGGCCTGGCCATAGGGCAACAACGGATCCTGGGTGCCGTGACTCTGCAGGACCCGAAGCCCCTTCCGCTTCGGCATCAACGGCTCCCATTCCCGTTGCGAGACCAAGGTGCCCGAGAGGAGGACCAACCCGGCCAGGGGCCTGGGGCTCCGCAATGCCACATCGCAGGCCAGCATGGCCCCTTGCGAGAACCCGCCCAAGACCGTCTTCTTGGGGTCGGCCCCTCCTCGGTGGCCAAGGTCGTGCAAGAGGGTCAGTATCTTCTCGCGGGCCTCGGCCAAACCCTTGGGCACTTCGTGCGAAAGATCGCGGGGACGTCCGGCTTCACGGTCCTTGGCGATCCGGTCCAAATCCAGCATCCACCAGGCCCGGGATTCGCCGAACCCCATCGACAAGGACAGGGGGCCGACCGGAAAGGCAAAGCGGGTCCCGTGCGGCGCATCCAGATAGGGCCGGAGCGGCACCAGATCGTCGCCCGGGGCGCCGAACCCGTGCAGGAGGATTACGAGCGGGCCGTTCCCGCTCCCGTGCCCGTCCGTCCCACCTGCCATGCGGACCGTCAATCCGCCGATGGTCTCTTGCCGCATCGCCTCGTCTATTTCGTCCAACGATTGTAAAAGAACGCCCAGCAATAGCCGAACAGCCAGGCGCCGACCAGCATGATCAAGAGATCGCCCAGCAGTCTGGCCGGCCCTGGTCGAGCGGGGAGCAGCGAGGCGACGTCCGCCCCGAAAAACTGCGCGTTGAAAAAGTAGACGAAGAAGACCGGCGCCATTTCACGCAGGCCGATGAGAAACACAAACAGCCCGGTGGCCGTCAACGTCAGGGCATTGGCAAAGGGGATCGGACGAATCATGTCAGGACCTGCCATTCGCTCATGGTAGGGGAGTCGCAAAGAGGAATGCAACCGAGCGCGTCCGTCAGCCGGGACCGGACGCGTGGCGCGGATCGAGGGGCGGGACATGGTATCGCCGCCGGAGGGATTCGACCGGCTCCCCCGCCACGGCCCAGAAGTCCCAGTCCGGCGCGAACAGGTCCGCTCTGGTGTCCGCCCCGCGGGCCCAGGCGACCCAGAATTTTTCCGGATCCAAGGCGCCCCTCGCCGAGCCGGCAAACTTGTTGATCTCGATGCCCAGATGCCAACTGAAAATCACCGGCAGGATATGGCCCTCCATCGGTAACTTCGGATGCATGCCGGCCGTGAAGGTCGACACCAGGATTTCGCCCTGAGGGGACGTATCGTAGCCGCTGAGCACGTGGGTCGAATCGTGGGGCCTGGCGAAGGCCTCGTTGACCCCGCGCGGATCGCCGGGAAAGGCATAGCCGTTTGCCTTGTAGATGTTCCAATAGGCTCGCCCCAGGGTGCCCTCCGGCAAGGAACCCAGGGCTTCATGCCTCGCCACCAGGGCCGGATCGGCCCGATTTCCCTGATAGGGCAGGAGCAAAGCCATGACATCGTCTTCGTCGCGCCACGGTTGATCCCACAGGCTCTTGATATTCTGGCGCGTCATGTCGGCCAGGGCCCAGCTCAGCCGCCCGCTGATCGCCGCCTGGAGCTGTTGCAGATAATACTCCTGGATGCCGAGCGCCGCGGCATAGTCCAATACCAGCGTGATCTTGCCCGCATCCAGCTCCCCATCCACCAGGGCCGTGACCGCCAAAAACCGCGCAGCCATCGACCCGACGGACGGCGCGGGCAGGGCCGACGCAAGCTCCCGAGGGGAAAGAGGCGACAGAGTGTCGATCTCGAGTGGATCGGCGACCTGGAACATATAACGTCCGGCCGCTTGCAGTGAACGGCGTCCGGCGTCCGTGAGCGGCCGCACGCCTCCTGCCGTAGCCACCCGGTTCATGGCTCGGAGAATGATCCTCGCCTGATCGGCTGTCGCGGCGATCAACATGCGCGCTCCGCAGCTCCGACGTCTAATTTAGCGGGAGTTCCCCACCTGTCAGGGTGGGGGTGAGAGCTGGGAGCCGTCTGTTGCTCGCCCTGGTGCTATGATGGGCGCCAATGAAGCTCCATCGACAGGCCCATGTC
>JAGWTI010000080.1 GCA_028876065.1 Nitrospirota bacterium
CGAGGCACGATAAAGCACCGCAGGACCTGTTTCTCCTTCGGGTCCCAGAGCCAGTAGCCCACTTCTTCGTGAAACGGCGTCTCCTCCCCGATGCGCCAGGCCGTGGTCGCATAGCGCAAGCCATACAACGTCTGTTCGTGATTATTGACCGATCCGATCGGCTCGAAGGTGATCCGCTCGCGATACTTGTTCTGCTCCGTCCCGCGATCGTCGGAGGGCGCGGTGTCGTCCCCCTTCTGCCCTTCCCATATTCCGGCCAACGCGGCCAAGGGTCCCAGTTCTTTCTGTTGTTGTGTCATAGCCATCTCCGTTTGGTTAAGGTATCGGCTACGCTCGCTCAGTCCGTTGAACAAATAGCGGACGCGCTGCTCGGTCAGTGCTTCTTCAAACGCTCCTCCCAGTAACCCGGCCGCCTTCGCAAGTGCATCACAGCCAGTACCACAATAACGTTCGGCTCAACGGCGTAGAGAATACCGAAGGGGAACGCTTGAGGAGTCGGCGGCGGATGCCTTCTTTAACAACAGGAGCTGTGCGTGGGTGTGAGGAAATGGCTTCGACGTTGCGCTCAACTTCATCCAGAAAATCAGCGCCTAACCCGTGGGAGCGTGCCTCATAGTATTGAGCCGCCGCAACCATTTCTTCCTCAGCCGGGGGAAGAAAGGCAACGGAGATCATTTCAGCTTGGCGCGGCTTGCACGGAAGACTTCGGCGGCTGGTTTCGGGGTGAGAAGACCCTGGCGATAGGCCTGATACCGACGTTCGGCTTCTTCCAACCAGGCGGACTCAGCATCCACATCCTTCCCGGCGTCCAAACTCGCAATCAAACTATGTGCAAGCTGCGCGCGCTTGGACGGAGGAAGACGTTTGGCTGCTTGCTCTAGCTCTGTGACGCCCTTAGCCATGAAGCTGCCTCCTTGTGCAACGCGATTCACTCTAGGCCAGGTGAAAAAAATTTGCAACCGCTAGTCCGCCAGTCGCGTGAGCACCGGCCCGTAATGTTTGCGCAGGCCTTTGATGATGGCCTTCCTCGTCCGTTTATTGGAAGCTGCCCACCGCCGCGTCCTGCTGCTCATAGGTGGGAAAGATGGCCGAGAAGCCGGCGATGTCGAAGACTTCCCGGATATGGTCTTTCAGCGACGCGAGCACGATCCGCCCGTTCAGCCCCTTGAGTTTCTTGGCCGCCATCAACAAGACCCGCAACCCG
Source organism: Nitrospirota bacterium (assembly GCA_028876065.1). GTDB lineage: Bacteria > Nitrospirota > Nitrospiria > Nitrospirales > Nitrospiraceae > SYGV01. Next base: position 1,205 of record JAGWTI010000080.1, read on the forward strand.
GCGCTGCTGATGTAGTCCAGGTGCATGAAGTCCAGGACAAAGCTGCGGTCGCCGGCGTTGATGAGGCTCACCAGCCGCTCCTCCAGCTTGCCGGCGGTGCCGGCGTCCAGCCGCCCCGTCAGCACCAGCAGCACCACCGAGCCTTTTTTCTGTTCCGTAATCTCCATCGCGCTCCTCCCTCACGTTCACCAACGTCCGCCGGCTACGCCGACACGTGTTTCTTCATCACTAACAGGTTTTTCCCCTGCTCCCGCCGATATTCGACCCCGTCCATCAGCTTGCGCACGAAATGCACGCCCAGGCCGCCGATCGGCCGCTCCTCCAGGGGCAGGCTCAGGTCCGGCTCCGGCGCGTCCAACGGGTTGAAGGGCTTGCCGTCGTCCTCGACTTCCGCCGCCAGCTCGTCCGCCTGCAAGGACAGGCGCAGCGTGATCCGATGGTCCGCCTGATCCGCATAGGCATAGCCGATGATGTTCGTCACCACCTCGTCCACGCAGAGGGTCACGGCATGCACCACCTTGGGCGGCAGTCGGTGGGTCTCCCCGAACGACTCCACCACCTCGCCGACCCGCTCCAGCTCGGAGAGACGGTTGTGCAGCGTGACCTTGAGCGTCTGGCTCATGCCCGCGCCCCCCTCGGCGGTTGCAGATAGCGGAGCGCCAGCAACGTGATGTCGTCCGTCTGCGGCTCGCCGGCCGCATAGTTCCGCACCTCCGCCACCGTGTCGTGCACGATCTCCGTGGGCGATCCGTTCTGGATGCGCCGCAGAAGCCGCTCCAGCCGCTCCGTCGAGAACAAGTTGCCGGCCGCGTCCATCGCTTCGGTCACCCCGTCGGTATAGAAGAACAAGCCGTCGCCGGCCTGCAACTGCACCCGCTTCACCGGATAGACGCTGTCCTCCACCACCCCCAAGGCCATGCCGCCGGGATTCTCGAGCACCGTGAAGCCGCCCCGGCCGGAGAGCCGGTAGGGCAGATTGTGACCGGCATTGCCGTAGTCGAGCGCGCCGGTTCTCGTGTCGAGAATGGCGTACAAGACCGTGACGAACATCGCGGCGTCGTTGTCGGGACAGAGCAGGTTGTTGACGTGCCGCAGACACTCGCCGGGCGCGCCCCCTTGCATGGCCGTGGCCTTGAGCATGGTCCTGGTCACCGCCATGAAGATGGCCGCCGGCACGCCCTTGCCGGAGACGTCGGCGATCACCAGCCCGACGCGATGCTGGTCCAGCAGGAAGAAGTCATAAAAGTCTCCGCCCATTTCGCGCGCCGGGATGGACTCGGCGTACAGGTCGAAGTCGTCCCGGTGCGGGAAGGCGGGAAAGGTCCGGGGCAGGATGGACTTTTGAATGTCGCTGGCGATCCGCAGTTCGCTGCCGATGCGTTCTTTTTCTTCCATCGTGCGGCGGAGCTCGTCGGTGCGCTCGACCACGCGCTGCTCCAGGAACTGGTTGGCATCCCGCAGCTCGGCCTGTTGCGTCGCGATGACCGATTTCATCCGCTCGAACGAGGCGGCGATGTGCACGACTTCGTCGCCGGCGACGCGGGCCGCCGTCTGGCCGGTCCGATAAGGCCGCGGGCTGACGAAGGCTTCCATGTCGCCGGCCAGGTGGGCCAACGGTTGGCTCACTACTCGTCGGCTGCCGAACGTCACGATCGCCAGGACCAGCACGCACATCCCCGCCCCGCCCGCCAACGTCAGGATCAGGTCCTGTTCGCTTTCCTTGATGTACTTGTCCATGGGCATGACGATCTCCAGCCCGCCCATCACATCGTTCAGCTTGAAATCGTGCTTGGGGCTCTGGGGATGGTCGTTGTGGCAGGCGACGCAGGACTGGGCCGACGCCAGGTCGGCCGTGAGTACGCGCATCACCGTCCGGCCTTCGAAGGTGTCGGTACGGATGAACTGCTCGGTCGGATGCTGGGACAGATAGGCGAAGGCGTCCCGCTGGAACTGGTCCTTGAGTCCCTTGTCCTTGTTGATCGGCCAGGGGCTGATCAGATTGGCCGTGAAGCCGTTTTTGATCGAAGCCGTGATCTCGGAGGCTTCGCGCACGAAGGTGGCCGGGAGCGGAAACCGCCCGTGCACGTCCTTGTAGTCCGGACCGAGCGTCCCGCCCAGATCTTTGACGCGCGGGACCACGACCGAGGCGTAGTATTGTCGGTCGGCCATGATCTGGTGCGCCAGACTCTTGGCCCGGTGCCCCAGCCGCTCCTGCATCAGGACGGCATTGCGCACATGCTCCGTGTAGGCGGCCACCAGCGACAGGAGCGCGATCAGGGGGACGGTGAGCAGGATCAGCTTTCTCCCCACGCTCCACTCGGCGTTGAGCCAGAGACGGGAGAAGAAGGACGAGCCGCCCGTTCCTTTATCGGAAGGCCGCGTCATGGCCGACCTCGCTCGCGCTGGATCGGCCCCAACGGCCCCAGCCAACAAGTCCCGCGGATGAACTCGCTTGTTCCCCCGTCCTCCGTGCCGCCGGCCCGTGAGGCCGGTTGCAGCAGACCTTCGAGTCGTTCCGACTCGAACAGCGCGCCCACGGCTTCCTGGAGGTCCACCAGTCCGGCCCGTAACGGACAAAACGAAAAGACCGCCGCGTGAAACCATCCGCTCGGCCACGCACACGCGCCGAGCGGGCGCAGCCAATCCTCCAGCGCCGGACGGTCTTCCCGCGCCGCAATACCGACCGCCAGCACCGTGCTGCGCGGAAACAGCCGCTCGGCCCCCTCGGCGTCCTTCCGCGAACCGCCGAGGGCCGACGGGTGCCGCCCCTGTCCCACGACCCGGGCGGCCTCGGCCAACAGCACCATCCCGGCCGCCTCGCAATGGGCCAACTCCAGACAGGACTCGACCAGTTGGTCGAACGGTACCGAGCCGGCGCCGGGCTTCGCCTCGAATCGAATCTGGTGAGAAAACGGCCCTTCGCACGAGAGGCAGGTCAGCACCTGGACATCGGGGAGAAAGGCTCCGGACTGCAGCAGATAGTCCGGCACATCGGCGCCATCGGCCCCATGAGAAACCACGGCGCCCGCGGCGGCGAGGAACCGACCGAAGCGATCCCGGCACTCGGCTGCGTCCTGGCCGAACGCGCCGATCCCGAGGGCCATGGTGCCGGACGGGAACTGCATCGTCCGGCATGCCGCATCCGACGGCGCCGCCTGCGGCCTGGCGCCGTCGCCGCCGATGAGCCGGCACACGAGTGCAGCCCCCAAGTCGGTTTCGAATTTTTCGTAGGTGGCGGCCCCCAGCTCGACCCGTTCGCCGCCGTCCGAGCGGGACCCTTTGCCCCCGGACGGCGCCGACCGGCCGGCAGCGGAGCTCAGCCCCAGCAAGTGCTCAAAGCCGGCCAGCGCGATCACCATCTTGACCGGCGCGGAACAGTCGGTCACGACCAGCGAGCCGTGCAGTCCGTGGAGTTGCTTGTAGTATCGCAGCAGGAGTCGCAGGCCGGCCGAGCTGATGAACTCCAGTCCGTTGAGGTCCAGCCGCATGTGCCGGGCGCCGTCGGTGACGGCGGCCTCCAGCTCCACGGCAAGCCGATCGGCCCAGTGGGCGTCCAGCCGTCCGGCGACGGTGACGTGGACCTGATCGCCCTCCCGTCGCGTCGAAACCTCCATGCGTTCACCTTGTCCCGGCGGATGGGAATCGAGCCCTGTGCCTGACCGTTCCCGCGCCCGTTCGTCGGAGCAGCTTATACCAACGGGGCGTGCGAAGCAAAACCGCCGGGGGCGCGAAGACGGGGCAGGCAACGGCGATGCGTTCAACCGCGCGGCCGGCCATAGATCGCGCGGGCCCGCTCCAACTCGCGGACATGGCGCCTGAGGAGAGGGCCGTAGCGCGAGCGCATAACGGAGGATCGCCAGGGAGCGATCCGGCGGCGCACCGTGGCAATGCCGGCATCCAGAGCCCGCACCAGCGCCACACCGGCAGGACTGAGCCACCGCTGCCGTTCCGCGGCCCAGGTCAGGTCGTGCAGGGAGTAGCGGACCGACTCGACCTCTTCCAGACAGCGAGCCCTGGCCCGCAGGATGTCCCGCTCGGCCAGCCCGAAGGCCCGCAACCTCGCCGGCGATAGGCCCCGCTCGGCCCATGCCGACAGCCGCTCGAAGAGCATCGCGCCCATGGTGAAGGTAAACGTGGCGTGGAGGATGCCGTGCAAGGGCCGCAACGAGCGGCGCCATGGCGAATAGAAGATTTCCTGATTGTGGTCGCCCCGCCGCATGTCGAACTTGCGCAGCAGCAGGTTCAGGTGATGGTGGCTGTTTTCGTGGATCAAGTCGTCGATCAGATCCAGGCGGTCCCGGTCGAAGGTATTGATGAAGGACAGGCCGGGCCGGTGACGATAGCTGAAGCTCACCACGCCCCGCGCCTGCAACGGCAGGATACGCGTCGTCAACAGGGCCAGCAGCTTGGCCCCCTCGGGCCAGGCTGCCTCGACGACAGCCCAGGCTCGATTGATCTGTTCGTCCAGTCCTTTGGGAGGAGCCGCCAGCCGCGCCGGCGTGAGATCTTTCCCATAGACCAGAGCCGGGCCGAGGGTCAGCCCCGGCCTCAGCCCGTGAGGCGGCACGAGTGTCCACCGGGAGGCTGGCTGCTGGGCATCGTCCCACAGGAGCGTCGCGCTGCCGTCCACGGTCAGCGTGATCCCGCTCTGTTCGATCACAAAGTTGCTTGTGGCGCTGTTGGCCGCCAGACGCTTTCGCCACGTCGCAGGAGGGATGAGGGAGGCTCCCTCCAGCCCCACATACACCCGCCCCGGCAACTCCGCCCGCTCGAAACTGCCGCTCAGGTCGCAGAGCACGGTCCACGGAGCCCGCCTCCTCGATCCTTTGGTGCGAGCCAACCAGAGGCAAGGCAGGCCCGGCACCAGGAACAAGGATTCTTGCACGACCTGCCGGGCCAGGCGCAGGCAGAGCCGATCCAACCGACGGTCGAGTCCCACCGCTTGCGGCCGGCCCTGAGGAAACAACTCTTCGCGGTAACTATGTTCGAAAAATTTCTCCTGACACTCGAGCGCCAATTGCGCGACAAAGGTCCGACGATCCCGCTCTCGCGCCAATTGCTGCCGGAGATCAACGAAGTAGACCAAGTCGTTGAGCTCTTCGATCCAGCCCACGACCTTGCCGGTCGAACAATCCTCCCGCGTCAGCCTGCTTCCGAGGAACCGCACGTAGTCGAGCGGCAAGGCCAAGGCCCGCGCCTGACGGGGATAGTGCGCCTCCAGGTCGTCGCAGAGGTCGAACAGCAGGCGCTTCATGCTGGTTTGCAGCTCGCCTGCCAGGGTGGCGAGATAGGCTGCGTCAAACCATCTCGGCTGTGCTACCATGCAACCCTTTCTGGAACGGAACCATGCCGACCCGACGCGCCATCGTTCTCCTGTTGGTCTGCCTCGTCTGGCCCGCAGGGGCCGACTCGGCGGACCCGCCCTGCGACAAGTATCCGCCGCTCCAGCAGCCCCGCTGCGAGCAGGTCTGGAAGCAACTGAACCAGGAATCGGTGGCGGAAATCTCCCAATTCGGGTTGGCTCAGCTCAAGCGTCGGCAGGAAGGCCAGCTCTCCCAGGAGCAGCACCTCAAAGAAAACATGGCGTTCATCAAACAGTCCACGGAGAAGCGGCTCAAGCTCCTGTCGGAGCGGATGGCCCAGGAGAAGGAGCCCGCTCCCCGCCAACCGAACAAGCCGTCACAGCGCTAGCTGCTTGGACCCCGGCACCAGTTGGCCGGCCGACTCCAACAAATCCCGCCCGACCAGAATCGGCGCCTTGAAATGGATCGCCAAGGCGATCGCGTCCGAAGAACGGCTGTCAAAGACCTTCACCCCGCTCGGCATCGCCACCGTCAAGGCGCCATAGTACGTCGCGTCTTTGAGCGTAATCACCGCCTGGGTCACCTTGCCTCCGAAGGCGTTCAAAATCGTGTGCATCAAGTCGTGGGAGAGGGGCCGGGCCAGTTTCTCCCCCGTGATCGCCCCATGGATGGACCCGGCCACCGTCGGATCTACGAAGATCGGGATGATCCGCTGTTCCGCCTTCAGCAAGACGACAGGCCCCCGGTCAGACAGGCGCACCTCCACGTCCTTGATCTGGACCTGCTCGGTCTTCGTCCCGCCTTCTGCGGCGGCATAGGAACCGGCGAGCATCGATCCCCATCCGACCAGAACCCCCAACCAGAGCCATTTATGGAGTTGTCTCATGGCGCCCCCCTTGAGAACAGAAAGCGGTTAGGCTCTGATAAACGCATTTGAGTCCTTCTCGATCCCGATCTGTGTCTCGGGTCCATGTCCGGTAATGACGCGGGTCGCTTCCTCCAGCGTGTAGAGCCGTTCGCGGATGGACTGCTCGATCGCATCGTAATCGCCGCCCCAGAGATCGGTCCGCCCGATGGCGCCGCGAAAGAGGGTATCGCCCGCCAGCACCAGTTGTTCCTGCCCGAAATGAAAACACATGGAGCCGGGCGTGTGCCCCGGTGTATGCAGCGCCCGTCCCTCGATCCCGCCCAGAAGCAGTTTCTCCTCGTCCTTGATCCAGTAGTCGGGCAAAGGAACCGGCCGGTAGGGCACTCCGAAGAGACGGCACTGCGTCTCCAACAGCTCCCACAGCGGCCGGTCGGCTTCGTGCAAACACAAGATCGCGCCTGTCGCTTGCTTCATGGCGCCGGACGCCAAGAAATGATCGAAATGGGCATGGGTGTGCAGAATGCTGACCACCGTCAGTCCCAGGGCCTCGACCATTTGGAGAATCTGCTCAGGGGCGCCCCCCGGGTCCACCACGATCGCCTGCTTGGTGACCGGATCGCTCAGAATCGAGCAGTTGCAGCCCAGCGGCGGCACGGAAAACGTCTTGCGAATGAGAGCACTCACTTGGGCCTCCCTCTGTGAACTCATTGTACATGGATCGTGCCCGGTCGTGCATCCATCACCGGCGAACGAAGCCCCCTGAGTTGGACACCGGGAAAACACGGCGCCGTTGTGTAGCCTTCCACACACCGGTATACTCCCTCGCCATGGAGCCTTCGGCGCCTGAACCTGAGCAACCGCCTCGCTGGTGGCGCAGCTTCGACGCCCGCCTCGTGTTCGGAGCCCTGCTGCTCCGGCTGCTCTACCTCGCCACCATCCTCGACAGCCCCTACTTTCTCCACCCCATCACGGACGAAGCCATGTATGACGCCTGGGCCCAGGCGCTCGTGGCCGGCCAGACCTTCCTTGACTATCCCTATTACGATTCGCCCTTGCCGGCCTACTTTCTGGCGCTCATCTACGGCCTGTTCGGCCACAGCTACCTGATGGTGCGTCTGGTCCAAGTCTTCCTCGGCACGCTGAACGTGCTCATCCTCTACCGGATCGCACAACGGCTGTTCGAGCCGACCACCGCGAAAGTCGCCGGCCTGCTGGCCGCCACCTACCTGCCGTTTCTGTACTTCGAAGGTCTGTTGCTCAAGGAGTCGGTCGCCTTGTTTCTCCTGGATAGCTCCGTCCTGCTCATCCTGGGCGCCCTGGCCAGACCCACGGGGCTGGCGTTTTGGTCGGCGGGAGTCACGGTCGGCCTCCTATCGCTCAGCCGAATCAACGCCCTGGCGCTGGTCGCAGCCTGTCTGATCCTGATCGTCGCCTCGCTCGAACGCCGGACGATGCCCCGTGCGGCCCTCGCGCTGTCGCTGGGGGTGGCCATGGTGATCGCCCCCGTCACGATCCGTAACAAGCTGGTGTCGGGGGATTGGATCCTGATCACCGTCTCCGGCGGACAAGTGCTGTATACCGCCAACAATCCGGCCAACCAGACCGGGGACTTGGCGCCGGTGCCCTTCGTCCGTCCCACGTCGCTCTTCGAGCGGATCGATTTTCACCGCCGCGCGGAGGCCGAAACCGGCCACCGCATGACGCCGGCCGAAGTCGGCACCTATTGGCGACACAAGAGTCTCGCCTTTTCGCTGGAACATCCGCTGACGCAAGCCCGCATGGTCGGCCAGCGCATCCTGCGGTTCTGGAACAAAGAAGAGTTGCCGGACAACCACTCGATCGAGATCTTCAAGCGGTTTTCATGGGTCCTGCGCGCCCCCCTCCCCGCTTATTGGCTGGTGGGTCCGTTTGTCCTCGTCGGGTTGATCCTGCTCTACCCTCGGCGACGCGAACTCGGAATCTTGTATCTGAGCCTGGCCTTTTATCTGCTGTCTCTGCTTCCCTTCTGGGTCTCCACCCGGTATCGCCTGCCCATCGTCGGCTTGCTCATCCTCTTCGCGGCGGCCGGCATGACGGAGAGCTTCCGCCGCGTGCGCACCGGCCAGGCTCGCGCCTGGGTCCCCCCGGCGGCCCTCCTGGCAGGGGCCTGCCTCTTCTGTTGGATGCCGATGCCCATGCCGGACCTGCCGAGTCTGGAGCGGAACCTGGCCTATGCCTATGAGCAGGACAGACAGTATGAGAAGGCCATCGAGATCTACGAGCGGCTGCGCGGGGTGGAACAGAATCCCGATAACGAGTTGTACCTGGCCCATGCCCTGGGATTGGCCGGACGGATGGACGAAGCGCGGGCGCTCTTGAACAAGTTGACGGAGCCGACCCAACCGGCCTCTGTGCGCCATCGGGCGTTCAATTTTCTCGGCGATTTGGCCAGGCTGGCTCGCCAATGGCCGGAGGCCGAACAGGCCTACCGGGCGGCCTTGACGCTCGACCCGACGGATTATGGCGCATGGAACAACCTGGCGGTCGCACTGACCAAGCAAGAACGGTATCGCGAGGGGGAACGGGCGTTGGAACAATCCATCCTGTTGGCCCCGGAGGATAGGATCGCCCGGCAGAACCTGGAACTGCTCCGCCGGCATCTCAACGAATCAACCATCCAGCCGGCCCCATAACGCCGATGGTCGAGCTACCCCTGACACACATACGGTGCCCCGCGTGCAACGAGGACCAGGCTCGGCCTGGATACGACAAACAGGGGTTTTCGATCGTCCAATGCCGCCGCTGCACGTTACGGTACGTCAACCCCAGGCCCAGCCGGACCTGGCTCGACGCCTGGTATCAACGGGCTTATTTTTCACCCTCGCACGACAATGCAGCTGGCGCGCAGCACCTGCTGCACGAGGCGGTCAAGACCGCCACGGCACGGCTGCGCCTTCAACTGCTCAGCCCGGCCGGCCCCAAAGGCCGGCTGCTGGACATCGGGTGCGGCGGAGGATTTTTCGTTCGTGCAGCGGCAGCCGTCGGGTGGGACGCCATGGGCCTCGAGCCGTCCGTCGAGGCCGCCCGACACGCAGCCCGGACGCAGCATATCCGAGTCGTCGCCGGACGCTCGGAGGAAACGCCCTTCGTCGACGACCGGTTCGACGTGATCACCCTGTTCGACGTGCTGGAACATGTCTTCTGCCCCCGCACCTGCCTGACCGAAGCCCGCCGCCTGTTGGCGCCGGACGGGAAACTCGTGATCGAGACGCCGAACATGGCCGGCTGGCTGCCCCGCGTGATGGGAACGCGACACCCGTGGATACGGCCGCCGGAACACCTGACCTATTTCACCCCGCCCACACTCCGCTTGCTCCTCGCGCAATGCGGCCTGCGGGTGGAACAGTTGCACGGACGCACCACGAAGGTCTTGACCCTGGAATACGTCCTCGCACTGCTGACGCAGACCAACCCCCTGCTGACCACCCTGCTTCGAGGAACGATCGGGAGATGGAAACCCTTGTCCCGCTATCCATTCTCCGTCCCCCTTGATACGATGCTGGCCGTGGCTTCCCCCTCGTCCCAGGAGAGATCGGCATGAGCGACGCGCCGAAGGTCACCGTGATCATCCCCACCAAGAACGAGGCCGGCGGCATCGCCACCGTGGTGCGCGACGTCGCACCTTATGCGCATGAGGTTCTCGTGGTGGACGGCCACTCCACCGACGGCACGGCCGACCTGGCCAGGCAGGCCGGAGCCCGCGTGGTCGTGGACAACGGCCGTGGCAAAGGAGCAGGCCTCAGGCTGGGCATCGCGGAAGCGAGCGGCGACATTCTGGTCTTCATCGATGCCGACGGGTCCCACGATCCAACCTCGATCCCCTCGCTGCTGGCTCCGATCCTGCAAGACCAAGCCGACATGGTCGTCGGCTCGCGGCACCGGGGCGGCAGCGACGAATGGCACGGCGACCTCGACAATTATTTGCGGAGCATCGGCGGGGGCATCATCACGATCGCCATCAATTACCGCTGGAACGTCAGGATCACCGACGCGCTGAACGGATTTCGGGCGATTCGCAAGCCGGTGGCGGCAGCGCTGAACCTCACGGCCAACGATTTCGACATCGAACAGCAGATGGTGACCCGCTGCCTGAGGAAAGGCTTCCGCGTGGCGGAAGTGGCCAGCCACGAATCCCTGCGCAAGTGGGGGCACTCAAAACTGCCGACTTATCGCAAAGGGTACCTCTTCCTGGGCCGTCTCTTGTTGGATTTGATCGGCCTGTAACCGTCCGGCGCCTCACTCCGGCCTGGCGACCCAGAGCACTTCCGTGTCCAGAAATTCCCACCCCGTGCCCTGCCGGCGCAGCCACATGAGGAATCCGCTGCCGCTGCCGTCCGGACGATTGTCCTCCACATAGACCAAGGCCCGATCCAATCGCGACGTGAACCCCACGCGCGACAACCTCAGGATGCCGACGACCGGAGAAACGGTCTGGGTCAATGCCGGGGCAGATGCCGGGATCGGCGCAAGCGACACCTCCGGCTCCTCGATCCCCTCGTCCGAGACGAACCGATAGGGCACATTGAGCGTGAGCTTGTCTTCCAGGCGGGCCGGCTTGCGGTTTTTCAGAATAAAATCCATGACCAGCTCCGGCTCGAGGCCTCCCGCGAACGGTTGCCGATCACGGAAGTAGGCCTGGCTCGGAATATCTTGTTCGCCCGGGCCCAACCTGGTTGCCGTCAGCCGCCCGATGAGCACCCGTTCGGTCTGGGACGTGAGAAACTTGGTCTCGATGATATGCGTATAGACCGGATACTCGTCCGCGGGAACTCGCGCCGGCTTGAAACCGGATCGGTCGGCCGCCAAGCCCTCACCCAAAACCGCCAACAAGCAGACAACCACAAGGGCACCCGCCACTCGAGCCGATCGCCGCACAAGCATGTCGGCACGATAACGCGCCCGAGGACCAGGGTCAAACCGTTCCGTTCGGCGGCGTTTGCCTTCTCGGACCAATCCCCCTAGAATCCCCGTAATCATCGTGATTATCTTCTTTTCCAAACCCAAGGCCGTGCTGGTCGTTGCGCTCGTGGTCGGCGCAATGACGGCCTGCTGGACGCCGCAGACCGCCCTCGCCCAGCCGGTCAACCCAAAACAATTGGAACCCCGCCTCGCCGCCATCGCCGGCTTGGCAAGTCCTTCTCCCATGGTCGCCATTCCGGCCGGCTGGTTCCTTCTCGGAAGCCAGCGCGTGGACGACGACCCTTACGGCATGGACACCCAGTTCGACGATACGGAGCTGCCGCAACGGCGCATCTGGCTGGATGCCTATGAGATGGACCGGGACGAGGTGAGTCTCGGCGAATACCTGGCCTTCCTCCGCCAACAGAAGCGCGAACCGCCTGAGGAACTGAAACGACTCATCTGGCATGTCATCACCGTCCATGCCATGCCCGACCCAGTCCTCACCCGCTGGCCCGCGCTTTACCTGACCTGGAGCGACGCGGCGGACTTCTGCCGGACCAAGGGCAAACGCCTGCCGACGGAAGCCGAGTGGGAAAAGGCCGCCCGTGGAAGCGAAGGCCGGTTGTTTCCCTGGGGTCAGGCCAAACCCAACGCAGAGTTAGCGGTCTTCGGGAAATACCATGCCCACGAGATTCCGCTGGTCGCAGCCGTGGAGAGCGGAGAAGAAGGACGGAGCCCGTACGGATTGCACCACATGGCCGGGAACGTGGCCGAATGGGTGCAGGACTGGTTCGGGTTCGACTACTATTCCGTGATTCCCGAACGCAACCCGCCCGGCCCCTCGACGGGCCGTTATAGAGGAGTCCGGGGCGGATCCTGGAAGAGCAAGCCCGCCATGTTGCGGGCCGCCACGCGCAGCGGCGCCCCGCCCGATCAGCGCAGCCCGTCGATCGGCTTCCGCTGCGCCAAGTCGCCTTTGTAAACTAGGATCGCCAGCCCACCTTATTCAAAGGTTCGTCGCGAAATCTCCAACGGCCAGCCGGGTTCTAGAACCGTCACGGATGTTCAAAACGACCGTCCGGCAAGGCCGCAGCGAGCGAAAAGCCGAGACGTACTCCTTGTGTACGTTGCAGGCTTTGAGCGATGCGAGAACGACGCCGGGGGTCGTTTTCAACATCCGGACTAGGAGGGGAAATGCTTTTCGAGGCAGCGCGGACAAATCCCATGGCTGAAATCCACGTCTGCATGGGCACGGACATATTCTTCGACGTTGCGCCAATAGCCCTTATCGTCCCGAATGTTTTTGCAGTGGGCGCAGATGGGCAAATAACCGCGAAGGGTTTTGATATTGGCCATCGCTTCCTGGAGTTCCTTGATCAACCGTTCCCGCTCTTCTTCCGCCAGTTTCCGCTCGGCGATGTAATCGAGCAGGCCTGATTTCTCATCGCTGACCCGGCGCACCCGCTCGGTGGCCACCCCATAAAAGATCGCCATGATCAGAAGGAGCGGCAACCTCAAGAGGTGCCCCTCCCGGATGGCTTCGTCGGCCATGAACTCGAGGTACAGGACGACCCCGTAGGCCGCACAGAGGAGCACGGACAGCCCGAGCATTTGCTTGAGCGATCGGGTCGTCGCGGCGAGCAAGACGATCAGAAAGTAGGTCAAGTAGAGATCGGACACGCCGTTCCCAGACAAATAGACCAGCGCACTCGCGATGACCGTATCACCCACTACCAAGGCGCCGGACAACCGGCCGGTCTCCAGGACCTCCTTGGGCAAGACCAGCAAGGCCGACACCAGCACCAGCAAACCCAGGATCACCCATTCCTTGGCTTCCATGGACAACACCTCGTCCGGGCTGAACAACAGTTCGTAGGCCCACACGATGGTGAACAGGATTTGCAATAAGACGAGTTGCGATGCGGGGGAGGTCAGTTCGAACGAGACGGGCCGGCGAGGCTCAGGGAGCAAGAGGCCGGGAACCGCCGACTCCAGACCGGAAGATTTCGACATCTCGCTCTCCAGCGGGGAACGCGACAGACCCTTAGACGCGCGCCTCTCTCCGAGAGGTCATCCTAGGAAATTAGTCGTGGCACGTCAAGCTGCGCACGACCGTCTGCAGGCCACCAAGCCACAACCTGCCTGGTCAGTGCAAGTTCCGGCCCAGCTGCTTGCGCTCGTGGACACGTTGCTGGCCATTCATTTTCGCACGGGAACGACTGTCGTCGCTTTCTATGTGCGCAAGACGTTGCTCCCGGAGACAAATAGTGTCACTCCCGATTGCCCCAGGTCGTGCGCAAGACAATCCATCAGGTCCCCACATCAAGCACAAGCCGACCCGTCTCAAGCGATCCCGGCTTCTCTATGATTCTCGCCTGGCCTCTCCCTCCTCACCGCGCCAGACCCTGGTAACCCTGGTACGGCTCTTGCGTAGGATTGCGGTGGAGAGGTCAACGGTTGGCGGACGAGATCGCGCTCATCCACCGCCTCTTATAATCACGGGAAGGAGAACTGGATTATGGTGACCGCCGGATCATGGTTCACGGTCTGCGCGTCATGTCGAACGATTCGTGACAAGGACGGGAGCTGGCATGAGCTGAGTCAACCGCTCGGCACACACGAGGAAGCTTTGGTGACCCACACGGTATGTCCCCGTTGCGCGCTCCGGCTCTATCCGGAGTTCTATGCGAAACTCGTTCGACGCTACCCGGAGGTCTTTCAGATAGAGCACTAGCCTCTTTCCGACTCCACCGTTCTCCGCCTCCCCGCCAGTAAACGAATCAGCGTCCTGGCATTATCCACGGCATGGCCCAGCGCATCGTTATTGAAGTACACAAAGACCTTCAGGCCGTCCCCTGTGTATTGCCGGATGATCTTGGCTTCCGTCTGTAACTCGGCGTGGGAATAGCGGGAGGCAAACAGGTCTGTCCGGCCATGGAACCGGAAGTAGATGAAGTCGGCCGTGACTACGTCCCGGCGGGGATAGTCGGGCGAGTCCGCGATGCAGAGGGCGGCGTTGTGCCGCCTGAGAAGGCGATAGACTTCTTCGATAAACCAGGACTCGTGGCGGAACTCGAAGACGAGCGGCACTCGTGACAAGCTCGCCGCCTCAAGAAACGCCTCCAACCTGGCCCGGTCGCACCGAAAGTGAGCTAGGATCGAAAAAGTAGACGCCTTCAACCTGCTATATTTACGGGCTGGAGGTGTTGGATGGAAACATTACCGCGACAGAAGTACACGAAGGAATTCCGTGAGCAGGCCGTGCGA
>JAGWTI010000081.1 GCA_028876065.1 Nitrospirota bacterium
GACAGCCGCTCCTGCTTGAAAATCTCGCGCAGGATTCGCCCCCGTTTGATTTTGGCCTCCATGGACGCCTCGAGCCGGGACCCGAAACGCGTGAAGACCTCCAGTTCGAGAAACTGCAGGTAGTCGAGTTTCATGCGCCCCGCTGTCTTCTTGATATGAGGATGCTGGCTCTTCCCGCCGACCCGCGAGACCGACTTGGTCACATCAATCGCGGGGAGCACACCCGAGGCGAACAGACGCTTGTCGAAATAGACCTGGCCGTCGGTGATCGAAATCAGGTTGGTCGGGATATAGGCCGCGATCTCGCCTTCATTCGTCTCGACAACCGGGATGGCGGTCATGCTGCCGCCCCCAAAATCCGGGGCGAGACAGGTGGACCGTTCCAGCAGGCGCGAATGCAAAAAGAAAATGTCGCCGGGATAGGCTTCCCGGCCCGGCGGGTGGCGCAGCAAGAGCGAGAGTTCGCGGTAGGTCTGTGCATGGGTCGAAAGATCGTCGTACACCACCAGGGTGTCCTTCCCTTGCCACATCCATTCCTCGGCCACGGCGCACCCGGCAAACGGAGCCAAATATTTGAGGCCTGGCAGGTCGGTGGCTTCCGCAACCACGATTGTGGAGTACTCCATGGCTCCGTATTGGCGCAGGGTCTCGATGGTGGTGACGACGCTCGATCGTTTTTGCCCGACCATGACATAGACGCAGAACACGTCTTTCCCACGCTGATTGATCACGGTGTCGAGGGCGAGCGCGCGCTTGCCGATGCCGTTATCGCCGATAATCAATTGGCGCTGCCCCTTTCCAATGGGGATCAAGGTGTCGATCACTTTGCTGCCCGTATATAGCGGCTTGCGAACGAAATCCCGTGCGACGATGGGCGGCGACGGAGCGTTGAGCGCCCGCCGACCGGGACAGTCGGGGGCTGCCAGTCCGTCAAGCGGGTTGCCCAGTGGATCGACGACTCGCCCCAGCAACGCATGGCCCACCGGAATACTGAGTTGTTGGCCGGAATGGCAGGCGGCGGCCCCCGCCGTCAGCGTGTCGGTTTGGTGGAGGAGGATCCCGCCGAGCATGCCGTTGGCGAGGTGAAACACCAGCGCGCGGCTGCCGTCCTCGAGATTCAAGATCTCTTCCATGGCGGCGGAGGGCAAGCCTTTGATCCAGACGATGCCATCCCCGACAGACAGGACCGTCCCCCGTTCGGACACGCGGAGCTCAAAACGATACTGTTGCAACCGGGCTGCTTGCCCGGCCAGAAGAGAATTGCCGATGCCCCCGTTATTGTCCACGGCGAGCCGCCTCGGCGAAGAACCCCAGTTCGCCATGCAGGTCCGCACACAAGAGCCAGGGGCCGGCACTGATTCGTACGCCGGCCAGGAGGCGCGTGTCTTCGAGGAATTCACAGGCAACCTCCCGCCCCGCGAGCTTCCCAATCGCTCCGACCAGCGCCTCGCGTTGACGGGACGTGAGCGGAAAGGCGCTGGTCACTTTGAGGGGAGCCGCTTCTCCTGCGACACCCGTCCGGATCGCCTGAAGCCGGTCCTCGGAAAGCTCCTGTAGATCCGCCAGCAACAGATCGACGATATGGGCCTCAAGCTCGGGCCCGGCCAGCCGTGACAGCAGGCGAGCGGCGAACTGTCCGCCTTGCGCAATCGCGGTTTCCTCGGCCCGCTGAATCGCCTCGCGCACGCGCCGCTCCTCGACAACCCTGGCCCGTTCGCGCTCCTGATCCAGTTGGGCGCGAAGCGCCTCCATCGATCGAGCCCGCTCCGCGGCGAGTTCCTCCACCAGCTGCGATCGCGCCGTCTCTTTCTCCCGCTCCCAATCCTCCACACGCTCCTCATACTGCCGGCGCAAGGCTTCCGCGTCGACCCGGGCATGCTCTGAAGCCGTGAGGGTGTTGTCGATACTGGCTTTGCGCTCTTCAATCGCGTTCAGGACGGGCTTGTAGAGAAATCGCGCCAGGATCCAGACCAGAACCAGAAAATTGACGATCTCGAGGACAAATGTTGACCAGTTCAATTCCACGTCTCACCTACTCGCAGCAGGATCCGGAGACCGTTGACGTACCGGCACGTCGGGGCCGGGGCGTCCCCTCTCACTTCAGCATATACTCGATGAGCGGGTTCCTGAACAGGATGATCAAGACGATCACCAGACAGTAAATCGCCAGGGATTCGATCATCGCCAGACCGATGAAGAGGGTCCGCATGATGGACTTTTCCGCTTCAGGCTGGCGGGACAAAGCCTCTAGGGCTTTGCTGATCGCGATACCCATGGCAATCCCTGGTCCTATCGTGGCGATCGCGATCGACAGCGCGGCAAACGCCGTCGAGAATGTGGCAAACCAGGTCATGTCGCGCATCGGTTTATTCCTTTTCTTTTTGTCGTTTGAGTTGCTGGGCCTGGATCGCGCCCGCGATGTAGACCAGCGCCAGCATGCCGAAGATATAGGCTTGGATCAGCGCTTCGACGATGTGTAGAAGCAAAAGGGGAATGGGCACCAGCAACCCGCCCACAAGCAAGACCAGGAGCGCCGCCATCTCAAGGCTCATGATGTTGCCGAACAGCCGGACGGCCAGCGTCAGGGTTCTGGTGATCTCGCTGAGGATATGAAACGGCAGCATAATCGGAGAGGGATCAAGGTAGTGGCGGAGATAGGCCCGTACCCCTTCCGCGCGGATGCCGAACCAATGGACTGACAGGAACACCAGGATGGCCAGGGCCGACGTCACCGACAGATCCGCAGTCGGGGCCTCCACGCCGGGGATCAACCCGCTCAGGTTAGCAACGACAATATAGACCCACAAAGTCCCGATGAAGGGCAGCACCCGTTGTGACTGGGTAGGCAATACGGCACGAATCGCTCCGTCGATCGAAGTCAAAGCTCCTTCCAACACGACCTGGGCCGGACCTGGATCGAGGCGCAAGCGACGGGTACCAAGCCAGCAGGCCAGCGCCAACACCAGCATGATGCCCCAGGTCGTGACAATCGCCTGCGTGACGCCGACCGGGCCGATGTGGAACAGGGGGCCGCCCGCATGTCCTGTCTGTCCCATCCGTTATTCCCTCATGCACAGGTAGACATTCACCGCGCCCACGATCACCCCCAGTACGATCATGCTCAGGGTCCACCGGATCGAATAGCCTTCGAAGAAGCCGTCGAGCCAATGCCCCACGTACGCACCCACGACAACCGGCAAGACGAACATCAGGCCGAGCGTCCCGATATAGGCGGTTTGCGCCAGCAGCGTCGGACGGTCTCGTTCGGCCTGTCGCATCCGTTCCACCTGCCGCTCGACCTTTTTCTTGAACGCCTGGTGGTTGTTCATGTTCGGGGCTCTCCGCCTCGCCCCATTTTCCAGAGGCGCTTGAACATTTCCTCTTCCAGGCGGTGCAGGCTGTCTTTGAGGCTCCGGAGCGCCGTCTCCTCCGCCAGGAGCTGTTCGTCCAGCGCCTGGCTGATGCGTCCGTAATCTTCGTCGCGCAGATACCGCCTGGTGTTGACAAAGAGTTCGTTGCCGACGCAATAGAGCAAGGCTCCTGGCAGCGCGAGAAACTGCCAGGGGGCCTCCGCCGTTCGGAAGCGCGCCAGGCCGAACACCAACGAAGTCATCAGGCGCGCATGTCCCGTCAGAATCCCGAACATGCCGGAATCATCCTCCCCGACGAAGCTGGTGACGCCGTCGAGGCGTTCGTATTGCGTGGCGCTCTGAAGGTGGAGCACGAACGGCATGGCCCTCAGGTCTCCCTCATGGAGCCGCGCATGTAGCACCGTTCTTCCGGCACGTCGTCGTACTGGCCGCTCAGGAAGGCGTCGCAATCCTGGAGGGTGGTGGCCAGAGGAACCGACACACCCCGGATGCCGGTCAGCTCCGCCGTGACGTGGAACGGCTGGGTCAGGTATCGCTGCAGCTTGCGGGCGCGCAGGACGATGCGGCGGTCCGCCTGAGACAGCTCCTCGATACCCAGCATGGTGATGATGTCTTCCAACTCGCGGTACCGGGCGAGGTGCTCGCGGACCCTCTCCGCGGTCGTGTAGTGCTGATCGCCGAGAAAGTGCCGATCCATCAATTTGTTGGTGGACTGCAGCGGGTCCACGGCCGGGTAGATGCCTTGGCTGGCTTGGGACCGCGTCAAAATGACAACCGTGTCGAGGTGACTCAGAATGCTATTGACGGCCGGATCGGTCATGTCGTCAGCCGGGACATACACGGCCTGCACGGACGTGATCGCGCCGTGGGTCGAGGACGTGATGCGATCCTGCAGTTCGGCCACCTCGGTCATCAGGGTCGGCTGGTATCCGACCGTGGCGGGCATCCGTCCGAGCAATCCGGAAATTTCGCTTCCGGCCTGGACGAATCGGAATACGTTGTCGATGAGAAACAGCACTTCCTTCCGCAGCGTATCGCGTAAATATTCGGCATAGGTCAAGGCCGTCAGCCCCACGCGGAACCGCACCCCCGGGGACTCATCCATTTGTCCGAATACCATCAGGGTTTGCGGCATCACGCCGGCCTGTTGCATCTCGTGCCACAGCTCATGGCCCTCGCGAATCCGCTCCCCCACACCGGCAAACACAGACACCCCGTGATGCAGGGCGACAATGGCATGCATGAACTCCGTGATGAGAACGGTCTTGCCGATGCCGGCCCCTCCGAACAGGCCGGTTTTGCCCCCCTTGATGAAGGGACAGAGCAGGTCGATCACTTTGATCCCCGTTTCGAGAATTCCGGTGACACCGACCGTTTTGTGGAGAGGGATCGGCTTCTGAAGGACATCGCGATATTCTCCCCGAGCCAGCGGCGGCCCGGCATCCAGCGGTTCCCCGAACACATTCACCAACCGGCCGAGACACTCGGTGGACACGGGCACCTGCAAGGAATCCCCGGTATCAAAGACGGGCATCCCGCGCTGGAGCCCGGTGGTACGGTGGAGGGTGATGGCGCGCACATGGCGTTCGTCGAGGTGCTGGTAGACTTCAAATCGATAGGTCTCGCTGTCGAGGGCGGTCCATAACGCCCGATGGAGCGGCGGCAACTGCCGGCAGGCGATATCCACGACAGGCCCGTGGACTTCGGCTATCGTTCCAATAGCGCTCTCGCCCTGTTGTTGCTGTGCGGTATCCATGCAGGACCGTGATGCGTTGTCGACGGGTTATTCAGCGTCACTGAAATTGATGGTGTCGAACATACATAGCAAAATTCTGACCAAGCCTATGCCGCCTCATCGGCGGTAAAAAAGTGAACGGTTAAATCCCTTAGTTTTCTAGAACATGAGGCCGCCATCGGAAAATCGCAGACGGGGCCAATTCCTTTTGTGCCAGAAAATAAGGGGATGCCTCCGGCTAGAGTGGTTGGCCCTGTAGCGGGATGCTACAATTTCGCCTTGTCGTCTGGGCATATTTCCTCAAGCACGAACAGAGCTCTTTATGGACCCGCATCGGGGAGCTGTATATTTCCTTGCCCCGACATGGACTTGGCCTCTTTCACAAAAGACGTGCAGCCGGCACCGATATTGCTTCACCTGGCGAATATCTCGCTTGGCGATTTTGGAAACAGGATGACCAGGAGGAAGAATATGGATCTGCCCCGTTGCGTGGAGGCCGGCATCGCAGCATTTGGCGCGCCCCCGATGCGGTTGGGGAACAGATCGCATAGGATGCGGACCCACGCCATCAAACCCGAGAAGAACGGCAGAGGCACAGCCGACAGCACAGACAGGCAGAGCCATCACGGGACGCATGGGAGCCGATTGGATTGACGATGAATGCACGTCGCGCGAGACCCAGTTCTACGGCCACGCTCAAGCGGTCCGGCGTACCCCCCAAAGTTCGCCCCAAGGCGACGCCTCGGTCGCCCGCGCCGAAGGCACCCACAAACAATCGCCGGCCACTGCCCGAGGCTATCGTTCAATCCTTCTTGAACCTTCCTATTTGTCCCGCCTGATTGATTGAGTTCCCCCCTCGTCGTCGCCTCACAACCGAAGGCGGGTCACGATCCCGTGGGCGCCCCCGGCCATCGCCAGTTGCGGATTTCCGGCAGGTCATCCCCATGCTCGCAGACGTATCGTTTGTGCTCGACAAGCTTTTCGTGGACGAATCGCTTTACGGCGCCGCCGCGGGACCCCAACTGTGGCAGGCGGTCAACCACATCGCTGACCAAATGGAATCGATCCAGGTCATTCAACACCGCCATGTCGAACGGCGTCGTCGTGGTGCCCTCTTCCTTATATCCGCGCACATGAAGATTCTTATGGTTGGCGCGGCGGTAGGTGAGCCGATGGATCAGCCACGGATACCCATGGAAGGCGAAGATGATCGGCTTGTCCGCCGTGAAGAGCGCGTCGAATTCCGTGTCGCTCAAGCCATGCGGGTGCTCGCTGTGCGGCTGCAACTTCATCAAATCCACCACGTTGACGACGCGCATTTTCAATTGCGGGAGACGCTCGCGGAGGATGCTCACGGCTGCGAGCGTCTCCAGTGTCGGGACATCGCCGCAGCAAGCCATGACCACGTCGGGGCCGTCGCTTCCGTCGTTGCTGGCCCAGTCCCAGATGCCGATTCCGGCGGTGGAATGTCGGACGGCGGCATCGATATCCAGCCACTGCGGCGCGGGTTGCTTGCCGGCGACGACGACGTTGACGTAGTGCCGGCTGCGGAGACAGTGGTCCGTGACGGACAGCAGCGTGTTGGCGTCGGGCGGCAGATAGACCCGGATCACCTCGGCTTTCTTGTTCACCACGTGGTCGATGAAGCCGGGGTCCTGATGGCTGAAGCCGTTGTGATCCTGTCGCCAGACGTGCGAGGTGAGGAGATAGTTCAGTGAAGCGATCGGCCGACGCCACGGAATATGGCGCGTCGTCTTCAGCCACTTGGCGTGTTGGTTGAACATCGAATCCACAATGTGAATGAAGGCCTCGTAGCAATTGAAGAACCCGTGACGGCCCGTCAGGAGATAGCCCTCCAGCCAGCCTTGGCACATGTGCTCGCTCAGGACTTCCATCACCCGGCCGACGTGGGATATGTGGTCGTCGGTTTTCAGGATGGTGTCCATCGAGCACCGGTCGGTGCTTTCGAACACGGCGGTCCAGCGGTTCGAGGCGGTCTCATCCGGCCCGAAGATACGGAAGTTGTTCCCGTTGAGCTCCAGAACGTCTCGAAGAAACTGCCCCTGAACGCGTGTGGCTTCGGCTTCTACGGCACCCGGCTTCGTCACGGTGACGGCATAGGCGCGGAACTCCGGCATGTGGAGATCGCGCAGCAGGAGACCGCCGTTGGCATGCGCGTTCGCGCCCATGCGCAAGGAGCCGGTGG
Organism: Nitrospirota bacterium; assembly: GCA_028876065.1. Classification (GTDB taxonomy): domain Bacteria; phylum Nitrospirota; class Nitrospiria; order Nitrospirales; family Nitrospiraceae; genus SYGV01. The sequence goes on from JAGWTI010000081.1 coordinate 7,313, forward strand.
GGGCAAGTTCCGCCAGCTCGGGAATAAGCCTGCCGGACTCATTGAACAGCTCCTCGGGCCTATAGCTCTTCATCCATTGTTCCAGCAGCGCAATGTGCTCGGGACGGTCCATCTCGCCCATTGGCACCTGGTGCGCACGGAAGGTATTTTCCACGGGCTTGCCGTCGACGGTTTTCGGTCCGGTCCAGCCCTTCGGCGTCCGGAGCACGATCATCGGCCACCGCGGTCGCAGCGCCTTCCCATCGGTGCGCGCCTCGTGCTGGATGTGCTTGATCTCGTCGATGACGGCATCCATGGTCTCCGCCATGAGCTGATGCATCGCCGCGGGATCATCGCCTTCGACGAACACCGGCCGGTAGCCATAGCCGATGAAAAGGGCGTTCAGTTCGTCGTGCGGCATGCGCCCCAGCACGGTGGGCCCGGCAATTTTATATCCGTTCAGATGGAGAATGGGCAGCACGGCCCCGTCGCGCACGGGGTTCAGAAACTTGTTCGAGTGCCAACTCGTGGCGAGCGGCCCGGTTTCGGCCTCGCCGTCGCCGACGACGCAGGCCACCAGAAGATCCGGATTGTCGAACGCGGCGCCATACGCATGCGCGAGCGCATAGCCCAGCTCGCCGCCTTCATGAATGGACCCCGGGGTTTCCGGCGCGACGTGGCTGGGAATGCCGCCGGGGAATGAGAACTGCTTGAACAGCCGCTGCATGCCTTCTTCGTCCTGCGAGATGTGCGGATAGACCTCGCTGTAGGTGCCTTCGAGGTAGACGTTCGCAACCAGACCTGGGCCGCCGTGACCCGGACCCGCAATGTAGACGACGTTGAGCGACCGCTCTTTAATGACGCGATTCAGATGGACGTAGATGAAGTTCAAGCCCGGCGTCGTGCCCCAGTGACCGAGCAGGCGCGGCTTGATGTGGGCGCGCGCGAGCGGGTCCTTCAGGAGCGGATTGTGGAACAGATAAATCTGCCCGACCGACACATAGTTGGCGGCACGCCAGTACGCATCCATCTTGCGAAGCATGTCCGGGCTGACCGGCTGTCGTATCATGTTCGTTGTCTGACCCATGGCTCCCTCATCACGGCTTTTTAAAAGACGGCTTCGCGCTCAAGACACAGATCGCCGAAGAAGGGCTCGCGGCCCGTTACGGTTCCGCTCGTGACGCAAGCAGTTGCCGGACCGACTTGGCGATCTGCATCTCCTCGTCGGTCCGGATCACGCGGACAGTGGCGGCGGTGCCCGCCGCGGAGATGATCGGGTCGCCCACGTCGTTGCGGGATGGGTCCAGCTCGACCCCGAGAAAGCCAAGGCCCTCGCAGATCCGGGCACGTGCCACAGGAGAACGCTCGCCGATGCCTCCGCTGAAGATGAGCGTGTCCAGTCCGCCCAATGCGGCCGCGAATGCGCCGATCCATTTCTTCGTCTGGTAGCAGAACAGCGCGACGGCTTCGGCCGCGCGAGGATCGCTGGATTCGCAGGCCAACAAGTCGCGCAGGTCAGGGCTGATTTCCGAGACGCCGAGCAACCCGGACTGCGTATTCACCATCTCATGAAATTGATCGATGGTCATGTTGTCGGTCCGAGCGAGATACGACACCAGGCCGGGATCGAGGTCGCCCGACCGCGTGCTCATCGGCAACCCTGCGGTCGGGGTAAACGCCATGGACGTATCCAGGCTCTTGCCGCCGCGCACCGCCGCGAGGCTGGCGCCATTTCCCAGATGGGCGAGGATCACGCGTCCGGTGGCCTCCTTCTCACCGCCGATCCGCGCCAACTCCTCCATGAGATAGGCATACGAAAGGCCGTGAAACCCATACCGCTGCACGCCTGCCTTCTCATAGCGACGGGGGATCGGCAGGATGCACGCGACGCGCGGCATGTGGCGATGAAATGCGGTGTCGAAACATGCGACTTGCGGCATCCGTGCATATCGTTGCGCAAAGACTTCGATGAGCCCGATCTCGGCGGGCAGATGTTCCGGGTCATACGGACTGAGCCGGCGCAACGCTCCCAGCACGTCTGCCGTGATCCAGTGCGGCTGATGGTAGCGTCTCCCCCCGTGAACGACGCGATGGCCGATGGCCTGAATGTCCCGGCCCGCCGCGCGGGGTTGCAGCCATTCCATCAACGGAGCCACGCAGGCCTCATGAGAGGGCGCCCGGATGGCCGGATGATCGGTCCGGCCCGTCATCAGATCCATGCCGGTCATGGCACTATCCGAAAGGCCTATCCGTTCGATATGCCCCGACGCAAGACGCACGAGCGGCGGCCCCACTCGAAACAGCGCGAATTTGAGGCTCGACGAGCCCGCGTTGACCGTCAGGATGTTGCCGGTTGTCACCCGACCCGTCGCTCCTCTCTGCCGTTCGAACGGTTCGCTCGTTCGAAGATGACGACGGAATGCGCCGGCACTGCATACGAGCGTGATGGCTGCCGTCGCCCCTTCCCGGGCTCGACGCAGTCAGCGGGGCTGGGCAGACTCGTATCGATCACTCGATACCACTCGTTGGGCTCGCCCTCTTGAATCACGAAAGAAAGAGGCGTCCGGGAGGCATTGATCATCACGTAGATGTCGTCGTCCCGCTGCGAGGCCCCCGACAGAAAGAAGGCCAGACTGTGCGAGTCGCCTGTGCGATCCGGTTCCGCGCCGACGCCATGCCAATGGACGTCCTCGCGCCAAAATCGGCTCCGCGCGAGGGCCGGATGTCTTTTACGGAAGGCGATCATCAACTTGAAGAATCGGAAAATGTCTTGATTCTGGCGCAGCCGGTCCCAATTCAGCCAGGTGGTCTCGTTGTCTTGATTGTAAGGATTGTTGTTGCCCCCCTGGGTGTGCATGAACTCATCCCCCGCGCAGAACATCGGCGTGCCGTTGGCGAGCAGCAACAGCGCACAGAAGTTTTTGACCTGCCGTTTGCGCAACGCCAGCACGTCGGCCGGCACGTCGAGGTCTCCCTCCCATCCGCAGTTCCAGCTGAAGTTCTGATCGACGCCGTCCTGATTGCCGTGGCCGTTCGCGTCATTGTGCTTGGCGTTATAGGACACGAGATCGTACAGGCAAAATCCGTCGTGAGCGGTCACATAATTCACGCTCTGGTAGGCGTGGTACGCATCGGATAATCGATCGGAAAACAGATCGTCGCTGCCATAGAGCCGCGTCATGAGGCGCTCGACTTTGCCGGGGTCGCCTTTCAGAAACGCGCGCACGTCGTCTCTGAATTGCCCGTTCCACTGCAACCACGTAAGGCCGGGGAAGCTGCGTCCCAATTGATAGCTGGCCACGTCCCAGGCTTCGGCGATCAGGCGGAGGCCGGAGAGATCGGGATGCGCGCTGATCTCGGCGATAATCGGCGGATCGTCCAGATTGACGGAGCCGTCGTCATTTCGAGTGAAAATGGAGGCGAGATCGAAGCGGAACCCATCGACCCCCATCTCCGTGGCCCAATAGCGAAGGCTCTCGATGATCATTTTCCTCACATATCGGTTGGCGCAATGCAGCATGTTGCCCGTCCCGGTGTCATTGCGATACCACCGACGATCGTCTTGCAGCAGATAGTAAGTGGTGTTGTCGATGCCGCGAAAACTATAGCACGGCCCGTTCTGATCGCCCTCCGCCGTATGGTTGTAGCACACGTCAAGGATCACCTCGATATCCGCGGCATGAAAGGCTTTCACCATCGCCCGAAACTCCTCAACCTGCTCTCCGGGAACCTGATTGGCGGCATATCCCTCGTGCGGCGAAAAGAAATTCAACGGCATATAGCCCCAATAATTCCGATCGTGGGGATCGTATTGGTGAACGGGGAGTAACTCGACCGCCGTTATCCCGAGCTCTGTCAGATACGGAATCTTTTCGGCCAGCCCTGCAAAGGTTCCGCGCGTGTCCGGACCGACACCGGAGTTGGCTCGCTTGGTGAACCCCCGCACGTGCAATTCATAAATAATCGTATCGCCCGCATGACACGGGCGAGCGTCGGCTTGCCGATGGGATTCGGGCCGGCCGACTCGCACGAGTCCCAGCGGAGCGTGCCCGGCATTGGAGCCCGCCGACCGCGCCGCATCGCGGCTGTAGGCCTCGGGGAAGAACACGGTCTTGGCGTAGGGGTCGAGCAGGACCTTCTCCGGATCGAATCGATATCCGTGGGCCGGGTCGTGCGGGCCGTCGACACGGTAGGCGTAATAGAGAATCGAGTGCAACCGAGCGGCGGGAATCCGGCCGTGCCAGACACGTCCAGACTTGTGCGTCAGATAGTCCAGCCGATACTGCATCGCCGGATGCCGGGTGTCATGCTGAGCGTAGAGCAGTAACGTGACCTCGGTGGCATGTTTCGAGTAGAGCGCAAAGTTCACGGCCTGTTCGTCTTCCATCCAGGTCACCCCCAAGGGAGAGGGCGCACCTTCTTCCGCCGCCCATGGGTTCATACACCGGGTCTCCGATGAAGGACGAATTCGATGATTCGAATGCGCAAGGCCATCACGTGCGGCCTCGCCGGCGACGGGAGCCATTCGGACACCTGGCGCGACATGGCGTCTGCGTTGAGCCGCCGTGACGATTCATTGTTGCCACAGGATCAGCGACTCCTCGATCGGCACGCTGGCCTCAGGGTGGAACGGCAGGATGCGGGGGGTATAGTGATGGGCGGGACGTGCGGACGGGCAATCCGCCCAGAAGACAGACCCCTGCACCGCGCCGGGGATCGTGTCCTGACGATGCATGACGATGCGCGTGGGTCGTTCACCGTTGTTTTGCGGGTCGGCATAGAGTTCGACTCGGACTTGATCAGGGTCGAGGTCCCCGAAATAGACGGGCACTTCAAAGTGCCAGTGCTCGCCTACACGGCTGATCCGGAGGTCGCCGAACCGGAGCTCTCTCCAGTTCTTTCGTACCCGTGCATGCCACGCTTCCAATTCGGCAGCCAGCTTGCCCTCATGTGCGCGACGACGCCTCAGTGCCTCACTGGCCGGGGCATAGATCGTGTCGACATATTCGCGCACCATCCGGTTACCGCTAAATCGTGGGGTGAGCCGTGCCATGCTGGCCCGGATACGCTTCAGCCACGCGTGCGGGGCGCCCGCACGATCCCGGTCATAAAACTCCGGGATGACCTGTTGTTCCAAGATCTCGTACAATCTCGTGGCCTCCACCGCATCGTAGTCCGGTTCATGATGCTCCCGGCCGTCGCCAAGCGCCCAGCCGACATCCGGCGTATAGGCCTCGGCCCACCATCCGTCCAGTTCCGACAAATTCAGTCCCCCGTTGACCAGCACCTTCATTCCGCTGGTCCCGCAGGCTTCCCACGGCCTCCGTGGAGTGTTGAGCCAGACATCGATACCGGCGACCAGGAATTGGGCCAGCGTCATATCGTAGTCCTCGAGGAACACGATCCGGTCCGAGACATCGGGTCGTGCCGCGAAGCGCGTCATGGCGTGCACCAAACGTTTGCCGTCCTCATCGTGAGGGTGTGCCTTGCCCGCCACGATCAACTGGACGGGCCGTTCCGGATGACACAGGATCCTCGCCAGCCGATCGGGATCGTGCAGCAAGAGAGTCGGACGCTTGTACTCCGCGAACCGTCTGGCAAACCCCAGTGTGATCGTATGGGGATCCAGGACGTGTTTGGCCTGCTCAATGAGATCCGGCGCGGCGCCTCGCTCTTGCATCTGGCGAACCAGGCGGCTGCGCGCATAGCGGATGAGCGCCTGCCGCTGGAACGCACGGAGCGTCCACAGATCTCCGTCCCCGACCCGCTCGATGGACGAGCACACGTCATCGAGTTTGCCCCGCCAGCGACCCTTGCCACAGGCCTGCGTCCAGAGCGCATCCGCCTCCGGCGAGTCCCAGGAAGACATGTGCACGCCATTGGTCACATGTCCGATCGGAACCTCGTCCTGCGGCCAATGGGGATAGAGCGGCTGGAAAATGCGCCGGCTGACCGCTCCATGCAGAGCGCTGACGCCATTCACCACGCCGCTTCCGCGCATGGCCAGGAACGCCATCGTGAAGGGCTCGTCCTGATTGTCGGGATCCTTGCGCCCGAGCGCGAGCAGTTCGTGAATCGACACCCCCGTCAGGCCCACGAGAGCGGTGAGATACGGGCCAATGAGGTCGGGCGCAAACCGGTCAAACGCGGCTTCAACCGGCGTGTGGGTGGTAAACACGTTGCCGGCTCTGGTGGCCCGGAGCGCCACGGGAAACGGCTGCCCGGTCCGACGCATGAAACCGAACGCGCGTGCAAGGACGGCGCAGGCGGCGTGCCCCTCGTTCAGATGGCAGATCTCGGGATCGAGCCCCAAGGCCTCTACCACCCGCCACCCGCCGATGCCCAGAATGATTGCCTGGGTCAGACGCAACTGCTCGCCGGTTGGATACAGATGGGCCGTGGCGCCGCGGTCCGCGGGGCTGTTGAGCGGATCGTTGCTGTCGAGCAAGTACAACGCGACTTTGCCCACACGAGCTTGCCAGACCCTCAAGAGAATCGGCCGTCCAGGTAACTCTAACCGAATTCTGAGCCACCCCCCCTGATGGTCCTGGACCGGCATGACGGGAAGACTCATCGGATCGTTATAGGGAAAGGCTTCGAGTTGCCGACCGTCTGGAGCCAGCATTTGGCGAAAGTACCCCTGCTGGTACAACAGCCCGATCCCTACGACCGGCACCCCCAAGTCGCTCGCCGTTTTCAGGTAATCGCCCGCCAAAATCCCCAGGCCCCCGGAATAGATCGGGAGGGCTTCCCCCAACCCGAATTCCATACTGAAATAGGCCACCCCCTTCAGCCCACGCGCTCCGTGTTCCCGCCCAAACCAGCCAGGATCCTGCAGGTAGCGTTGCCGTTGCCCCAGCCATCGCCGTAGCTCCTCCCGGAAGCCGACATCCTTCGCGGCCGCTTCCAGGCGCGCCTGCGACACACTTTGCAAGATAAAATAGGGATTGCCGGTACGCTCCCACGCATCGGGGTCCAGCGCTTCCCAGAGTCGGTCACTGAAATGACTCCAGGTCCAGCGAAGATCGAGGGCGAGATCGTCCAATCCCTCGAGACCTGGCGGCAAGGGCCGATTAAAGCAATGCGCGAGCATGCCTCAAGCCCCCCTGGTCCGCGCGCATCATCCGACTCACCGTGCCAGCGTACCCGTCGTTTCGATGGAGTATGATCCGTCCGCGATCATCTTCCCATTCCTCGCCCATGGCCATCTCGCCTCAGCATGGGCACGCTCCCAGGAACTCGGCTGCTAGAGTCCACAGCACGATGGCCTGCAAGAGCGCTCCCTCCTTCTTCGTCAGTAGATGATGGGCGGTCGCTTGACGGGATGCGCGGAGCGCTCGGCCGCGCCGCGGCAGAATCCCGAAGATGGCGACTGCACCCCGTCGCGGAACGCATTGCGCCCGGTCTTGGATCGTTTGTTGCCGGATCGCCCAGTAGATGCGAGCAGCGCGATTGCGGTGGACGCCGGTCATTCGCGCGGCTTTCATGGCGGGCACCTCCGGAGCGAACCTCTCACTGCGTCCGTTCGGTTGTCGATTCGACCGCGTGCGCTTTTCCAATCTGGCACAGGAACGCCTAGGGAGTCGATCTGATTGCCTGGTGTCGCTTCTGACGCTCCCCTTCACGTTTCATCGCTTGCACTCGGTCCCGCGCAACCTGTTCCGCGTCAACGCCCGACGGCACGCCGGCCTTCAGGACCTCGTCTCGAGCGATGTCCAAAAGACCGTCATCGAACTCGATGTCCATGCGCAGGATTCCGAGAACCGACTCCTCGCCCAACCCGTCTTTGCGCAATTTCTCGGCTTTCCCCGAGTACTCCGGATGCTCGATGACGAGCTGGTTCACTCGGGCGGCTAAATGGGCTTGGAGCTCATTGTATAAGTTCTCTTCGGAGAAGCGCGCACGACGGCCGGCGTCGAGCATCGAGCGGATCTCGGGCCAGGCTCGGACAATATTATTGTTCGTCATAAAGAAATATTGTTCCCGCTCTCTCGGAGAGAAATCGCTCAGATAAGTGGCCACGGTGACCGACGTACTCAACAGCATGGCGATCGAAAACACCAGCGTTTTCATATTGCACGCCCCCATTCCCGCGAAGTCTCCCCCCCGAGGTCAGAATGCAAAGTCTAACCCGAGCAGCATGGTTTGCCCCACTTGGTCTCCCCCGCCCACTCCAACTCCTTGGGCTCGAAAGGT
>JAGWTI010000082.1 GCA_028876065.1 Nitrospirota bacterium
GACACAGGCTGAGCCATGAACCCCTCCCCTCACAAAAAAACATTGTTTCGCCCCACCCCGCACAAACTCCGGGGGTGTGGGCGTGAAGGGTCCATCGGGCGGGGCTCTCGCAGCGCCCAGGACTGGACGGGAGGGGGCCTGCAGGGAGGGGACCAGAAAGGCCGGTGCCGCTGCTCGTCAGCCTCGTCCCGCAACCATTGGGATGTCAGCTCGCACGCCGGCGGACACGCGGGCGCATCGTGGGGGTCCGGGGGTGTCGCACGACTCCCCCGGTTTCAGATGACGTGATGCTGTCGACCGTCAAACAACTGTCCGAAAAGCTTCAGATCAAGGCTTCAACTCTCTATGCCTGGGCAGCTACGGGGAAGATCCCCTGCCGAAAACTGTACCGGTTGATCCGTTTTGACTCCGAGGTCATTGACCAATGGCTCCGTTCATTCCCCGAACCGGAATCGGCCCACCTCCCTTGTTTCAGTGGGGACAAGCTATCGGTTGGTGTTGATACGATTGTTGCCAGAGCCAAACGCCAGGCCTATAATTCCCGTCACGGGGAAACCAGACCAAAGCCGAGCCCTAACGGAAAGGAGGGAGAGTAATGGGGCTCTTCCGACGAGAACAGGTCTGGTGGATGAGTTTCACGTATCAGGGCCGGCAGGTGCGCCGGTCCACGGGGACCACGGACAAACGGCTGGCAGAAGCGGTCTTAAGCAAGGTTCGGGTCCAGATTGTCGAAGGGCGGTTTTTCGAGACCTGCGAAGAGAAGACCCGGACCTTTCGAGAACTGATGGACCGATTCGAGGCCGAGCATGTCCCCAAGAAGGCCAGCGCCAGGAGCTATACGGGCTACGTCAAGCACCTGCGGGCCTATTTCGGGGATCGAGTCTTAGCCGAAGTCACGCCCAAGGTCATTGTGGCCTACAAGAACGGGCGGCTCGCAGCCGGGAAAGCGCCGGCCACGGTCAACCGGGAAGTGGCGATCATGAAGAAGGCCTTCAACCTGGCCGTCAAAGAATGGGAATGGTGCCGGGATAATCCCGTGCTGCGGGTCTCCATGGAACCGGAGCGCAACCAGCGGGACCGCTGGTTGACCGACGAGGAAGAAACCCGGCTGCTCGGCGTCTGTGCTCCCTGGCTCAAGGATCTGGTGGTCTTCGCTCTCCATACGGGGATGCGGATGGGCGAGATCCTGGAGCTGACCTGGCGAGGGGTGGATTTTCAGCGTCGGACCGTCACTGTTTTTCGGTCGAAGAACGGCGAACGACGGACCATCCCGATCAATCAAACAGTCCAGGCCATGCTGAAGGACCAGGCCAAAGTTCGGTCACTCCAAACCGACCGGGTCTTTATCAGCAAGATGCAGACGCCCCTCGAAGGGGGACACTTGCGGCGGGCCTTCCGGCTGGCCTTAAAGAAGGCCAAGCTTGACGATGTGCACTTTCATGATCTGCGGCATACCTTCGCCACGCGGCTGGTTCAGGCCGGGATAGACCTGTACAAGGTCCAGCGCCTGCTCGGGCACAAGTCGCCGACCATGACGCAACGGTATGCGCATCACTACCCGGAAAGTCTGCGGGATGGGGTGGAAATCCTGGACCGGCGGGCGGGGTTTATCACAAATTTAGCACAGCCGGGGTTGGTCCCGACTGCGCTCAATCTGTAAGTGATTGAAAATTGGTGGGCCGTGTAGGGGTCGAACCTACGGCCCGCTGATTAAGAGTCAGCTGCTCTACCAACTGAGCTAACGGCCCACCGGGTGTATGTTCTGGAACGAAACCGACCTCTTACTCCGAACCAATGAGCCCTTGCCCATTGGGTGGTGCGCCTGACAGGATTTGAACCTGTGGCCCCTAGCTCCGGAGGCTAGTGCTCTATCCGCTGAGCTACAGGCGCATCCGTTCAGCGAGGTAGGCGTGAGATTATCATACCGCTTGCAAGCCTGTCTAGATTACCGTAAGGGAAGCCCGCGGTCTGGCAAGAAGCCATAGGGCAGGAGCATCTCCTCCCCCCGCCCGGCGGCCGCTCCGAGACAAGCCGCGAGCTCAGCCTGCTCTTGCTCAACCAGCCGCTGTTCTTCCTGGCGCAAGGCCAAGGGAATCCGTTGGACGGGCACAGCCGTTTGGACTTCGCAGGCGCCGGCGACGAGGCCGTCAGCTTCGACGGGAATCCCCATCGTCCGGCAGGTCACCGGCCGGAACGGATAGACGCGACAACTGCCGTCCTCCGCCAGGGCCGGGCAAGGCAGATTCCGGAACCGCTCCACCAGCCTGTCCACCTCCCCGTCGCTCCACCGATCAAGCGCAATCCCCTCTGTAAGGCGGGGAAAGGCCGCTTCGAACGCCGCAACCTGGCTGCGCGCGCTCGATTCAATATCCTGACGCAGGGATAGATCCAGTGCATCCAAGCCCTGTCGCAACACAGCCACATCAAGCCTGGTAATGGCAAAGGGACCGATACAGCACCGGCTGCAGCCCCGCCGGCAAGGCAGGTTCCCTAAAACGGAAGCCCGGGCCCGCTCAAACCATTGGTCGCAGCGAGCCATGAGGCGGGAGGGCCCATCTGGAAGGGCGGTCATGGCTGCTTGGGTTCTGGCACCCCGTCTACGTCGGAACTGGTATCCTGCATATCGACGATGAGGTCACCCTTGGGGGAAAAGAACCCTTGCCCGTCGATGTAGACGACGCCGTTGCAGTTCTCCTGGAAAAACTCCAGAATCCAGCCGTTGAAGTCATACCCCTCGTCGGTCATGTCCGCCTGGACGAACCGGCTGGTGGCGATGAACCGAGCGCGCGTCACATATTCGCGGGCCAACTGGGCCTCGATGTCATCGTAAATGGAGAGGCGATCGAGAAAGGCGTTCCGTTCCTGCTCAAAGGCATCCTGGTAGCTCCCACGATCCCTCAGGCAGAACAGTTGAATCGGCTTGCGTTCGCGGTGGTAGCCGAGCCCGACCTGGACCCAGGCCCAATCATCGAGCGCTTCCGGGTCCATCTTGGGCACCAACGGGACCTGTCCTTTAGACTTCAGGAAGTCCAGAAGGAGGCGCAAGGGGGGCGAGTTCTCCCTCGTACAGAACACACGCGAGTAGACGACGGCCTCGGCCGCCTCAGGTTGAGACGGCGGGGCACCGGATGAAATGATCGGCAGTTCTTTTCCCATGTCATTATGTCCCGTCTGGCTCGTGCATGACACCGATTCTGCGGTTGAAAGATACGGTTCCTTACTGTACACACTGCCCCGTTCAGGTTCAAGTCGGAACCGAGAAACACCGCTGGCCATATAGTTATATTTCACTTTTTGTGGTTGACACGTTAGGGGGCTTTCGCTACACTCACCCCCGACCTGATGGAAGCTGGTTACTGCGTCAGCCCCTCTGCGCAGAGGCGTGACCCCAGTCACCATAGGCCCAACCAATTCTGGATACAGGCTGTCAGCAGTTCACCTTTATGATCTATTGAGGAGGTCCGTATGGCAAAAGCGATGACCAAGTCCCAGATTGCCGATCACCTGGCAGGGAAGGCCGGGATCACCAAGAAGGCTGCGGCACAGCTTTTGGATGATCTGGCAGCCCTGGCTTATAAGGAAGCGAAGAATACCTTCGCGCTCCCGGGAGTCGGCAAGCTGGTGTTGGCGAACCGGAAGGCCCGGATGGGGCGCAACCCCCAAACTGGTGAGGCGATCAAGATCCCGGCCAAGCGCGTGGTGAAGTTCCGCGTTGCCAAGGCTGCGAAGGACGCCATCCTCGGGAAGCGGTAACCCCGTCGATTGGGCTCTCGCTGAAGGGCCTCGCATAAAAAGGGCCGACCCCATAAAGGGATCGGCCCTTTTTCATGTCTCAAACGAACCGAGGGCTGCGACAGACCTAGAAAGTCGGGGCCAAGCCGCTGCCTCCCATGCCATCGTGCGCGACCAGCTTGATCGCGTCCCCGTCTTGAATTTTCGTATCTTCACTGGCGATCCGCTTGTTGACAGTCACCAACAGTTTCTTCTGTTTCATCAAGGCGAGCACCGGCTCCATCGTGTCGCCCTGCCGTTGGATCAGTTGCCGCACGGTCATCGGCTCGGGAATCCGACAAGCCACATCCCGTTCTCCCTCCGTCGTCTGAAGTTGTCCCATCAGCATGATCGTTACCATACCGTCTACCTCATAGCCGTCGAACACCCAGGCCCTCGAACCTACTGCCGGACTGTGCCCCTTGTTGACTCACCCGTTTGAGTCTGATAAAGGACCTGCTATGCAATCGCTCGACGTTCACGATCCGGGCATGCCGGACCTCCAGTTCGTCTTGATGGTCATCGCCCTGTGCACCTCAGGCCTGCCGTCGCTCAATGTGCCTGACCCCATCCGGGACCGGATTTTCGACCGTTGTTGGGCGCTTGTCAACGACGGGCCCCCGCCCGTACGGCGCGAAGAGCGGGTCTTGGATCTTCGGGCAGGTACGGAGGTCACGCTGGAAGCGATGGTCGCGACGATCCGCGGGGTGCTGAGCGAGGCCGGGGTCGCGCGCCTGACTTGGGACCATCCGCCCAGCGAACCCTCCAGGCCCAGCACCCCCGAGGCGCTGCCGCTTATCGAGCGGCTGCAGCGGCTCTACCCGGAGCCTCCCGATATCGCCGATCGTAAAGGCTCTGGTTGAACGGGGTACGGTGCACCGACTCCGGCCCTCCCTAGGATTCCCCGTAAATCTCGAAGAAGGCATCCACGCTTTCCAGCAGCTGCGCTTTGATCTCTTCGACCGACCCGTTAATGACATGGAGGGCCATCGTATCGCTGGAGCCATCCGGCAGCGTCACCGACACATGGGGGTGGGCCTGCTCCGGCGCCGCCCCACGGTCCAATCGCATCCCATAGCAGAGGGTATACTGGGGTCGCACCAGCTTGAGATGCCGCTTCCGCTCCGTCATACCTTACTCCTCTCAACGACAACCGGGGCGGCCCCACACACACTGATCGATCCAGCGCAAAGTCCGGTCGCTCAGGGAAGCTGCGCCACGATGCGCACCGGGCTCCCGGTTCCCCCGTCGATCTTGATCGGCAAGGCCCAAAGAATGGCGCCTCGAGGCGGCAACCGCTCCAAGGAGGCGACGTTTTCCAAGGCATACACGTCCGCCGCGCCCAGCGCTTGATGGACGGGAAAATTTCGCGAGTTCCCAGGGTCGATGCTCGCCGTATCGATGCCCAGCCCGCGAACGGCGCGCTGCGCAACCAGGAACGAGGCCGCCTCACGCGAAAATCCAGGGAAATGGAGCGTCAACGGATCGTCGGGAGTCTGGCTGCCCAAGTATCGCTGCCGATCCGGCCACCGTTGGCCCCAACCGGAGAGCATCAGCACGATCGCCCCATCGGGGATTCTCCCATACCGGGACTCCCAGGCCTGAAGATCTTCAACCGTCAATTCATAATCAGGCTGTTCCTGGCAGCGGGGCCGGACATCGATCACGATCGCGGCGCCGGTCAGCTGTTCGAGGGGAATCTGGTCAACGGTGCGGCGCCCCTGACCGAAGTGAATCGGGGCATCCAAATGGGTGCCTCCATGTTCCGAGGCCGAGAAGGTCGCAGAGGCATACCAGTATCCCCCCGCCGTCATCCCCCAATCGGTCTTTTCCCACTGGAACGGTTTGTTATGAGGCCAGTACACCGTATCCCGGCCGAATGAATAGGTCAGATCGACGAGCCCTCCGGCCCGCTCTACCCCACAGCCGGCCAACGAACCAGCCATCAGAACGGTCCACAAGGCCACCAGAGGCCTGACACTTTCGCACATCCGCATGCTCCGCACTCCTGTTCGATGCCTGGGGCCGTCATGGATCGGCCTGGACCGGAAAAAAATCCCCGCCTGGGACTGCCCAGGCGGGGATTTTGACCGGCAACCGGCTGTGACGAAGCCCAGGTTACGGTGCGACGTAGCTCCCGAACTTGGGAACCTTGTCGCAGGTTTCTTTCGGTTCGCCGTTGTTCTGCTTGCAGAGATAGAACAGCGCCCCTTCACCGGACAATCTAGCTTCCTTGTGCAGAGAGGCCTTGGCGTACTTGTACGCCATCTCCAGCTGCTTGATCGCCTTCTGATCCGCGCTGCCGGACTTGGCCTTCTCCAGCGCCTCTTGGTACAAGCCCGCAGCCTTCTTGATTTGGCCGACATCGGCTCCTCCGCGGGCGTTCAGATCCACCGTCGTCCGCTTGCCCAAGCCAGGGAAATCCGTCAGTTCCTTGACCGCCTGGGCCGTTGACGACAGGGCATCGCTCACCTGAGCCTGGGCCACGTGGGGCATGCCCATGCAGAGCAACGCCGCTGCCGCCGTAAGAAGCATTGGCTTCATTCGCATGGTTGATCTCCTTTCTCGTCTGCCTTCTTAGAAGTTCATCCAGAGGGAGAGGTATCCCCACTGTTGATCGCCGTTTTGGCCCAGGTTCTGCTTGATGTAGTTCCCGGACCACATATAGCCGTAGGTCGCCTGGAGGGCCACTTTCCCGTCGGCGAACATGCGCGTCCAGGTATAGTCGGTTTCATCGCCGATATGGCCGGCGGTGTTCCCCTGCTTGGTAAAGACATAGACGCCCTGCGAACCGCGATACCAGTTGTCGTTCTTGTTCGCCAGGTTATAGGAGTTGAACCAGAACTCGAAGTGGTCGCGCTCCGACGGACGAATCTGATAATTGAACCCCGGCGCCCACATGTTCTTCCAGGCCATCACGTCCATGTACCCCATGTGGATGTGGTTGGTCGGATAGAAATTCTCGAACGTGTTGGCCGTCGAGCACTTGTAGCCGGCGTTGGCCGCACCGGTTGCACTGGTGCAGTTCGCATTGCCGTCGCCGGAGGCATATTCGAAGCTGACCGCCACCCGCGGCTTGTAGGCGCTTTCATACCAGGTGTAGCCGAGCCAGTTCCTGGTTGCCCAGGCGTTGATATGCAAGTCCTTTTGGCTGCCCACAAGTCCGGAGGACATACGGCCGAACTGGTATTCGATTTCGTTGATCGCGTCCCAATTTCCCTTCCGCATTTCGGTCCGGTTACCGATGTTATGCCGGATTTGGTCGGCGGCCTTGGCACGCCAGACGCCCGTGTTGTTGATGCCGGCGCCGCAACTCCCGCCGCCGTTGCCAGCAGTACAAATCGGCATATCGTTGCTGTACAAAATGTAGTGAGGTTCGATCAGGAAGCCCGGAACGGACTTGATCTGATTGTAGAAAATGAACAGGTTGGCGGCATTGGACGCCCTCCCGCCATTGGGTGAGTTGGTAGCATTGACGGCGGTGGCAAGGCCCGTGGCGGCGTTGTTGCCGCAGTTGTTTACCGTCACTCCGCCGGTAGCCACCTGGCCGTTGCCGATGTTACAATCGGCCTCCCGGAACCACCCGAAATAGCTGTCGAAGTTCTTCGTCGAATACTGGAACATCACGCCGTCATGGGAATAGCCGGTGTTCGCCCAGTCGAAGTGGCCGAACAGGGAGTGGTTCCCGAAGATCACATACTGCCGCCCGACCTTCATGCTCAGCCCTTGGACGTCGCCCAAGTTCCTGATCAAGGCGTAGGCGGCCCTGACGCCCAGTTCCTGGCTGTTCGCGGTTCCGGCATGGTTCAAGCTTGGATTGCCCGCCGTATCCTGCTGCAACGGGGACCCGGTCGTCCCCCAATTGACGGAGTCGATCATTTCAAAGTAGAAATTCACGTCCGGCGACAGGTCGTACCCGATGCCGAGGCGCACCCACTGAGAGACGAAGAAGGTGTTGCCAGAGCTGGTTGGAGAAGCCGAACTTCTCGTTGATGTCTGCGAGTTACACGTTCCGGCAACCGGCCCGCCGCCGCCGAAGCACTCTCCGTTGCGGAATTCGGGACGGACGCGCAGGTCCGCGCGGAGCCAGAGGTTCTTCGTGTCGAAGTTCCGGCCGATGACCGGATCGTAGTTCTCGTAGGCTTCCTTCTGCGGCATATTCCGAGGGATCGCCGGCAAGTTCGTGATACGCTCGCCCGGCGGCAGCTCGTACCCGGCGAAGGCCGGAGACACGAGCAACTGCAGACCGGCGGCCAAGACGGCCACCGTCATTGCAATCGGGCGGCTCAGCCACCCTTTCAACGAACTGATGCGGTTCATAACGTTCCTCCTGTGAGTTGGGCTTCACAACAGCGGCACCGACACGCTGCTGCTTCCTCCTCCCTGCTGCACGTCGCGCTATCTCGAACGCTCGCTCGTTGCGGCATCGTCCTGTGCATGCACCCACTGCCGCGTCGTACTGCATGAGAACGGCTTATATACTTGGTATCGGCCTGCTGTGCCGCAGGCCCTGCATCGCTCAGCGAAGCGTCCGCAGCCTTTTCGCACCGCCGCGGCGTCCTTCGCCCTCAAACCAGGGCTCCTTCCGTCACCCCCTTTCACGACTTGCGCAATGCCGCGAGTTCCGTTGTTCCGTACTGCTGTCCTAACTACTCGCCGATGACTGTTGGCTGTTGGCGACTTGCTCCGGCTTATTCGTGACCCGCTCGATTTCCTCTTCCGCTTCCTTCATCGAGGCCTGCAGGTCCTGCTCCACCATTTTGACTTCCTGCTGGATCAAATTGACTTCCGGCTCCACCGATTTCCGCAGATCGTCCGCCGTCTCCTTGAACCCTTTCACCGCCTTGCCGACCTGCCGTCCGATCTCAGGAAGCTGTTTGGGACCGAACAGCAGAAAGGCAATGACCAAGATGATCAACACCTCTCCCGCGCCCAGCCCGAACATCGTACATATCCTTGCTCTCCGCTCTACCCTCTCCCTCACGGGCAAAGGGAAGGGCCAGAGACGATTACCCTTGCCGGGTCGGCTCCGGCTGTGCCGCCGCCGACTGTAACACCGGTTGAACGACCTGCCCGGCCGACGGCACCTGCGCCACAGGCGCCGGCTGCTCCGTCGCCGCCGGCACCGCGGTCACATCCACCGGGTCCGGTTCGTGAACGGATTTCTTGAACCCTTTAATCGCCTTGCCCAGCCCTTCTCCCAACTGGGGAATCTTGCCGGCCCCAAAGATAATGAGGACGATGATCAAGATCAACAGGAGTTCCATCCAGCCGAACGAACCGAACATAATTCCCTCTTAATTCCCTCTAGAATTTTCGGCGCCCACGCTTCAAACAAGCCGAACAGGGCCATTCCACTTGCAAATTCGCTGTAGGCCCTCTTGACGGGGAACTAACCTAGCACGAGAAACGGCGCAAGGCTACAAAAATTTCCATATTAAGTCAAGGAATTCCTTTGAGAATTTCAATGATCCTTACACTCACACCGCTAATAGTTTAAGTAGAGGTGCAAATAGTCCACAGATTGTGGGTGGACGCGCAGGGCCGCCTGCACCATCTGAGGGTCATACCCCAAGGTTTCCAGCTCCCCGAGCAGCCCCAGCACTTCCTCCTCGCTCACATAGGCCACCGTGTCTGGGATGCCGTCCGGCGGTAATGAACGAAGGATGCCTTCAAGTGCTTGTCGCTGTGCCGCCGGCATGTCCTCGCGAAGGGTAAACTCAATGGACCGCTTGTAGGGGCTCCGATAGCGCTGATTCAGGAGACGGATGGTCTGGATGATCAGCCGGTCTTGCTCCCAAGGCGCCAGCCGGTCGGCCGTGGGATAGGCGGCGAGCAAATCCATCAAACTCAGGACGTTCGCGCCCAGGTTCCGCCCGACAAACTCCCGCTGGGATTCAAGGGCCACCGTCGCCACCCCCTGATGCCTGGCCACCGCTTCGACAAGGGCAAAATTGATCATGAAGCTATACTGCCCGCCGAATTGACCGTAGCAGGGCTTGTCCGGATCGTTGAGAATGGCCAGGTCCGCCGTCCCTGCGTCAAAACTGCTGAACCCAATGGCGCCCTCGGCCAGCAGGCGTTTGGCTTCCTCGAGCGTGGCACAAGCGCCCAGGTTCACAGGGACCATGACCTGCTCGTCGATTTTTTTGAGAAACTCCGTGATCGTTTTCCGGTAGGGCACCGCCCTCCATTCGGTCTTACGATATTCCTTCTCCCAGACGATATCTTCCAGGAATGGGGGAAACTGCGCGAGCGCCTGGCTATCCTTCGCCTCAAACGCCCGCACGAACGCGGGCCAGTCCTGAATCTCGTCGTGCTTGGCTTCGGTCAGGTTGGGGCGCAGGTATTCCTCCTCCACCTCGCCGGCGTTCCGCAGCATCAGTTTCGTCGGCAACTCATTCCAGAGTTCGTTGCAGATGATGCGATCGACGGTCCGGTCCTGGACCGACGCCAGAGCTGCGGCATCGGCGCAGAGGACTTCCACCCGCTCCCCGTGGCCGGCCAGATCCGGATGGTTCCTGGCCGCCTCCAACACGCCTTCTTGATTGTCGACCAGCACGTAGCGGACACGCGGATAGACCGTGCCCGCTTGGTCCAGCTTCCGGAGATGGCTCAGGAAGCAGGCCGCCAAGTTCCCATTCCCGCACCCCCATTCGTGCACGACCAGAGGGGCGGCAGGCTTCTGCCCTTCCTGTGTGGTCCGGAGCCGGTCTCGCGTGCAGACCCGCTCGTAATAGTCCGCCGCAAGCGCGTGGGCCAGGCGATAGTCCGCGCTGGCAAAGGTTTGGTAGTAGTCGCGGATGCGGCCGGCGCGGAGCCCATAAAAGATCTGACTGATATGGGCCTCCCATTCGTCCAGCGGCGCAAATTCGCCGATGAGTTGGGGCAGCGCATCGGGATTTCTGGAAAACGTCGTCGCCATCACCATGCCTCGCAAAACGTGATCCGGGCATCGAAGGGGGTGGATTCTAACAAAACCCTCCCACCCCCGCAACATACAGGACTCAAGGCACGCGAAATCCCAAGGCCTCCTTCCCTAGACCTTATGGACGGCGTTCGCAGCCAGGCGCTTGCCGCCTTCCGGTGTCCATTGACAGTCGGGCAACCGCCTGTGTATCAATGGAGTATGGCGCCGGGCCTCCTTCGCATACTCCTCATGGGCCTTCCCCCGCTGGCCCTCACGTGGGCCATTCCGGTTTTCGCCGAAGAGGTGCCCCTCACGCGAGACGTGCCGCTTCAGGAGTTTCAGAACAAGGCGGAGACGCCCAATTACAACTTCGATGCCCCTCCCCAAGGAGTGTTCCGTTCGATCCAGACCTCCGAGGGGTACGAGGAGGAACTGGGCTTTCGACGGACGCATGAAATCGTTCCCGTCAGCCCGACGGATGTGTTTCGTCCCGAGGCCCCGTCCGTTTTCATCGTCTTCACCGTCTTCCCCCACTACCAGTCCTACCAAGTCATCGGCATCTGCTATCCCGAACAGGTCGATGGCCTGGACGCCAAGACACCGGTTGCGAAAGACTCCATGTACCTGGCGCTCGAGGATGAAAGCGGCTATCTCAAACTCTTCCCTCCCACAGACCGCTGGAGGCCGGGCCGGTATAAAGTGGAGATTCACATCGGGTGGGAAGCCACCGAGATCAGCCTGATCGGCACCATGCGCTTCACCGTGGCGCAAGCCGGAACAGCCCCGGCCGGCGCACCTCCTGCCCGGTCGAATTGAGCCCGGAATTGAGCCTTAGCGGAGGCGCCGGGTTTCGCACGGCGGGATTCGTTTGACCCTCCGATAGGGATTCGCTACAATGGCTCGTTGACTCTGCGACCAGCCGATCCAGCAAGGAGTGCCCCACCCGACATGACAGAGCCGACCCGCCCCTGGGTGTCCGTCGTCGTTCCCATCAAGGACGAACGAGACAATCTGCCCCCGCTGACCGAGCAGTTGCTGAAGGTCCTGGCCGAACAGGATGCGTCCCGCCGGGCGTCATTCGAAATCCTCTATGTGGATGACGGCAGCACGGACGGCAGCGCGGCGCTTCTGGATACGTTGGCCACGCAGCATCCGGAGGTCGCCGTTCTGCACTTCGACCGCAATTACGGACAGACGTCGGCCTTTGACGCGGGGTTTCGCCACGCCGCCGGCGAATTGATCGTCACGATGGACGGCGATCTCCAGTTCGATCCGGCCGATATTCCCAAATTGCTGCCGCTGGCGGCCCGATACGACCTCGTCTGCGGCTGGCGAAAAGACCGGCATGACAGCCTCATCCGGAAGCTCTCTTCGCGCATTGCCTTTCTGGCTCGAAGCGTGGTGACCGGCGACCGGATCCACGATACCGGCTGCTCCCTGAAAGTCTTCCGCCGCCGGGTGCTCGAACGGATGCCGCTGTTCGAGGGCATGCACCGCTTCTTTCCCGCGCTGGCCCACATGCACGGCTTCACCGTCACCGAAGTCCCGGTGCGCCACCTGCCGCGCGCGCACGGACGGTCCAAGTACGGCATCGGCAACCGGCTCTTCAAAAGCCTCTACGATCTCCTCGCCGTCCGCTGGATGCAGAGCCGGTGCCTTCGATACAAAATTCGTGATGAGTGAGGCGTGATGGGTTGATGAGAAAAAACACACCGGTCACCCACAAGGATTTGGACGTTTGGCGCAAGGCAATGGATCTCGTTGAAGTTGTTTACTCTGAAACCGGACGATTCCCTAAAGAAGAACTCTATGGGTTGGTTTTGCAAACAAGGCGCTCTGCAGTGTCGATTCCAAGCAATATTGCGGAAGGCGCCGCACGAAATTCCAGGAAAGAATTTATCCAGTTCCTCTACATAGCCCTGGGGTCTCTCGCAGAATTGGAAACACAGCTCATGTTGGCGGCGCGGATGGAGTTTCTTTCTGACAATGGCGTCTTCAATCGGATTGAGCAAACGAGGAAACTGCTTCTCGGACTTCTCAGATCTTTGAAACAAGCATCCGTGCCCCACTCATCACCCATTACCCATCACTGATCACGTCTATTCCATGAGCATGACGGAAAAAATCTGGCTGGGCATCGGATTTTTCGGCCAGACGGTCTTTTTCATGCGTTGGGTGGTCCAATGGTTCGCCTCCGAACGGAGCGCACGGAGCCACGTCCCCCTGGCGTTCTGGTATATGAGCCTGGCCGGCGGGTTGATTACCCTGGCCTACGCCATCTACCGGGAAGACCCGGTGTTCATCGCCGGACAGAGCGTCGGGGCGTTTGTCTACATCCGCAACCTGATGCTGATCCGCCACAATCCCCTCCAGGAACCGGCTTCTTCTGCGGCTCCAGACTCCAACGGGTGACCGGTGCTGAAGGAACCGAAGCTGTGGCTCCTCCTGGCGCTGGCCGGGCTCCTCTTCTTCCTCGGCCTCGGAACCCTCGGGCTGACGGACCGGGACGAAGGCAGCAATGCCGAAGCCGCCCGAGAGATGGTGGAGAGCGGTGACTGGATCACCCCCACGTTGAACGGGGAGCCGCGCTTCGCCAAACCGGCCTTCCTCTATTGGCTGATCAGCGGCACGTACCGTCTGGTCGGCGTCAGCGAGTTCGCCGCCCGTCTCCCGTCGGCCGTCTTCGGCCTGGCGCTGATCCTCTTGCAGTATGGGTTTCTCTCGCGCACACGAGGAGCGACGCAGGGCTTTCTCGGCGCGTTGATGCTGCTCCTCAACGTGGAAATCGTCGCGATCAGCCGGCTGGTGCTCACCGACAGCGTGCTGATCTTTTTCACGACTCTCGCCCTGTTCGGCTTTTGGCTGGGATTCCATGGGACGGGCAAGGCCCGCCATTACCTCTGGCTGTTGTACATCGGCATGGCGCTGGGCACGCTCACCAAAGGACCGATCGGCTTCGCCGTGCCGCTCTTGGCCATCGTGCCCTACCTGACGCTCACGCATCGATGGCGCCAGTTCTGGCAGACCGGGTTCCCGCTGGCCGGAACCCTGCTGTTCCTCGCCCTGGCGCTTCCCTGGTATGCGGTGATGCTGGCCATCCATGGCGCAAGCTACACGACCTCGGCTCAGGCCGACACGGTCGGACGCTTCCGGAACGTCATCGGCGGACACGGGGGCACCCCGTTCTTCTATGTGCCGGTCCTGCTCGTGGGATTCTTCCCCTGGAGCGGCTTCTTGCCCGTGGCCCTATATCGAGGCTTGCGCCACTGGCGGGGGTACTGGACCGATCGGCGCGCGGACAAAGGAGAAGGCGCACAGGAGCTGGAACTGTTCGCCTCGCTGTGGATCGTGGCCGCTTTTATTTTCTTCAGCGCCTCAGCCACACGGCTTCCCCATTACATCGGCCCGCTTTTTCCGGCCGCCGCCCTGCTGACCGCCCTCTATTGGCATCGGTGCCTGCAAGACCCGTCCACGGCGGGGCTTCGCGCCTCGCTGCGTGTGCTGATCGTCACCGGCTCGCTCCTGGGCTTCGCCCTGGCCGCCTCGCCGGCGCTCTACGCCTCTTTCGTGGACAAGATGACCAAAGAGTTTCCCATGGCGCCCCAAGTGGACCCGGGGATCGGCCCTCCGGCATCCGGGTTCGTGCTGCTCATCGGCACGGCCTTGGCTGGTTATCTGGGCCTCTCGCGGGAACGGCGCGGCGCGGCCTTCTGGACCGCAAGCGTCACGATCGGGCTCGTCCTCTTGGTCTCGCTCCAGATCACCATCCCGCGCTTCAGCCGATACTTCGTGTCACCCCCGCAGGAACTGGCTTTCACCGCGGGGGTGAACTTGGGGCCGGCCGACCGCCTGATTCTGTACGGTCCTCCGAGACCGTCCTTGATTTTTTATGCCAAACGGAAAGCCATCCTGATCAAGCCGGGAGAAGAGGCGAAGATGCAACCGCACTTGGCCCTTCCGGGGCGCACCATGATCTTGATGCCCGCTCGCCTGAAGACCCAGCTTCCGCCCGAAGCCAAGGACTACCAAGTCATCCTCGAACGGTACGGCTACAGTCTCGTGTCCAACGAGCCGATGGTCAAAGGCCTCCCCGACAAGCCCCCGGTTCCGGTCCCCCGCTTCGGCCCGCACGGATAACGCCCACCGTTCACAGTGCGGCACACGCCACCAGGCCAGCGTGCCAGCCTACCGGACATGTTGCACAAGCAATATGCTATTGGACCGGTCCCTCCGGATTGAATGCCAGCACGTGGCGGACAGCGAGCGCCTCAGGCCGTTCTTCTTCCGGCACGAAACCGGGATCGAACCACCGCTCGGCGATCACCGTCGGCACAACGGCGCTGAGAATCACGACGGTGACGAGAACCGCACATTGCTCCTGGTTGATCAACCCATGGGCCAGCCCATACAGGACCAAGATCGTCCCGAAGGTGAGTCGGGTGCGTAAGTTTTCCGGAATCTGAGGGAAGCCAAGCAGAGTTGTTGCATCTTCCGTCCAAATAATGGAGTTGTTGATCGCCACAACATCATCACCGCGCAAGGACACGACCGCTTTGGTTCCAATAAAAATACAGCGAAAAGTTCGGATAAATCGCGCCCACATCATTTTGTCCGGCCAACGTAAAAAGCACACCGGCGGCTCCCACGATCGTGTCCGTGAACCGAT
>JAGWTI010000083.1 GCA_028876065.1 Nitrospirota bacterium
CTCGACGATGATGACGCGTTCAACGGTCTTGGCAAAGGTCTCTAACTCCTGAGTCGGCACCGGCCAGAGCGCTGTGGGATAGAGGGCCGCGACGTTCAATCCGAAGCTCCGGCACAGGGCGACGGCTTCGCGAACGACACCCTGCGCCGCGCCCCAGGCCACATAGCCGATCGTGGCGCCCGGCTCACCGTCCCATTCGGCGCGGGGCCACCACTCCAAGGATTCAGCCGACGGAGCGACCTTGTTCTCCGGGCCATGGGTGGTGGCGGCGACGATGTCCAGCAGCTGCTCCACCGGCACGCTCTGCTGGCGGGCCGCCAGGATTTCATCGACCACGACCCACACCGTGCCGGTGTGGGCTCGTCCCGCCAGGCGCGCGAGCCCCACCAGCCGGATGGCATCCGACATGTCGGCCGCCACGAGCACGCGGGGCCGGCCCGCACCGTGTCCCGGGACGGAGGACGGATCGGCCGCTCCAAGCAGCGCCACGACGTCGCCGTCGGACCCTCGATAGATTTGAAGGCACGGAATCGCGCTGTGGGGCAACGACGAGACATGTCCCCATGCTTCCTTCACATGCTCGGCGATCCATTCATGGGGAGAACGGTCCAGCGCCTGTGCGCAGGCCGGCCCGCAGTCGCAACTGCCGATCGTCAGTCCCACCAGCAAGGCCTGACGTGCGTCCAGCATGACCTGGCGTGGAGCCATGGCCGGGATCGGGACGGCATAAATATCCCGCTTCTCCAAATGCGAGGAGGCGAATCCGACTCCGGCATCGAAGTACCGGAGGCCAATGTGAGGGCGGATCCGGGAGCGTACGATCCGTTCAGGGATCCCGAGTAAATGGGCCAGAACCCCCGCGGCGATGAACCCCTTTCCCGAAAATCGGGCGCCGCACCGCCGGTGAAGGTCCGAGAAAGGGACCGCGTAGGTGATCACGCCGTCCGGAAACGCCGGAGTACGGACATCGAGGTCCCCCACCTCATGGACGTACACCCCCCCAGATTGCATGCCGAACCATTTCTGGCGAGGAGGCATGCGGTCCACGCAGGCCACCACGTCGCACCCGTTTCCCATCGACGTGATCGGCTCCGTCGACACACGCAGCCGGACTGACGCACGAGGCTGCTCTTCCCCCAGCGAGCTGGTTTGCGCCATGACCCGGAGACCTTGATCCGTCAGGGCGGCCTCCAAGGCGGTGGCACCGTTGGCGAGACCGGCCGTGCCGGCTCCGACCACCTTCACGACCAAGTCGGAGGTTCGTTCCGGTCTGACGGGGAGCCATGCGGTGAATGGAGACATCGGACGAGGGTGTCACTCCGTGTGCTAGCCCATCCGCTTGAACATGGTGCAGGCGCCAAGCCAGTGCACCTTGTAGCCGCGTAAAAAGAGATGGTCGTACAGCGCCGAGAGAAAGGCGCGACCGTCGTGCGGCCACAAGAGACGGCCGTCCAGATCCTGCACGCCCTTCTGAAACGCCGTGGCGCGCAAGCCGGCGTGATTGGTGACGACGGTGCCCTCCGTCGGATCGAAGTGCGCCACGGCCGTCCGTCCCCTCGGAAGATGGACGACAAGCACCTCCATGTGATGGCCTCTCTTCATGTCCCGCACGTTACTTTTTCTTTTTGTGTTTCGCCGCCGCTTTCTTCTTGGTCGTTTTCGCGCCCGCCTTCTTTTTCGTCGCCACGCGCCTCACCTCCCTTCCGTCAGGGTGTCCGTCGTGCCGTCTGTCCGTCGCCCGTCAGCGGTCAACCGAGGGGGGCGACCCGCTCCACGCCGTGATTCGCCTTGATTTGCGTGCCCGTCAGCCGGATCGTCTTGCCGTCCTTCGGCATCGGGATTCCCAATTCTTTGCGGACCTTCCGGAAGATGTCGATCACGTGGTCCATCTTCTTCACGTCCAGGTCCTGCAGACTCACCATGGCGTCCTCATGGATATCGTGGCAGAAGGCCACGGTGAGGCAATTCGTTCCCGCCCGCACCATCCGCAGCGCCAGGTTGGCATAGTGGCAGTGGATGCCGATAAACAGGGCCACCTCGATCTTGTTGGCCCAAATCGTCAGGTTCGGATGATTCGGATTGATGCCTTCTTCCGGGTCGATCTTGGGATACTTCGGGCGGTAGTCCGGCATCGGAATGAGCATCACGTTGGGAATTTCGGCCGCCAGTCTCAAGAGCGCCTGGCCCTTGGCGATCCATTCCGGATGCCACGCCCACAAGTACAGGGGCCCCGGAAAAATCGTGGGATTCTTGCGCGTCAGCAACTGCCGCGCGGCCTCCTTGATCACCTCGTCGTCCGGTGCGTGGCGCCCGTACAACAATCCATGTCCCGAATCGGGAATGGTGACGCCCAGCTCCATGGCGGACGGCGGATGAAATCCCGCCGGTCCAACGTTGATGATGCGGTCGGCTGGCTGTGTGTTGTGTGCGGTCATGCTCCCCCTCCATGTGTCTCACTCGCTCAGTGTCGTCGGCGGTCTAGACTCAGACTGGCCGGAGCCGGCGCGCCCGACCGGCAGCGCGCCACCCCCTCCCAGGCCTTCAGATTGTTCGGGTCATACGCCAGGACCTGCTGCCACTGGAGCAGCGCATCCGCCGCCGCCCCCTCCGCTTCGAGACATTCCGCCAATTCGCAGCGGACCGCGAGGTCGGCCGGGCAGAGGGTCGCGGCGTCGCGCAATCGGCGGAGGCGCGCGGAATGGTCGTCGTGTGTCATGGAATGCGCCATGGGCGAGGGGGTCAGGCGTCTTCCAGGAAGTCGGGCTGATCGATCCCGCAGCGCCCGACATATTCCCAGCGGGGCGCGAATCCCCGCAGGACGAGATGGTCGAAGGCGGCTTCCAGGAACCGCTCGCCGTCCTCCGGCGTCACGACGGCCCCGGACCAGTCGCGCAGCGGCGCGCAGGACGGCCAGCCCTGCACATCCACGGGGCGCATCCGCACGACCCGGTCATGATCCGGGAGCCACAACAGCAAACGCTGTGTCTCGTCGACGGCGACGCTCAAATATTCCATGAAGAAAGTCCGCGAGCTGTACCTCATCAAGCAAGGCAAATCCGATGCCACGTCGAGTGACCGCTGAGGTCACGTAAGAATCATGGGCAAAACAGCGCCAAACAGCGATCGAGCGTGGCGCGACGGAAGTCCTGCGCCCCGAGAGAGCCTTACAACCTAGGGTGACGTGCAGGATTTGTGTGTGGAGATGGAGGAAACGCCGCCGTTGCGCAGGCGAACCCTTCGAGCGCATGCAAGAATTGCGCGATGGCGCGGGGGAGAAACAACCGTCTAGGAGCTCAAAAGAACCGCGCTGACGCGAGGTTAAGCCTGGTGGACGAAGATGCGGAGCTCGTGCAGAATCTGCAGGAAAGCGGGGGAGCGGTCCACCCGATCAGTCTTTGATGCCGTATTCCTTGATCTTGTACTGCAGGGCCCGCAGGCTGATCCCCAGCAGCTTGGCGGCCCGTTCCCGGTGATTCGTGACCTCGGCCAGCGTGCGCCGGATGACGTCCCGTTCGATCTCTTCCAGCGGCGTGCCCAGGGTGACGACCATCGTGCGGACCCCCTCGCGGCTCGCCTGGACCTCCTCGGGCAGGTGGTCCGGCTGAATCGTTCTCTCCCGCACCGTGACCACCAAGCGCTCGATCACGTTGCGCAGCTGCCGGATGTTGCCGGGCCAGGCGTAGAGACGCAGGAGCCGCAGCGCCTCGCGGGAGACCTCCTGCGGGTCGCGCTGGTGCCGCGCCGCGAATTCGCGGAGGAAACTTTCGACCATGAGGGGGATGTCCTCCGCGCGATCCCGCAGCGGCGGCAGATGCGCCGGCACCACGTTGAGGCGGTAGTAGAGGTCCTCGCGAAACCGCCCTTCCGCGACCGCCTGCTCCAGGTTCCGGTTCGTGGCGGCGATGATTCGGGTGTCCACCTTCACCAGCCTGGTCCCGCCCAGGCGGCGGAACTCTTTGGTCTCGAGCACGCGCAGGAAGTCCACCTGCGACTTCAGGGACAGCTCGCCGACTTCGTCGAGGAACAGGGTGCCGCCGTCGGCCAACTCGAACCGGCCGACTTTCGTGCCGGCGGCCCCGGTAAAGGCCCCCTTCTCGTAGCCGAACAGCTCGCTCTCCAGGAGGTTTTCGGGCAGGGCGCCGCAGTTCAACGTCACGAACGGCCCGGCCGCGCGCGGGCTCTTGTCGTGAATCGCCCGGGCGACCAGCTCCTTGCCGGTGCCGCTCTCTCCGACCACCAGCACCGTGACGTCGCTGGCCGCCACCATCTCCACGAAGGCGTATACGCGCTGCATCGGCTCGCTGTCGCCGATCATGTCCTGGAAGCGGGACCGGGTTTCCAGCCGGTCGCGGAGCCGCCGGTTTTCGGTGATCAGGGAATGGCGCTCGAGCGCCTTCTCGACCACGAGCGGAAACCGCTCCCGGTCGATGGGCTTCGTCACATAGTCGTAGGCCCCCAGCTTCATGGCCTCCACCGCGGTCTCGATCGAACCGTACGCCGTCATGACGACGACTTCCGTGTCCGGCCACCGGGCTTTCAGGCGGCGCAGCAGGTCCATCCCTCCGAAGCCCGGCATTTTCAGGTCGGTGATGACCAGATCCGCCTGCGACTCCTCGAGGAGCGCCAGCGCCTCCTCGCCCGTGGCGGCGCCCTGGGTACGGTACCCGCGTTTCTCCAGCAGGGTCAGCAGCGCCGTGCGGATGTTGATCTCGTCCTCGACGACGAGAATGGCGGCCTGGTCCTTCATGCGCCGACCGTTGCGTGGCTGGGTTCGTGGACGGCGGCCGGGAGGGCGACCGTCACGGTCGTCCCGCTCCCCGGCGTGCTGGCGACGGCGATCCGGCCGCCGTGGTCCTGGACGATCCGGTAGGCGATCGCCAGGCCCAGTCCGTTCCCCGTGGGCTTCGTGGTGTAGAACGGCTCGAACAACCGGGAGAGGTCCTCCGGCTTGATCCCGACGCCGGTGTCCTGCACCGAAATCTCCACCCACGGTTTCCCGTCGGCCTCGCGCCGCCCTGCGGCGATCCTGCAGACGCCTCCGTCCGGCATCGCGTGGAAGGCGTTCACGACGATATTCACCAGGACTTGGCCGATGAGCGTCTCATCGCCCATCACGGGCGACAACCCTTCCTCCACCGTCTGATCGAGCCGGATCTTCCGCTCCTCCGCCTCGAACTGCATGAGCGTCAGAATGTGACGGAAGAGCTGTCCGATGTCCACTTCATGGAGGCGGATGGCGCCCGGGCGGGCGAACTTCATGAAGTTATCCAGGATCGCGGACAGCCGGCGACATTCCGCGTTCAGCACATGCAGGTAGTGCGCGGCCTGCGGGGGGAGGGGCCCGTTGGCCGTCATCTCCTCTTCCAGCAACTGCAGGTTCAAGTCCATCGCGCCGAGGGGATTGCGGAGTTCGTGGGCGACTCCGGCCGAGAGCGTATGCAACGCCGCCAGTTTGTCCGCGACGCGGACCCGCTGCTCCAAGGCCAGCCAGTCGGTGACATCCTGGGCCTGCAGGATCACCCCCGAGAGGTGCCCGTCGTCTCCGCTCAATTCGGCCGTGCTGACGCGGATCGTGCGGGACGACCGGTCCTGGCCTTCATAGGACAGGTCTTTGTGGCTCACGTGCCGATGCCGGCGGAGCGCGTCGTCGAGCACTTCTCGGATCGCCTCGCCCTTCGCGAAGGCGGATTCGTAGGAATTGCCCAGCAGGTCGGCGGACGATCGCTTCAGGATGGCCTCAGCCGTCGGATTCACCGCGGTAATCACCCCGTCGCAATTGATCGTCAGCACGCCGGTCGGGATGCTCTGAAGGATATGGCGGGCCAGCCCCTTCACCGCTTCCAGCGTCCGCTTGGTGCTGTCGTAGTGGAGAAACGTGATGGCCGCCGCAAAGCCGATCGCGCCGACCAGAACGAAGAGCACGGTCACCACGATCAGATCGCGGCGCGATTGCCAGAGCGCCGGAAACAACGCGACGGGAACCGGCCGGTCTTGCGTGACGCCCGGCATGAGCAGTTTGTCCTGCTCCAAGCTGAACAGCAGCACGGCGGACACGACCAGCGTGAGGATCAGCAGGACGGAGGCGATCAAGCGGTAGGGAATTCTGCGGAAGAATGTGGATTCTGGAATGGGTCTAAACATACGTGCGAACCATGAACGAGGTCTGGCTCAACCTCATGCTAACACGGGGCGTTGCGACTGTACACCGTCCTTGCCCCTGAACCGCCGCGGGGCATGGGCTCAGGACAGGACGATGCGCCGCTCGACGAAGTCCACGATGGCCGGGTCGTTGGAGACGAAAATCACGCCCCACGATTCGTCCTTCGAGCAAAGCCGTCGCAACAAGACCTGCCTCAAGCGCGGCGCCATATTGTGCAGCGTGCCGTCGAAGATCAGCAATTGCGGGCGCGTGACGATGGCCCGTGCGACGAGGATGCGCAGAATCTGACTGGAGGTGAACGTCTTGCCGCCGGCCTGGACCGGGGTGTGCAGACCGAGCGGCAGGGCCTCCACCTCCTCGTCCAGCTCGACGAAGCGCAGAGCCCACTGAATGTCCTCGTACCGCACCGCCGACCGTCCGAGGGAGATGTTTTCCTCCACGGTGCCGTCGAAGAGGGACAAATGCGAGTCCAGCACCACGCCCCGGCACCGATTGAGGGCGGCCATGTTCAGGTCGCGCACATCCACGTCGTTGTAGCGGACGACGCCCGCCGTCGGGGCATGGATGCCGGCCAAGACCAGGGCCAACGTGGTCTTGCCCGAGCTGGTGTCGGTCAGGCAGGCCACCTTTTCGCCAGGCCCCACCTCCAGGTTGAGGTGCGAAAACAAAGGGGCGGCGCCGGGATAGGCAAAGGCGACCTCCTTGACGGTGAGACGGAGACCGTGGACGCCCGCATCGGGCAAGTGGGTGGTGGAGGCCTCGCGCTGCACGTCGTCCTTGGGAAGGGACAAGACGCGTGTCAGCTCGTCCAAGGAGGTGAGGATATAGGTTGCGGCGTAGATGCGGCGCGTGACCGTGTCGAGGTTGAGGAGCAACGTGCCGACGATCACCTCGGCCGCCACGAACTGGCCGAGGGTGATCTGGCCGATCGACAGCAACCACCCCCCCACCCCGATCATGCCGCTGTGGCAGACGGCTTCCCATACCACCGTGCCGACGTACTGGCGCCAGGTCAGGATGGCGGACCTGGCTCGTCGCCCGGCCAGATACGCATCCAGATGACGGTCGGTTTTGTGCAGCAGGAGCGACGCGCTGTCCGTCGCCTTGAAGTGCAGGCGATTGCGGGCCAGATCCTGCATCCACGTCATGAGATCGTAATGGCTCTGCGACACGACCTGGGTGGTCCGCACCCCGCCCTGCCCCGCGACGATCAGGACGAGCACAAACCCTCCCAACAAGGCCGCGTCGTAGAGCAGAAAATAGGGGTGGTACATGATGAGGATCAGCATGCCGGTCGTGCCGGAGATCGTCACGTTGATCAGGTCGACCAACAGGACCATGATCGCCCGCGGCAGCAATTCGGCCTCTCCGAAATAGTTGGCATAGCTGGGGACGAAGACCTCTTCCCGGATTCGCGGGAGGTGCTCCGTCATCGCAATCGCGATGCGCGCGTAGAGTCGCTGAAAGAGCACTTCCATGGCGCTCGTCTGCAAGACTCTGAAAAATCCGATGAAGAGCAGGCCGACCAGCATGATCAGGGCCAGCGTCACGATCATGATCGGCTGGATCGCAAAGGCAAACGTGTTGATGAGTTCCTGTACGGTCAGCGGGACGACCAGAGAAAAGAGGCCGATCGCCAACGCGTAGGACGCGACGATCGTCAGGATGTGCCGCTCGACGCCGATCACGAGCGCGACACGGGCCAGCTGGGCCCACACCGTACTGTGCATCGCCCTCAGGCGTAAATGTCGTCCGGGCACGGGACCCTCGCGGTCTGGTGCACAACATGATGGCGCCGCAGGCTCCCTCCGGCGTCGGGGCCATCGGCGCGCGAACGGGTGACGGGACGGCGGTGTATGACTCGGCGGGAATCCTCTCGGTGTCGAATGGCCTCGCCTCGCACGGATGGGTTGACGGAGCCGGGTTAAGCCCGTGGGGTCGTCGGTTGCGGCGCCACCCCACGCAGGCGAGTCAATCGGTCAAAGCACTCCCGGCAGATCTCCCGCACGCTCAGGGGGTCCAAGAAGAGTGTTGAGGATCGGCGGGCACAGCGATCGCAATACCGGACCGTTTCCGAGAGCCCTTCGTTCGATGCACATGGGGAATTGCTCATGTCATGCCTTTCTCTGGTTGGGCGTGAATCTCGTCGAGTCGGCTCCATCGAGGGTTCTCTCCGAAGCCTTGAGGTGCAGCCTTTACGCCCTGCGAAGCAAAGCAAGTCGCATGCCCTTGGTGTTCGAGGCAGAGATCTCATGTATTTGCGGGCGGTTTTGGAAGAGAAGGTGCCTGTGGCAAGTGGGCTTCGAGCGAAGCGTGCAAGCTTTGCACGCCATTCCAAGGACGAGGAGAATTTGTCATGCGAGGCGAACGGGATGAATAGATCTCGCCTTGAAGGTGGGGATCAGGGACTGGGACGTAGTAAGGAGAAGGAAAGGATTTTCAGGACGCGCATGACTTCGGGTGGAAGAACGGCGAGAATCTACC
This sequence comes from Nitrospirota bacterium, assembly GCA_028876065.1. Classification (GTDB taxonomy): domain Bacteria; phylum Nitrospirota; class Nitrospiria; order Nitrospirales; family Nitrospiraceae; genus SYGV01. The sequence continues at coordinate 8,645 of JAGWTI010000083.1, forward strand.
ACTCCTGTGCAAGCGGTGAGCCCCCGTTCGAACCGGCGCCCGCGGCCCACTGATCGTGCAAGGCTGCGACGTTGCGCGAGAGCACATCCAGGAAAGACATTTCCTGGTCGGCGATGATGCGATCCACGACCATGCTGAGGCTCAAAGGCGGCACGTCGGGATGTTCCTCTCGCCATTGGACAAGCCGATCTTCCAGCCGGCAGCGGAGCCCGTCGGCCGCCAAGGGGGACGTTTCCAACAACAAGACGGCGAACACCCCCGACTCGACGCGGGCCACCGCATCGGACGTCCGAAACGTGCGCCGGAGCAGCCGGGCAGCCTCCCGCACTCCGGCTTCATGGGCCGGTTCCAGCGTGCCGTCCGTCGGAAGTCCCTCGATCCCCACGACGAACAGGATAGCCTCCCGCTTGACCCGCCGCAGGAGCTTCACATGCTGCTCGGCGAAGAACAATAACCCAAACCGGCTCCACACGCCGGTCAGGGGGTCCCGGACATCCTCGATCATCATGCGCCCTCCACGTGTCTCCATCGGCAGCTTTGGCCCTCGGCTTGAGTGTGGCACGAGACCCGGCCCTGTCTGCGTCAAGTGCGATGAACGGTCATGAACGGAGCCGGCACGTACTCCGCGCCATGCGCAAGGGGACGGTCCTCATGGCGGGCATCTACGCCGGAGGCGCCGATCTGAAGCGGCGGCGAGCGGGCTGGGGCGGGGGATGCGTTACTTGGTTGCGGGCGGGGCCGCCGGTCGGCGGCCGATCACGTTCATGGCGAGCGCGATCATCGAGCCGACGTCGGACACCGTGGCCGGAAGCACCAGGGTATTGCTGGCCTTGGCCAGCTGGCCGAACTGGGTGATGTACTGCTCGGCCACGCGGAGCTGCACCGCTTCGAAGCCGCCCGGCGCCTGAATGGACTCGGCGACCTTGCGGATGCCCTCGGCGGTGGCGCCGGCGATCGCAAGGATGGCCTCGGCCTGCCCCTCGGCTTCGTTGATCTGCTGCTGCTTCTTGGCCTCCGAGGCCTTGATGACCTGCTGCTTGGCCCCCTCGGCCTGATTGATCGCGGCGTCGCGCTCGCCTTCGGAGGTGAGGATCACGGCGCGCTTTTCCCGCTCCGCGCGCATCTGCTTTTCCATGGCGGCCAGCACGTCCAACGGGGGCGTGATGTTCTTGATCTCGTAGCGCAGGACCTTGACGCCCCAGGGCTCCGAGGCCTTGTCCAGCTCGTTCACCACCTGCGCGTTGATGGCGGTGCGCGCTTCGAACGTCTTGTCCAGCTCGATCTTGCCGATCTCGCTCCGCAGCGCCGTCTGCGCCAGCTGGATCAGGGCGAACTGGTACTCGTTGATGCCGTAGGAGGCCCGCTCGGCGTTCAGCACGCGCATGTAGAGGATGCCGTCCACGGTGACCTGGACGTTGTCGCGCGTGATGCAGACCTGCTCGGGAATGTCCACGGCGGTTTCTTTCAGGGAATGTTTGTAGCGGATGGCGTCGATGAACGGCATGAGGATGTGGAACCCGGCGTCGAGCGTGCAGCTGTACTTGCCCAGCCGCTCCACCACGTAGGCGCTTTGTTGCGGGACGACGACCGCGGTCTTGGCGATGACGATGACGACGATGACCGCCAGCACCAGCACGACGAACAATCCGCCATCCATGCACAGCCTCCTGCGTCGAAAGGTCTATTCCGGCTTCAGCCAGAGCGTCAAGCCGTCCACTTTCGTGACCGTCGCTCGCTGTCCATGGGCCAGCGCCGAGGCGCCCGCATTGCGCACGTTCCAGGTCGTGCCGCGCAGCTCGGCTTTGCCGGTCTGCCCCGGCGGGAGGTCCTCGATCAGGATCGCGATTTCCCCCACCATCGTATCCACCGGCTTGGCATGCCGTTCGTGCTCCTGCATCAGACGAAGCAGCGGGCTTCGAAACAGCAGCAGCGACACGATCGCCAGGCCGGAGAACAGGAGCCACTGGAGCCAGTCGGCCTCCACGACTCCGGTCCCGGCCAGCGCCCCCACCACCAGGGCGGACACGCCGAAGAACAGAAGATAGAAACCGCCCGGCGCCGCCATCTCCGCGCCCGCCAGCGCCAACCCCAGGAGCAACCAGTACCACCAGACCATTGCGGCACCTCAAGAGCCTGCGAGAAGTCTAGACGGATTCCCCTAGACCGTCAAGGAACGACCCCCTTCTGCCGACGCGCCGCTTCTTCTTGTTTCAAAAGAAATCACCTGTACTTTCCGCGAGGGGTTGGCTACCATGCGCCTCCGGAATGCAACGGCACTCGTAACCGGCAGGGAAGACCGGCCAACAAACGGGAAGGAGCGGACCCATGGGCAAAGGCGAAAACCGGCGGAAAGAAACGAAGAAGAAACCGGCCAAAACGATGGCGGAGAAACGGGCCGAGAAGCGGGACAAGAAAAAAGGTTAGTTTCCGGGCGGTCGATCGTCCGGTACGCTCGTCCGTGGAGCGGACCCCGACCCTGCGGAAGAAAGTTGTTGCCTGGCTGTTGCCCGGGAGACTCGGCGGGATGGCCTAAAGGCTTGCGTGAGGAGAAACTCACGGCGCCCCGGTCGGTGGACGTGGCCGGCCCGGCCTCTCCAGCTCCACTCGTTGGGATTCCACGAACCGCCGGCGGAAGAGGTCCGTCTCCGCCTGCCTGTCACGGTTCTGTGAGAATGAGCCCGGCTTCCACGACGAGCAACAACCGTTCCAGGTCCAGCGGTTTGCCCATGACATCCACCGACCCCAGATCCAACGCCTGCTGGAGCAATGGCTCGTCCTGGCTCGCCGTCATGACGATCACCCCGCCGGCATAGCGATTGGCCCGCATGTGCCGGAGGACTTCAACCCCGTTCATGCCCGGCATATTGATGTCCAAGAGCACCAGGCGGGGTGGGTTGTGCTTGATCTTCGCCAAGGCGTTCAGGCCGGTGCAGGCGGTCTGGACCTGGTAGCCCCGCGGGGTCAAAAACTTGTCGATCAAATCGCAGATGTGCGGTTCGTCGTCCACAACCAGAATGACGGTGCCCTCCGATTTGGCCGGCTCGGCTCCCAGGGCAGGGGTTGCGGCGACCGGAGGCAGACCTGGGCGCGCGTTGAGCTTCTCCACCGCGCTCACGAGGACATCGAGCGACAGTCCTTTCCGCAGAAAATCGGTCACGCCGAGTTCCCGCGCCCGGGATTCCAGCGCGTCCGTGCCGACTCCGGTGAGCATGATGACCTGCGCGGCCGGGTCGATCGCCCGAATCGCGGCGAGCGTCTCAAGCCCGTTCATGTCGGGCATGTGCAAGTCCAGCAGAGTGATGCCGGGGCGGTGGACTCGATACGACTCCAGGGCCTGCCGGCCGTCCATCGCCGTGACCACCTCGTGCCGGTGACGGCTGAGCACGGCCTGCAACAGCTCGCAGATCATCCGTTCGTCGTCCACGACCAAGATTTTGGACATCGCACTCCTCTTTCGCTCAATGCCCGTGGCGTACGTGTCGCCAGAGGACACGATCAGGACGAGACGGACCCCCCGCGGTCCAACACGTCGCGGACCTTCTGGGCCAATGTGTCGGGGGTGAAAGGTTTGGGGAGAAACGCCGTGCCCGACGGGAAATTCCCCCGGCGGACCGCCTCATGCTCGGTGTAGCCGGACAGATAGAGCACCTTGAGGCCCGGACGGGCGGCCACCAAGCGTTCGGCCACCTGCGGCCCGCTCTGCCCCGGCATGACCATATCGGCCACCAGCAGATGGATCGGACCGTCATACCGGTCGCTGAACAACATCGCCTCATCTCCCTGCCCTGCCTCCAACACGACATAGCCCCGCTGCCTCAGCACGGTTCGGATATACGACCGGACGATTTCTTCGTCTTCGACGAGAAGGATGGTCTCCGTCCCTCCGGTGGCGGCGGTCTCGGAAGACGCCGGCACCGGCAGCGCGTCCTCCGTGGCCTGTGGCAGGTAAACGATAAAGGCCGTTCCCCGCCCCGGTTTGCTGTCGACCAGGATATGGCCGTCGCTCTGCTGGACGATGCCATAGACCGTGGACAGGCCGAGCCCCGTGCCTTTGCCCTGTTCTTTCGTGGTGAAGAAGGGTTCGAAGATGCGGGTTTGCGTGGCGGCATCCATGCCGATGCCGGTATCGCGCATGGTCAGCGTCACATAGGCGCCCGGCGCGATGAGGCGGCCGGACGGCGGTGCGGCATCATCGATCCGTACGTTGGCCGTCTCGATGGTCAGGGTGCCGCCTCCCGGCATCGCGTCCCGCGCATTGACGGCCAGGTTCATGATGACTTGCTCGATTTGCCCCGGGTCCACTTTCACACGGCCCAAGGCCGGCTCGTACCGGCCGACCACGGCGATATGTTCGCCGATCAATCGCCGCAACAAGGTCTCCGTCTTGCGGATGGCCGCATTCAAATCCACGATCTGCGGATCGAGCACCTGTCGCCGGCTGAAGGCCAGGATTTGCTGGGTCAGCAGGGCCGCCCGCTTGCCGGCTTCCTTGATCGGTTCGATCTCACGCCGCCAGGTCGCATCGGCCGGGAGGGTCTGGAGCAGCAGGTCGCTGTAGCCGTTGATGACGGTCAAGAGGTTGTTGAAGTCGTGGGCGACGCCCCCGGCCAGCAGCCCGACGGCTTCCATCTTCTGCGAGTGGCGCAGTTGGTCTTCCGTCTTTCGCAACGCCTCGTCCGCCTCCTTGCGCGCGGAAATGTCGCGGGATACCACGATGACTCGCGCGGGCGCGCCGGTCCCGTCTCGAATCACGCTCCCCTGCGACTCGACATGGCGAACGCTGCCGTCCTTGAGCAGGAATCGAAACTCGGTGCGGTGCCCCACGCCCGTGGCCACCGTCTCCCGAAAAATGCGCCGGACCTCGTCCCGGTCGTCCGGGTGGATGTCCGCAAAGCAATCGGTGCCGCGCAGCGATTCCGGGTCGCCCAACACATGTTTATACGAGGGGCTGTTGTAGAGCCGTTTTCCCTCTACATCCAGGACGGCCACGAGATCGGACATGTTTTCCGTAATCAGACGATGCTGTTCCTCGCTCCGGCGCAAGGCCTCTTCCGCCCGTTTCCGGTCGATGCATTGCCCCACGTGACTCCCGATCGCGGCCACCAACTGCAGGAGGTCGTCATCGGGCTTGCGGACCTCGCGCGAGAGCAGTTCCACGACGCCGACGACCTGGCCGCCCAGTTGGATCGGAAAGGCGAAGGCTCCATGCAGGCCGTCGCGGTGGGCGACAGCGGCTCTCAAGGCCGTCGGGTCTCCCGCCATATCGGCCAACACGGCGGGCCGGCCGCTCGCCCACACTCTGCCGACGAACCCGATGTCGTGGGGCACGGTGAGCCGCTGGGTTTCGGCCTCGAACTCCTGAACCGTGATGTCCGGCGCATGCCAGGTGGCGAAACAGCGAAGGAGGTTGGGGACTCGGTCCACCTCCCATAGAGCGGCCCAGTTCCATCCCAAGCGTTCGCCGACGTCTCGCAACATCCTCCGGATGGTCTCGTCCAGCGAGTCGCTCTCGATCACGGCCCGGGCCAGCGCATGTTCCACCTGCAGTTGCTGGTCCACCAACCGGCGTTCCCGATGCAGGCGACGCTCGTCCAGCACGCGGGTGACCGCTTGGCCGAGTCTGGCCAGCCGGTCTTTGAGCAGGTAGTCGGCCGCGCCTTGCTTCATGCATTCGACCGCCTCCTCGTCGCCGAGCGTGCCGGTGAGGACGATCACCGGAGTGTCCAGACGTCGCTCCCGCACATGGCGAAGCGCCTGCAAGGCGGTGAATCCCGGCAGTCGGTAATCGGACAGGATGAGGTCGTAGGGAGCGTCGAGCGCGGCCACGAACGCGCGCTCCGATTCGACCCGCTGCCAGCCCGGGGCAAACCCGGCTCGGTGCAGCTCGCGCACCGTCAACTCCGCGTCCGTCGGCTGATCTTCCAAAATCAGCACACGCAGCGGCGTCGGCATCAGGCACCTCCGCCTGGAGGTTGATTCAACAGCATCCAATAGAGCCCGATCTGCCGGACGGTTTCCGCGAACTGGTCGAAGTCCACCGGCTTGACGATGTAACTGTTCACGCCCAGGCGATAGCTCTCGACGAGATCCCGCTCCTCGCGCGAGGAAGTGAGGACCGTCACGGGCAGGGCGCGCGTGCGCGGGTCGCCCTTGAGACGTTGCAGCACCTGGAGCCCGTCCACCTTGGGGAGCTTCAGGTCAAGGAGCACGAGTTTCGGGCGGTCCTCGATGTTGCGGGCGGCGTAGGCCCCGGTGCAGAACAGATATTCCAGGGCCTCCGCCCCGTCGCGCACGACGTGAATGCGGTTGGTGAGATGGTTCTTTTTGAAGACCCGCAGGGTCAATTCGACATCGTGCGGATTGTCTTCGACCAGGAGGATTTCAACCGGCTGCTCGGTCATGATGCGCCTCTCCCTCCAACGTGAAGTAGAACGCGGCCCCGCGATCGACCTGCGCCTCGGCCCAGATACGGCCGCCGTGCCGGTGCACAATACGCTGCACGATCGCGAGGCCGACCCCGGTGCCCTCGTAGTCCTCGGCGCGGTGCAGCCGCTGGAACACGCCGAACAATTTGTCCGCGTACTGCATGTCGAAGCCGGCCCCGTTGTCTTTGACGA
>JAGWTI010000084.1 GCA_028876065.1 Nitrospirota bacterium
ACGACGACACTCGACGCTGGGCTACCAGTCACCGATGCAGTTTCTGGATGAGTGGCGGATGGCTCAACACGCTGAAAACCTGGTAGCATGAAACCCGCCCGATGGAAGACGAAAAACAGAGGGAAGCTCAGTCAGACGCTGAAGTTGCTTTCTCCTGGTGACCGCATATGGGTCAAGATTCCTAAGACAGGTTATGTCGGCGTTGGTCGTGTTATAGAGGCTGTGCTGCCGGGCAATGAATTTAAGGTGCAAACATCATCAGGTGAACGTCCGGCACTGGACGTTCTCAAATATGCCGACCGTTACAAGCTGCGTGCGGATGACCTCGAAAAGGCTGAGTACTTTGTGCGGGTGACCTGGCTTGATACCGTTCCAGAATCGAAAGCGGTTAACGAGGTCGGACTCTTTGGTAACCAGAATACCGTCTGTCAACCAACGACACCCAAGTGGCGGCATACGATCGAGCGTCTAAGAACACACTTCCCAAAGTGGCAGGCATAGAAGGAAACTTCCAGGGCAGAGGAAACCGGGGCATTCAAAGTTCATAGGGCAATCACTATTAGTGGAGCCCACGGAGCGTGGCGAAGCGTTAAAGGCGACAGACTTGAAAGCGGCCTGTCGCCTTTCTGGTTTTTATTTTAGATCGCTGACGCGCGGTGGCGTGGCCGTGAGCGAACTTCACCGGAGGAGCGGGGCACCCGCCGAGACTTTAACGAGAAGGAAAGCTGGAACTGACCAAGGCACTGCGGTCACCGACCGCAGCCGCGGGAATTCCAGAAGGGTTCCACGAGCTAAAGTCCGGAAGGGTCGCTCCGAGAGGTGCGGAAGCGAACGGGCATGCCACGAAGCAAGATTCAGCGAGGCAACGTGCAGAGTGTTATCTCGATACGGGGATTGGCGGAGTCTTGCTCTTTGTACAGGTGAATCTCCACGATCCGGTTATCGTTGAGGCCGAGGGCTTCGCAGAGGGCATCCTGGGCGATCTTGAGCCCTCCGTCCACGTCGCGGCGGAGCGGGGAGACGAAATGGAAGCGGATGGAGAGGGCCAGAGGGCCGGATCCGAGGCTGTGGCGCAACGAAGCTTTGTGCGGGGACTGGGCTAGGGCCAGGAGGACGATCTGGGCCACTTGGGCCTTGTAGCCTCGCCCCAGGGCCGAGAGGACGCGCCGGCCGTTGACTGTGGCATATTGGTGGTTGATGCTCGGAGGAACGGGCAGAGTGACCGACAGGCTCGTCGCCGAGACGGTGGCTTGGCCGAGCGGTTCGGCGACGTGCAGCAGAACCGGTTTCGATCTGCGTCTGGATGTCGGGAACGAGGCAGACAGGATTGCGTGCGCCAGTTGGGACGGTTCAGCGGATAGAGGTTGTATCTGCCGATAGGAGGTAAGGCGCAACGGAACGGCGGTTTGGCGAGGCGGTTTTCGTGGCGTGCGGGGCACGTTAGTCGGAAGAGAGGAGGTCGTAGATCTTGTTCAGGCTCTGCTCGTTCTTGTCTTCCGTCTGGCTGAGGTAGCGGCGCCAGCTGGAGGGGTTCCAGGCTTCCATGTGGTTGTAGAGCCCCACCAGGGTGATTTCCAGATCATCTTCCACCGGCACGAGTTTGCGGAAGCGGCCGGGGATTAGCACGCGGCCTGCCTTGTCCACGTCGGACGTGCCGATCTCCGAGACGACGAAGTGCATGAAGAGTCGCTTCTGGTCGTCGTCCAGCTTGTCCTTGGTCTTGTCCAGGAGTTTGGCCCATTCGGCCGAGGAGTAAATCAACACCGAGTGCTCGCCCTTGAGGAAGACCACTCCGTTCCCCTGGGCTTGCACCAGCTCCCTGATGGGAGAGGGGATGATAAAGCGGCCCTTTTCATCCAGCTTGCAGAGATACTCACCCGCGAACATGTGTGCGCTCCCTTGTCCCCACGCGATCAAGCCCTGCCGGTCCGTCGGGGCGCCGAGGTGGCGCGCCCTTGGAGCCACTGTTCCAGATCGGTGCGCGCAAACCGCCATTCCTTGCCCAGCTTGAAGGCCGGCATGTGGCGGTCTTGGATGTATCGGTACAGAGTCCTGGGCGTGATCTTAAGGTATTGGCAGGTTTCTTCCGCCGTAAGCAGCTCGTTCTTGGCCGGTTTGGATGACAAAGCCATGGTCCGTGGTGCCGATCCATCGTGGGAAGCAACGGTCTCACAAGGTGCCAGTATAGACAAGGTCGGAAAATTGTCAAGCAATCGGCCAAGTCAGTACATGTCAGTCTATGTCAGTGGCTGACGACGCCTCCCCCTCCGCCCCTGCCTCGTCCAGCGCCGCCTCCATGTCGTCGCCGAGGTCTTCACCCATCTCCTCGCCCATTTTCTTCATGAAACGGGCCATGCTCTTGGGGTCCTGTTCGTCCAGTCCGCCGAAGTTGGCCGGATCCGCCAAGGATTCCAGCCTGGCTTCCTCCGACTTGGGGGCGGCGAAGCGGGATAGGACCCGTTCCAGCTCGGCGCTTTGACAGTACTGGCAGGCGAGGGGCGGGGGATGACTGATGCTCAGGATCAGCAGACTGCTTCGCTTCCCGCATTCCTGGCATCGGTATTCATAGATCGGCATGGTTCTCCTCACACGCGGGGAGCTTATGGCTGATGGCCGATGGCGAATTGTCCCGAATTGGCGCTGCCTGTTGGTTTATAGCATCAGCCAACAGCTATACGCCATAGGCTCTTGGAGTCAGATCGTCCGTGCCAGCGTACAGACGTAGATGTCGGCTGCGCCGGCTTTTCGCAAGGCCTTGGCACATTCGTTGACGGTCGTGCCGGTGGTGAAGACGTCGTCGATGAGGAGAATCCGTTTCTCGCGCACGTCATCGGGACGCAACACCGCGAAGGCCCGACGGAGGTTTTTCAGCCGCGCCGACCGGCTCAACTCCGTCTGGGGGACGGTCGGACGCAGGCGGACCAGGTTGTCGAAGGACAGGGGAAGCTGGAGTCTGCGGTTCAGCCGGTCGGCCAGCAAGAGGGATTGGTTGAATTCGCGTTCGCGCAAGCGGGACGAGTGGATCGGCACCGGCATCAATAGATCGAGGCGCTGCGGCATGGCCGAGGAGTGCAACAGCCGGCCCAGTGCATCCGCCAGGGCCACCTTGCCGCGATACTTGAAGAGGCGGAGCGCATCCCGGAGCGGCGGGGTATAGGGGTAGAGGGACCAGGCCTTGGTGTACGCCGGGCGCTTTTGTCGGCACGAGCCGCAGAGGTGGTCGGGGCTGAAGGTCAGCGCCACGGGGGACGCGAACGGCCGGCCGCAGCGGGGACAAGCGGGGCCGCCAAGCGGGCTGAGGCCGGCCCAACAGGGTCGGCAAAAGAAGGGGACCGGGTCGTCCGACAGGGCGGTGCCGCAGCCGGCGCACTCGCCCGGCAGAACCATGTGCAGGAGGCGCCTGAGGACGTCGGCCAGGCTTTGCATCGAGTCTCCGGCATGGCGTGTGTGACGGAACCGGGCGGCGATGCGCCGCGTCTTCTTGTAGGCAATCGGCGCTGTCGCTGTCAAGTCCGTCGGCCGCATCCTTGTGAGCCATTTCCGGTTGTGGTATACGAAAGACGCACCGGCTTTGATATTTCGCGCAATGGTGCACAGGGGCGTGGTCACACTCGACCATATCGGCAAACAGTACCGGCAGGGGCGCACGATGGTGACGGCCCTCCGGGACCTGTGCTTGCACGTCGGTCCGGGCGAATTCTGCGCGCTCATGGGGCCCAGCGGGTGCGGCAAGAGCACGGTGCTCAACCTGATCGCCGGGCTGGATTGCCCGACCGAGGGGACGCTGGAACTGGACGGCCGGCTCACGGCGGATTTTTCCGACCAGGAGTGGACCAGGCTCAGGCGGGAGTGCATTGGGTTGGTGTTTCAGGCGTTTCATCTGTTGCCGGGCCTCAGCGCGGCGGAGAATGTGGCGCTCCCGTTGTTCTTGAGCGGTCGCGGCGGCCGCGCGGCGGACCAGCGGGCCGCCGAGTGTCTTGGTGCCGTGGGGATGCGCGGGCGGGAGCGCCATCGCCCCGGCGAACTGTCCGGGGGCGAGCAGCAGCGGGTCGCGATCGCGCGGGCGCTGGTCCATCAACCCAAGCTGCTGTTGGCCGACGAACCGACGGGCAATCTGGACTCCAAGCAAGGGGCCGAGATCATCGCCCTGCTCCGTTCGTTGCCGCAGCGATTCGGCGCCACCGTGATCATGGCGACGCACAGCCGGGAAGCGGCGCAGCAGGCGGACACCCTGCATCGTCTTCTGGACGGCTGTCTTGAACCGCAAGCAGAACATCCCACATTGTGACGGAGGCCCCCACGTGAATCTGTCGACGACCATCGCGGGCGTGCAGTTTCCCGGCTGCATCATGAATGCGGCAGGGGCGCGTTGCGTGACGCAGGCCGAGCTGGAAGCCTTGGGTCGGTCGCGGGCCTGCGCCATCGTGACCAAGTCCATGACGCTGGAGCCGCGCCAGGGGAACCCCGAGCCCCGGTACTATGGGTTTCCTTCCGGCTCCATCAACTCCATGGGCTTGCCCAATCTGGGCTATCGGGCCTACGCGAAATTGATTCCCGAACTCAAACGGTTCGGGAAGCCGGTGATCGCCAGCGTGGCCGGCTTGTGCGAGGCGGATTTCATCTCGATCGCCACGGTCATCAACGAAAGCCAGCCGGACCTGGTCGAGGTGAACCTCTCCTGCCCCAATATCCCGGGCAAACCGCAGATCGGTTACGATGCCGAAGCTTCGGAGCGGCTGCTGGCCCGCGTGCGCAAGGTGCTGACCGTTCCCATGGGCGTCAAGCTGCCTCCCTATTTCGATCCGGTTCACCAGGAGCAGATGGTCCCGGTGCTGGAGCGCACCGGCGTGCAGTTCCTCTCGCTGATCAATTCGGTCGGGAACGGCTTGGTGGTGGACCCGGTCAGCGAGACGGTGGTGATCAAGCCGAAAGGGGGATTCGGCGGGCTGGGCGGGCCGCTGATCAAGCCGGTCGCCTTGGCCAACGTCCGGGCGTTCTGGAAACTCTTCGGCGGGCGGCTCCCCATCATCGGAACCGGGGGGGTGGTCACCGGCACGGATATCTTCGAGCACCTTCTGTGCGGGGCGTCGGCGGTGCAGATCGGGACGGTGCTGGTGGACGAAGGCCTGGCGGCGTTCGACCGACTGGAGCAGGAATTGGCGGCCGTCTTGGAGGCGAAGGGGTACGGCTCCGTGGAAGCCTGCCGAGGGAAGCTGAAGGAGCTCTAGCGCTAGCGGGTGCCGAAACTCTTCGGCAGCAGTCCCAGGATCAACGCTTGCCGCAACAGCTGCGCCACATTACGGACTTTCAAGCGGCGCATCAAATTGAAGCGATGCACTTCGACGGTCCGCACGCTGATCCCCAGGTGCCCGGCCACTTCCCGGTTGGTCAGGCCCTGCGCGACCAGACGGAGAATTTCCTTCTGTCTCGGGGTCAGGGTCCGGTTGGCTCCGGCAGAGGACCGAGCGCCCGGTTTGCGTGCTTTTTTAACGGTCTTACGCATATATAATCCTCAATATTTTCGTAAGAATCATCCTACATCGGTAACGTTTTTCACTCTAGCAAATCCTCCCTGTGCAAGCAAGGGGCGCGGAAAATTTGTACTAGGGTTATTTCTGATCTCGCCGTTCGCGGCGTCTCACTGGTTGACGGCATCCTCGATCGCGCAGGGCCCATCCTTACGATGCGATCGCTGTAGGATGCGATCGCTGTGGCCCGCGCATGTATTCATGAGCGCGCCGAGTTCTTCATGACCGTCCGGTTATAAAGGGTTGGAAGGTATGTTCAGAGCGGCCTGCTGGGTCGGCATACGACAGGTGTTCAAGCGGCCGGTTCGAACGAGCCTGACGGTTGCGGGCATTGCGATCGGGGTATCGGTGTCGGTCGCGATTCCGACGGCGAACGACGAAGTGTTGCGATCGTTCCAGGATACGGTCACCACCGTCGCGGGGCGGGCGACGCTCCAAGTGTCCGGGGGGGAATTGGGTCTGGATGAACGTGCGATCCCGATGCTCCTCGCTCATCCGGCCGTGGTCTCGGCGAGTCCGGTCCTGTCGCAGAGCGGACGAGTGGCGACCGGCCCCCACCGTGGGAGCCCGTTGCTGGTGACCGGGTTGGACTTGCTGGATGCGTCCGATCTGAAGGGGATTACGGTGCAGACCGATTCCGAGTCACAGGAAGCGGCCGAGCGGTTCGATGCCCTTTTGGCTCCGGACGCGATTTTCGTCGGGCGACGATTGGCCGAGGACTGGGGATTGCAGCTCGGTGCGCCGCTCGATGTGCTCGTCGGCACCCGGGTCCATCACTTGGTGGTCCGAGGGGTGGTCGAATCGTCGGGCGGTCTCGCCTCAGCTTGGAGCCAGATGGCGGTCATGGACATTGCCTCGGCGCAAGCCCAGTTCGGCCTCGTCGGCCGGTTGGATCGTATCGATCTGGTCACCGACCCGGCGAAACCGGTGGCCGGGGTGCTCCAGGAGCTCCAAACGGCCTTGCCCCCGTTCTTGACGGTGAGCCGTCCTTCCAGACGGAACGAGCAGGTGGAGCATATGGTCCGGGCGTTCCAGCTCAACTTGACGACGTTGAGCGCGGTCGGGCTGCTCGTCGGGTTGCTCATCGTCTACAACACCGTGTCGTTTGCGGTGGTTCGTAAGCGGCGGGAGATCGGCGTGTTGCGTGCGCTCGGAATGTCGCGGCAGGGCGTGGTGGCATTGTTCCTGGTCCAGGCTGCGGTGCTCGGGCTCATCGGCGGAGTGCTGGGGAGCGGCTTGGGGGCGGCGCTGGCTCGAAGCCTGGCGGCGGTTCTGTCGCGGACGGTATCGGACCTCTATGCCCCGGTCACGGTGTCCGGCGGCCTGGCGTTGCCGCCTGCGCGATTGTTCCAGGGCCTGACGGTGGGAGTGGTGGTGGCGATGGTCGGCGCCTTGCTGCCGAGCCTGGAGGCCGGGCGGACGGTGCCCTCCAGGGCCTTGGCTCCCGGCTCGTACGACGTCGAGCAACAGGTCCGTGCCGGCCGGCTGGCCTGGGTTGGAGGCGGGGGCTTGGCGTTGGCCTGGCTGCTGGCGCTGCCCGGGCCCGTTGATGGGCTGCCCTTGTACGGCTATGCCTCGGCCTTTTGCCTCCTGTTGAGTTTGTCCTGTTTTGCGCCAGGACTCGTCGGCCTGATCGGACGGTGGCTGGTGCGCGACGAGGCCGCAGGCGGAAGGGCTCGAAGTCGGAGCGGATGGATCGGGCGGGGTGAAGCCGTCGGCCGACTTGCGGCCTGGCAGGTGGTCCAGGCGTTGGGGCGAAGCGCGGTGACGGTCTCCGCGCTCATGGTGGCGATTGCCATCATGGTGGGGGTCGGCATCATGGTGCGGAGCTTCCGTACCACGGTTGAGCTGTGGATCAATCAGACGGTGATGGCGGACCTGATCGTTGCGCCCGCCTCCTGGTTGGAGGGCGATGAGGCCGGCATGTTGGCCAAGCGGTTGCCGTTGTCCTGGGCGGAGCGGTTCGCGGCGGTGCCTGGTGTCGCCGGGGTGGATCCCTACCGCCAGGTGCGGATGGAAATCAACGGCAAGCCCGTGTCTCTGGTAGCCCGCAACGTGCGGCTGCACGGGGAGCGGAGCCGGTATCTCTTCCTGGACGGCGACTCGGCGGAGACGCTCGCCCGCACCCTGTCGCAGGAGGGGGTGATCCTGTCCGAAGTGCTGGCCCGACGGTTGGGCGTAGAGTCCGGAAGCTTGCTCCGGTTGATGACGCCGTCCGGAGAGCGGGCCTTTCCCGTCATGGGGGTGTTTTACGACTATGCCACGGACGGCGGCAAGGTGGTGATGGACGGGGCCCTCTATCGCCGGCTGTGGCAAGACGAGACGGCGACGGTGTTCGCCGTGTATCTCGATCCGCAGGGAGATCGGACGCTCGTCCGGGAGCGGCTGCAGGAGCAGGCGGCCGCGCTCGCGGGAGAAGCGACCGCGGTGGCGGTGGTCCCCAACGCCGACCTGAAGGCGGACATTCTCGCCATTTTCGACCGAACGTTCCGTGTGACGTACGTGCTGGAGCTCGTCGTCGTGGTCATTGCCCTGCTGGGCATCGTGAACACGCTGCTGACGTCGGTGCTGGAACGGCAGAAAGAACTGGCGATACTGCGGGCGATCGGCGCCGGCCGGCGCCAGATCGAAGGGTTGATATTGGGGGAGTCCTGCCTGTTGGCGGGGCTGGGCGCCGGGCTCGGGCTGGCGGGGGGCGGGCTCCTCTCGGTGCTGCTGATCCGGGTGATCAATCGGCAGTCGTTCGGATGGACGATCCAGTGGACGCTTCCGGTCGGCCTCCTGGCGGAGGCGGTGGGATTGGCCCTGATCGTGGCCCTGTTGGCCGGCTATGCGCCGGCCCGTTGGGCCGGCAGACAGTCGGTGGTGGAAGGGCTGCGGTACGAGTAGCGGGCCTCGCGCGGGGTGACGATCGTCAGTTGGCCTGGAACATGGGCAGCGGAGAGCCGGGCTGCCGATCCGCCGTGGACAGCCGGTCGTCCACTTCGATTTCGAAACCCAAATCGGAAATCATGCGCCAGGCCTCGGGGGCCGGTTGTCCCGGCGTCGTCAGGTAGCCGCCGACGAAGAGCGAGTCGGCCGGATAGAGGGCGAGCGGCTGGAGCGTCCGCAAGTTGAATTCCCGTCCGCCCGCGACGCGGATCTCCGTTCTCGGGTGGAGAAACCGGAACAGGCACAGGACTTTCAGGCAGCGCTGCGGGCTGAGCGCGTGAGTCTCGGCCAGCGGGGTGCCGGGGACCGGGTGCAACGTGTTCAAGGGAATCGAGTCCGGCTTCACGTCGCGCAGCGCGAACGCCAGGTCCACGATATCCTCGTCTCGTTCCCCCATGCCGATGATGCCGCCCGAGCAGATTTCCAGGCCAGCCTTCCGCGCGGCGTCGATGGTCGTCAACCGATCCCGGTAGCTGTGCGTCGTGCAGATGGCCTCGTGATAGGCCTCGCTCGTGTTCAGGTTGTGGTTGATCCGGTCCACGCCGGCGGTCTTGAGGGTCTGGGCCTGTTCGGGCGACAGGAGGCCCAACGAGCAGCAGACCTGAATCGGGATCTCGCGTTTGATGGCCTGCACGGCGTCGGCAATCGCGGCGATTTCACGATCCAACGGGCTCCGCCCGCTGATGACCACGCAATACCGCTGGGCTTTGGCCCGGGCCGCCCGTCTGGCTCCTTCCAGCATCTCCTGTTTGGGGAGGAGCCCGTACTGTTCGATCTCCGCCGTGGAGACGGCGGATTGGGAACAGTAGTGGCAATCTTCCTGGCAGGCGCCGCTTTTGGCGTTCAGGAGCATCTGCAGTCGGACTTTTCGGCCGAAGTACCGTTCGCGGACGAGGAAGGCGGCGTCCAGCAGATCCAATAGACGTTCATCCGGAGTGGCCAGGACGGCCAAACATTCGTCGCGGGTCAGCGGCTCGTCCCGCAGGGCTTTTTCGGTCAGCAGATGAAAATCAGACATGGTTCCTCTCCGCATGGTGAATGCCGGCCCCGCGTCGGTCGTCGGTCCCCGGCCATGAGTCGATTCGGGATGCGCGGGCTACACGGTTTCAAACGGCGATGTGAGGCCCCGGTAGGACATGGCGCGGGATTCGGCTTCGTGGCCCTCACGGGGGAACTCCGTTCCGGACGCGTCCACCCAGGGCAACGCCGTATAGGTATTCCACTGGCCGCAACGGCCGCAGCGTCCCGTCCAGTCCGACGATTCGTAACGGCAGGCGCTGCAGAGGTAGGGGACCACCACGCGTTTCTTGAATCCCAAGGCTTTTTTAAGCTCCTCGACCGCGCTGTCCATCCGCTGTTTGCGCAGGTAGAGGTTCGCCATGATTTTATGGAAATCAGCCATCTGATCCTGCGGGCCTTCAAGGGTTGAGAGCAGGTCGAAGGCCTCGTCCACCATTTCCAGCCGGTAGTACAGTTTTCCGAGATAAAACCGCAAGGCCGGGTTTTGGGGGTCGCGCTGCGAGGCTTCCTGATAGACCCGGATGATCTCGCCCGGGTCACCGATCTCCAGGTACAGCTCTTCCAGCCGGTGGAGGATGATGAGGTTCCCGGTCTTGACATACACTTTTTCCAGGATTTCGGCCGCGTTCCTGGGCTTGCCTTCCCGGACCAGAATTTCGCCGAGGCCGATGTAGGCGGGCAAGAACCCCTTGTCCCGTTTGATGGCGGCGCGGAACGCGTGGCGGGCTTTGTCCGGATGGCCGCGCTCCAGCCATTGCCGGCCCACTTCGTACGTGATGCCGACGAGGAGCTTGGTCTCATCCCGCTGAACCTGTTCGGACAGGTTGGCTTTGATCAATCGCTGCTGGATCTCCAGGGCGTCGTTCCACTGCGTGAGGCGGATGTAGATGTCCCGCTTGCGCATCAACGCGCTGAGGTGTCCCGGATCGAGTTTGAGGATGTCGTGCAGCACCTGTTGGGCTTCCTCGAACCGCTTGGCCCCTTCCAGGTCCATGGCGAGCGCCAGCAGCACCTCCACGTTGCGCTCGTCGATGCTGCGCGCCTTGCGATGCAGACGGATGGCTTCCGGATAGTTGCGTTCCGTTCGGTAAAGATTGCCCAGCCAGAGCAGGGAGTCGGCATGGTTGGGATCCAGCGCCAGCGTCTTTTCAAACAGGCTGATGGCTTCCGCGGTGCGTTTCGACAGGAACGCGTGCATGCCCTCCCGATGCAGGGCGTCCACTTTCTCCTCGCGCCGGCGCAGGCGCGAGGTTTTCCAATTCAGGATCAGATGCTTGGTTTCCCGGACCCCGACCATGACGGTGACGATTATGGCGCCGGCCGCCATGGACAGGAGCATCAGGGTGATCGGATTGAGGTCCAAGGCCTCCGTCGGGCTGATCCTGATGTTGACGAAGCCGGGATTGAGCTCTTGGAAGTATCCGTAGATCAGGGCGGCGCTGATAATCAGGAAGACTGTCAGGAGGAGCCGGAACATACGCTATCCTTGTTTGCGCACGCGGCGCGTGCGCGGCTTGGCCGCCGGTACGGGGCCGAGCGCGGGAGCCTGGAACTTGGCGGGCAGCCGAACTTGCTTGGCATCGGCCCACAAGTGCTCCAATCCGTAATGGGCGCGGATGTCGGAGCGAAAGACGTGGGCCACGATGTCACCGAAATCGATCAGAATCCATTGCGCCGTCGACGCGCCTTCCATGCTGAGCGGAGGATGGCGCTGGGCCGACAGAGTCTGGTCAATGTGATCCGCGATCGCGCGGACGTGGCGCTCCGTTTCCCCGGAGCAGAGGATCAAGTAATCGGCCACGGAGGTCAGCTTGGCGACATCGAAAACACGGACGTCGTCGGCCTTCTTCTCGATGGCGGCTTGGGCGACGGCGAGCGCGTTAGCCTTCGACTCCTGTGCGATCTGATGCCTCCTGATAAAGCCGATGCCGAATTATATAGGATTCCACCGAGTCGGGCAACAGGTTTGAGACGGGGAGGCGCGCCCTCAGCCGACGTCGGATGTCCGTGGCGGAGGCATCGCAGGGGGGGAGGGCGAGGAGCGTAAGGCTGGTTCCTCCGGGCAGGGAGATGTCGAGACGATTCTGGCCTTGGGAATCGATGCGAGCCAGGGCCGCTTGGTCGAGAGGGGGCAGCACCGGCAGGGACGTCAATGCGGCAAAGCGGCAGGACGGGCGCGACACGACGACGAAATGGCAGAGGCTCAGCAAGCTCGGGGCATCTTTCCAGGTGTGAAGATCGAGAAAGGCATCGAGGCCGATCAGGAAGAAGAGTTCGGAGGCCGGTCCGTACTGGGCCTTCAGGGTGCGGACGGTTTCAATGCTGTAGGATTTGGCGGGCCGCTGGATCTCCAGCTCTGAAACCTCCAGGGAAGGTTCGCCGGCAATGGCCAGGCGGACCATCGCCAGGCGGTGGAGAGCCGGGGCTAAGGAACCTGGGGGTTTATGGGGCGGATCGCCCGAGGGAATGAGCAGCACAAGGTCGAGCTGCAGCTGATCCCGTACCTGCGTGGCCACGGCCAGGTGGCAACGGTGAACCGGGTCGAATGTTCCGCCGAACAGGCCGATCTTCATACAACGGCAAGGCTGAACGCTGAATGCAGAACGATGAATTCAGGAATTCGAAAAAGCCCCGCTCCCAATTCAGCATTCATCATTCACCGTTCATCATTTAGAGAATCACCAGGTTGTCCCGGTGAATGACTTCGCCGTACTCCTGCCGGCCGAGCGTCTTCTGGATGTCGGCGGTCTTCAGGCCTTTGATCTGGGCCAGGGTCTCGGCGGAAAAATTCACCAGCCCCTTGGCGAATTCCTTGCCGTGGCGAGTGAGACATGACACCGCGTCGCCTTGGCCGAACTCGCCGGCCACGGCGAGGATGCCGGACGCCAGCAGGCTTTTCCCGCGGCGCACGAGGGCTTCTTCGGCCCCCTCGTCCACCGTGATCTGGCCTTTGGCCCGCAGGGTGAAGGCGATCCAATGTTTCCGGTTGGTCAGGCGTCGGTCACGGGGGAGAAAGAACGTTCCGCCTGGCCCGCCCTTCAAGGTCGCGCGGAGCAATCCCGGTGTGTCCCCGTTGAGGATCAGCGTCGGGACGCCGTATTCCGCCACCTTCTTGGCCGCGCGGATTTTGGTGGTCATGCCGCCGGTCCCTTCGAAGCTGCTGGAGACGCCGGCGCGCCGCTCCACATCCTTCGTGATCTCCGTCACGAGGGGGATGAGGGTCGCAGCGGCGTTCCGGCGCGGGTCTTCCGTAAAGAGCCCGTCCACGTCGGACAGGATCACCAGGAGGTCGGCATCCACGAGGTGCGCCACTTGGGCCGCCAGGGAATCGTTGTCGCCGAACCGGATCTCGTCCACCGCCACCGTGTCGTTCTCGTTGATGATCGGGATCACTTCGAATTCGATCAGGGTGGTCAACGTGTGGCGGGCGTTCAAAAACCGGCGCCGGTCCGCCAAGTCCTGGTGTGTGAGCAACACCTGGGCGACCCGCTGCTGCAAGGGCTCGAAGGCCTTTTCGTAGGCC
The DNA here is from genome assembly GCA_028876065.1 of Nitrospirota bacterium. GTDB lineage: Bacteria > Nitrospirota > Nitrospiria > Nitrospirales > Nitrospiraceae > SYGV01. The sequence continues at coordinate 13,003 of JAGWTI010000084.1, forward strand.
CACATCAGCCGGCTCTGTCCCACCGCGGCGGCGGCTTGCTTCACGGGCAGGCTCTTGGGGCGGGTGGTCAGCCCCAGCTTCTGGAGTCCCGAGACGATGGCGCCCGACGACACCAGGAGCACCTCGCGGTTGTCGGCCTTGATCGCCGCGATCTCCCCGGCCAGCCGCTCGATGCGCTCCGGCCTGAGCCCGACTCCCTGGGAGGCGACCAGGCTGCTCCCGATTTTGACGACGATGCGTTTGGCCCGTTTTAAGAGATGGTCGCGCATGGGGTTCGCAAGGATTCGACTTGTTGTCCGACGTAGGTGATCAACGCATCGAGCCCGTCCCGCGTCGCCGCCGAAATCGCAAAGAACGGGATCTTGCGCCGTTTGCAGGAAGCCTGGAGGCGGCGCAGATGCTCCCCGTTTCCTGCGATGTCGCGCTTCGTGCCGACCACCGCGAAGGGTTTCGAAGGCAGCCGGTCGTCATAGGCCGCCAGTTCGTTGCGGAGGATCTTCAGGCTGGCCACCGGGTCCTCTCCGGCCCACTCGGAGATGTCGATCAAGTGGAGCAGAAACGCGGTGCGCTCGATGTGCCGCAGAAACTGAAGCCCGAGCCCCTTGCCTTCGTGGGCGCCTTCGATGAGGCCGGGAATGTCGGCGACCACGAAGCTATGGTCGTCCTGCCAGGCCACGACGCCGAGGTTGGGAGTCAGCGTGGTGAAGGGGTAGTCCGCGATTTTGGGGTGCGCCGCCGAAATCGCGGCGATCAAGGTGGACTTGCCGGCGTTGGGAAAGCCCACGAGCCCGACGTCGGCGAGCAGCTTCAGCTCGAGCGTGAGCCATCGTTCCTCGCCGGGAGTGCCCTGCTCGAATCGGGTGGGGACGCGGTTGGTGGAGGTCGCGAAGTGCTGGTTGCCCCGTCCGCCCTTGCCTCCCCGGGCGACGACATGGCTCTGGCCGTCGGCCGTCAAATCGGCCAGGATCTCGCCGGTGGCTTCGTCCGAGACGATGGTGCCGACGGGGACGGCAATCGTCACGTCATCCGCCGTGCGGCCGTGGCAGTTGGAGCCCCCGCCTGGCCCGCCGGCTTTGGCCTCGTACAGTTGCTGATAGCGAAGATCCAAGAGCGTGGTCAGGCGGCGCGAGGCAACCATGACGATGCTGCCGCCGTTGCCCCCGTCTCCCCCGTCCGGTCCTCCCTGGGGGACATACTTCTCCCGCCGGAAACTGCAGACGCCGTTTCCGCCGCGCCCGGCCTTGACGAAAATCCTGACTTGATCGACGAACAGCATGACGTTCCGTTCTTCACAGGAGCGAGGGGCGGAGCGCAAGGCGCCCCGCAACGGCGTGCGTCCCCGGTCCGCCGGCGAACCGCGTGCCTGGAGAATCGCACTGGAAAAGAAAGAAGGGAGCGAGAGCGGGAGTGGTCAGCTGAGGCGTCGCCGGCGCACCCGCGGTTCAGGCGGGCGGGTAGACGCTGACTTTCTGACGGGCGCGACCGCCTTCGAACTTGACGACCCCGGTGATCTTGGCAAACAGGGTATGGTCTCGACCAAGGCCGACGTTGAAGCCGGGAAAGAACTTGGTGCCCCGCTGCCGGACGATGATGCTCCCGGCCTTGATCAGCTCCCCGCCGTAGGCCTTGACCCCGAGATACTGGGGGTTGCTGTCACGACCGTTCCTGGATGATCCGCCGCCTTTGTTTGTTGCCATGGCTTCTTCCCCGTGCCTTCCCTATGCCGATTCGATTCCGGTGATGCGGACCTGGGTGAAACATTGACGGTGCCCCTTGGTGCGGCGATAGTTCTTGCGCCGCTTCTTCTTGAACACCATCATGGAGCGGGTCCGCCCTTGGGCGATGATCTCGGCGGTGACGCGACCCCGCTCGACCCACGGTTTGCCGACGACGAGGCCCTTGTCGCCCTGGATCAACCGCACCTGCGTGAGTTCCACGGTGCCCCCGACGTCGCCGTCGAGTTTTTCGACTTTCAGGATTTCACCGGGTTGGACCCGATACTGCTTCCCCCCGGTCTCTACAATTGCGTACATGAC
>JAGWTI010000085.1 GCA_028876065.1 Nitrospirota bacterium
CCATCCCCTTGTCGCTGCACACCTTCGTCAGCGCCGAGGTCAGCGTCGTCTTGCCGTGATCCACGTGCCCGATCGTCCCAATGTTCACGTGGGGCTTCCGCCGCTCGTATTTCGCCTTCGCCATCGTCCCCTCCTCGTCTCAGTACCGCGATGCCCGACCCCGAATCATCTACTCGCCGCGATTCTTGGCGATGATGCCCTCGGCGATCTGCTTCGGAACCGGTTCATACCGGTCAAATTCCATGCTGTACGTGGCCCGACCCTGGGTACGGGACCGCAAATCAGTCGCATAGCCAAACATCTCGCTCAGAGGCACCGCAGCCTCGATCGCCTGAGCGCCGGCCCGTACCTTGATGCCATGCACCTTGCCGCGACGACCGTTCAGGTTCCCGATCACGTCGCCCATAAACTCCTGGGGCACGAGCACTTCGACCTTCATGATCGGCTCGAGCAGGACCGGATTCGCCTTCTTACACGCTTCATTCAACGCCATGGAACCGGCGATTTTGAAGGCCATCTCATTGGAGTCCACGTCGTGATAGGACCCGTCGATCAACTTCACGCGAACGTCCCGCAAGGGATAACCAGCCAGCACCCCCGACTCCATCCGCTCTTTGACACCTTTTTCAATGGCCGGAATATATTCCCTTGGAATCGCCCCGCCCACAATCTTGTTCACGAACTCGAAACCCACGCCGGACTCGGCCGGCTCAACCGTCAAGATGACGTGCCCATATTGACCGCGCCCGCCCGTTTGCTTGATGTACTTGGCCTCATGCTCGGCCGTGCCCCTGATTGTCTCCCGATAGGCCACCTCTGGCTTGCCGACATTGGCGTCAACCTTGAACTCGCGGAGCAGGCGGTCCACGATGATCTCCAGGTGGAGCTCCCCCATGCCGGCAATGATCGTCTGGCCCGTCTCTTCATCCGTATGGACCCGGAAGGAAGGATCCTCTTGCGCCAGTTTCTGGAGCGAGAATCCGAGTTTTTCCTGGTCCTGCTTGGTTTTGGGCTCGATGGCCATCGCGATGACCGGTTCCGGAAACTTCATCACTTCGAGGAGGACCGGCTTCTTTTCGTCGCACAGCGTATCCCCGGTCGTAGCTCCCTTGAGACCGACCGCGGCGGCAATGTCCCCGGCATAGACCTCTTCAATATCTTCGCGCTTGTTCGCGTGCATTTTGAGGAGCCGCCCGACCCGCTCTTTCGTATCCTTCGTAATATTGTAGACCGATGTACCGTTCTTCAGCGTACCCGAGTAGACACGGAAGAAGGTGAGCTGGCCTGCAAATGGATCGGTCATGATCTTGAAGGCCAGGGCCGAAAAGGGCTCATCATCGCTCGCCGACCGCTTCACTTCCTTGCCACCGGCCGGCTCCACGCCCACCACCGGAGGAATGTCCAGCGGAGAGGGGAGATAATCGATGACGGCATCCAAGAGCTGCTGGACCCCTTTGTTCTTGAAGGCGGAGCCGCAGATCACGGGCGTCATCTTCATTGCGATGGTCCCGGCCCGGATCGCACGCCTGATCTCCTCGACCGACAGCGCCTCGCCGTTCAAATAGCGCTCCATAGCCTGCTCGTCGTGCTCGGCCACCTTGTCAAGCATCTTCTCCCGATATTCCTTGGCCTTGTCGAGCATGTCGGCGGGAATCTCTTCGACCTTATACTTGGCGCCCAACGTCTCGTCGTCGTAGATATAGGCCTTCATCGTCACGAGATCGATCGATCCCTTGTAGTCCGCCTCGCGTCCGATCGGCAACTGGATCGGCACCGGGTTCGCGCCAAGACGATCAACAATGGTCTGCACGCCCCCATAAAAATCGGCGCCGATCCGGTCCATCTTGTTCATGAACGCGATCCTGGGAACCCGGTACTTGTCGGCCTGTCGCCAGACGGTTTCAGACTGCGGCTCAACCCCTTGCACGGAATCGAATACCGCGACCGCTCCGTCCAGCACGCGCAGAGACCGCTCTACTTCGATCGTAAAATCGACATGGCCCGGCGTATCGATGATGTTAATGCGATGCTCTCGCCAGAAACAGGTCGTCGCCGCGGCGGTGATCGTAATGCCGCGCTCGCGCTCCTGCTCCATCCAATCCATCGTGGCAGCCCCGTCGTGCACCTCGCCCATTCGGTGGGACACCCCCGTGTAATACAGGATGCGCTCCGTGGTCGTGGTCTTTCCGGCATCAATGTGCGCCATAATGCCGATATTTCTGGTCCGCTCAAGCGGAACTTGCCTGGCCACGTCTTCCTCCAAAAACAACGATGCTGCAGCGCCACGTTAGGTCAGGCTCGTGGCCCAACTGCAGCATGAATCCGTACTACCAGCGGTAATGAGCGAACGCCTTGTTGGCCTCCGCCATCCGATGCACATCCTCGCGCTTCTTGACCGACGCGCCCGTATTGTTGGCCGCGTCCAGCAACTCGCCCGCAAGCTTTTCCGCCATACTTTTGCCGCCCCTGGCCTTGGCGTATTCCGCGATCCACCGCAAGGCCAGAGTCATGCGCCGCACAGGCCGTATCTCCACCGGCACCTGATACGAAGCCCCTCCCACCCGGCGGGACTTCACCTCCACCACAGGCTTGACGTTATCAATGGCGGCCTTGAAAACCTTGAGCGGGTCGTTGCCGGTCTTCTCTTGAATCAGATCGAACGCGCCGAAACAGACGCGTTCGGCCGTGCTCTTCTTGCCGGCGCTCATCAGAATGTTGACGAACTTGCCGACCAGCTTGTCCCGGAAGCGGGGATCCGGCTGAATCTCTCTCGTTCCAAACAACCGTCTGCGTGACATGTTCTACCCTTCAATCCTTACTTGGGACGCTTCGCGCCGTACTTCGAGCGGCTCTGCTTTCGATTCGCCACGCCGACGGCATCCAAAGAACCCCGCACAATATGGTAGCGCACCCCCGGCAAGTCCTTCACGCGTCCGCCGCGCACTAGAACGATCGAGTGCTCCTGCAAGTTGTGCCCTTCGCCAGGAATGTACGTAGTGACCTCCATGCCGTTTGTCAGCCGCACGCGGGCCACCTTACGCAACGCGGAATTTGGCTTCTTGGGGGTCGTGGTATAAACCCTGATGCACACGCCGCGCTTTTGCGGACAACGCTTCAGCGCCGGGCTCTTCGTTTTCCACGTGGTGAGCGTTCGCCCTTGTCTCACCAGTTGATTAATCGTCGGCATGCATCTCCTCGAATTATTTGATCCTCGCCAGGAAACCTACGGATTATAGTGAGACTATTAGCTCAAGTCAAGATCAAACTGAGCCAACTGCTCAATTTTCACCACTTTCTCCGTCAGCTTTCGCCGCATCCTGACTTATGACAACCGGCTCGGCTTGTAGCACGGGCACCTCGGGCTTGGGGCTGATCACGAAGGTGTCGCGATACGTCTCGAACCCGGTGCCGGCAGGAATCAGACGTCCCACAATGACGTTTTCCTTCAGGCCGAGCAAGATATCTTCCTTGCCGTTGATCGCCGCTTCGGTGAGCACCCGCGTGGTCTCCTGGAACGATGCGGCCGAAATGAAACTATCGGTGGTGAGCGCCGCCTTGGTGATGCCTAGCAAGACCGGCTTGCCAAGCGCGGGCTTCCCGCCCTTCGCCAAGGCCTGCTCGTTCTTGTCTTCGAACTCAAACTTGCTCACCTGGCTGCCCGGCAAGAACTCCGTGTCACCCGGCTCCTCAATTCGGACCTTGCGCAGCATCTGCCGCACAATGATTTCGATGTGCTTGTCATTGATCGAGACACCCTGGAGCCGATAGACGTCCTGCACCTCGTCCACCAGGTACTTCTGCAACTCTTTGGGCCCGAGCACATCCAGAATATCGTGTGGATTGGCCGAACCGTCCATCAAAGGCTCACCGGCCTTGACCCAATCCCCTTCATGCACGTTCACATGCTTGCCCTTGGGGATCAAATACTCTTTCACGTCCCCCATCTTGTTGTCGACGAGCACCTTGCGCATCCCCTTGACCAGCCCGCCGTAGGACACCTCTCCGTCGATCTCGCTGATCACGGCCTGTTCCTTGGGCTTGCGCGCCTCAAAGAGTTCCGCCACCCGCGGCAGACCGCCCGTGATGTCCTTGGTCTTGGTGGTCTCGCGCGGAATCTTGGCCAGCACGTCGCCCGGGTGCACCGTCTGGCCCTTCTCCACGAAAATATGCGCGCCAACCGGCAACAGATACCGAGCGACAGAGGTCACATTCGACACCTTCGCCGTTTTGCCGCCTTCATCCTTGATCGAGATACGTGGCCGAAGCGTGGCGCCGGTATGTTCGATCACGACCTTGCGGGAAAGTCCCGTGACCTCGTCGAACTCTTCCTTCATGGTCACGCCTTCGGTGATATCTCCAAAGGCCACCTTACCGCCGACTTCCGTGAGGATCAGCAGCGAATAAGGATCCCACTCGACCAGCTTTTGCCCGACCTCGACCCGGTCTCCGTCTTTGATCTTGATTTTGGCGCCGTGGACCACGGTATATTTTTCGCGCTCCCGCCCGGTTTCATCATAGATGGCGATCTTGGCGTTCCGATTCATCACCACCCATTCGCCTTCCCTGTTTCGAACCGCAATCCCCGCGTTGTGCACGTCGGCGTTTTTCTTGGCGTCGAAGCTCATGAACTTGATGAACCCGGCATGCTTCGCCTCCAACACCGTCTGCTCCACCACCTTGCTGGCGGTGCCGCCGATGTGGAAGGTCCGCATCGTGAGCTGCGTGCCCGGTTCGCCGATGGACTGGGCCGCAATGACCCCGACCGGCTCGCCCATTTCGACCAGACGCCCGCGCGCCAGATCGCGCCCATAACACTTGATACAGACCCCGCGGCGGGACTGACAGGTCAACACCGACCGGATCTTGACCCGGTCCACGCCTGATTCCACAACCCCCTTCGCACGATCTTCGTCGATTTCTTCATTGGCCTTCACGATGATCTCGCCCGTCACCGGATCGCGGATGTCTTCGGCGGCCAACCGACCGAGAATTCGATCCTCGATAGGTTGGATGACCTCTCCGCCCTCGACCAGCGCGGTCACGACGATTCCATCGGTCGTTCCGCAATCCACCTCGCTGATGATGACGTCCTGCGAGATATCCACGAGCCGCCGGGTCAGATAACCGGAGTTGGCGGTCTTCAATGCCGTATCCGCCAGCCCCTTGCGAGCGCCGTGTGTCGAGATGAAGTACTGCAGCACGGTCAGGCCCTCGCGGAAGTTGGCCGTGATCGGGGTTTCGATGATTTCGCCCGACGGCTTGGCCATCAGTCCACGCATACCGCCCAACTGACGAATCTGCTGCGAGCTGCCGCGGGCGCCTGAGTCCGCCATCATGAAGATCGGATTGAAGGCGGCCGGCGACTGGGACTCGGTCCCAGAGCCCAACTCTTTCATCATCTCTCCCGCGACCTGTTCGGTCACGTGCGCCCAGATATCGATGACCTTGTTGTACCGCTCGCCGTTGGTAATCAGACCTTCGGCGTACTGCTTCTCGATTTCGTTGACTTCTTTTTGCGCCTTGGAGATCAGCTCTTCCTTTTTCGTCGGGATATGCATGTTGTCGATGCAGATCGAGACGCCCGCCTTGGTGGCGTAGGTGAATCCGATGTCCTTGATCTTGTCCAGCAGCACCACGGTCTCGCGATGACCCGCCTGCCGATACACCGCGTCGATGAGCTTGGTCATCTCCTTTTTGGTCATCAGCTGATTGGCGTGCGAGAACGGAATCGACGCCGGCAGGATCTCCCCCATCAGCACGCGTCCGACCGTCGTGTCCACCATGGCCCCGTTGACCCGCACCTTGATCTTGGCATGCTCTTCGACTGCGCGAGCGTCATAGGCCATGCGGACTTCCTCGGGCGAGGCAAAGACCTTGCCTTCGCCTTTCGCGCCGGCCCGTTCCTTGGTCAACCAGTAACAGCCCAAGACCATGTCCTGCGACGGCACCGCGATCGGCTTGCCGTTCGCCGGCGAAAGGATGTTGTTGATCGACATCATCAGAACGCGCGCTTCGACCTGCGCTTCGACCGATAACGGCACGTGCACCGCCATCTGGTCACCGTCGAAGTCCGCGTTGAAGGCCGCGCACACCAGCGGATGCAGACGGATCGCCTTGCCCTCGACCAGCACAGGATCGAAGGCCTGAATCCCAAGCCGGTGGAGCGTCGGCGCGCGGTTAAGCATGACCGGATGCTCCCGGATCACCTCGTCCAGCACGTCCCAAACTTCCGGACGCTCCTTCTCGACTAATCGCTTGGCGCTCTTGATCGTCGTCGCGGCTCCCCGCTCCTCCAGTTTGTGGAAAATGAACGGCTTGAACAACTCGAGGGCCATCTTCTTGGGCAGTCCGCACTGATTCAAGCGCAGTTCCGGCCCGACGACGATGACGGAACGGCCCGAGTAGTCCACCCGCTTCCCGAGCAGGTTCTGGCGGAACCGGCCCTGCTTGCCCTTCAACATGTCGCTCAACGATTTGAGCGGGCGCTTGTTGGGCCCGCGGATGGCCCGGCCCCGACGCCCGTTGTCGAACAGCGCATCCACCGCCTCCTGGAGCATGCGCATTTCGTTGCGGATGATCACGCCCGGCGCCTTCAACTCGATCAGCCGCTTGAGCCGGTTGTTCCGGTTGATGACCCGGCGGTACAGATCGTTGAGGTCCGAGGTCGCGAACCGGCCTCCGTCCAGCGGCACCAGGGGGCGCAGTTCGGGCGGCAGGACCGGGATCACGTCCATCACCATCCATTCGGGCTTGTTGCCCGATTTGCGGAAGGCTTCCAGCACTTTGAGCCGCTTGGCATGTTTCTTCTTGAGGGCCGCCGATGTGGCGCCTTTGGACTTGCCTTGCAATTCGTCCCAGAGGCCGTTGATATCGACTTTTCGCAGGAGTTCCCGGATTGACTCGGCGCCGATCCCCGCTTTGAATGCATGCAAGCCGTACTCGTCCTGACACTCGCGGAGCTTCTCGTCCGTCAGCAACTCCTTCTCCTTAAGCGGCGTGTCGCCGGGATCCACCACCACGTAGCTCTCGAAGTAGAGAATTTTTTCCAGGTGCTTGAGGCTCATGTCCAGCAGCGTGCCGATGCGGCTGGGCACCCCCTTCAGGAACCAGATGTGCGCCACGGGGGCGGCCAACTCGATGTGCCCCATGCGCTCGCGCCGCACCTTGGACTGGATGACCTCGACCCCGCACTTGTCGCAGACGATGCCGCGGTGCTTCATCCGCTTGTACTTGCCGCAGTTGCACTCCCAGTCTTTGATGGGCCCGAAAATTTTCGCGCAGAAGAGCCCGTCTTTCTCGGGCTTGAAGGAGCGATAGTTGATGGTCTCGGGCTTCTTGACTTCACCGTACGACCAGGAGCGGATCTTGTCCGGCGAGGCGATCCTGATCCGCATCGCGTCAAACGACACGGAGTCGCGCGGCTTCTCGAATAGTGTATAGATGCCTTCCAAGGTTGGTCCCTCCTTAGTCCTTGGCCTTGATCAATTCCACGTCCAGGCCCAGACTCTGCAGTTCCTTGACCAGCACATTGAAGGATTCCGGCAGCCCCGGCTCCAGGAAGTTTTCACCCTTGACGATCGCCTCGTAAATCCGCGACCGGCCCGGCACGTCGTCCGACTTGACGGTGAGGAATTCCTGCAAGGTCGAGGCGGCGCCATAGGCTTGCAGGGCCCAGACTTCCATCTCGCCCAGCCGCTGCCCGCCGAATTGCGCCTTGCCACCCAATGGCTGCTGGGTGACCAGCGAATAGGGCCCGATCGACCGGGCGTGGATCTTGTCGTCCACCAGGTGGTGCAGCTTCAACATGTACATATAACCGACCGTCACAGGGCTCCCGAACGGCTCCCCCGTCCGGCCGTCGTAGACGGTGAACTGCCCGCTCGTGGCCATCTTGGCCCTCTTCAGTAGTTCTTTGATTTCCTTTTCGGCCGCTCCGTCGAAGACTGGGCTGGAAACGTAGAGCCCGAGTGCCTTGGCCGCCATGCCAAGATGGGCCTCCAGAATCTGCCCCACGTTCATACGTGACGGCACGCCCAGCGGATTGAGCACGATCTCGACCGGCGTCCCATCCGGAAGGTAGGGCATGTCCTCTTCCGGCAGAATGCGGGACACCACGCCCTTGTTGCCGTGACGGCCCGCCATCTTGTCGCCGACCGATACCTTGCGCTTCATGGCGATGTAGACCTTGACGAGCTTGATCACCCCGGGCGGCAGCTCGTCGCCCCGCTTGAGCCGACCAACCTTCTCGTCGTAGAGCGTCTGCAGGATCTCGCTCTGGTCCTTGGCCACCCGCTCGATCTCTTCCAGTTCCTTCTGCTCGTCGGGATCGCTGAGAATGATGTGGCGAACATTGTCGTCCGAGAGCTTCTTGAGGATCTCGGCCGTCAGCTTGCCCTTTTTCTTGAGAATCACGTCGCCGCTGTCCGGGTCCATCAGGTCACGCCCGACGACCTTGCCCAGGAGCAGCTTGCGGATCTTTTTGTTTTTCTCTTCCTCAATGATCCGCAGTTCGTCTTGATGATCCCGCTGGAGCTTGAGCACGTCCTCGCTTTCGATGCTCTTGGAGCGTTCGTCCTTGTCGAGCCCCTTGCGCGAGAAAATTTTCACATCCACCACGATGCCTTCGACGCCCGGCGGCACCTGCAGTGACGTGTCCTTGACGTCTCCGGCCTTCTCGCCGAAGATCGCCCGCAGCAGCTTTTCCTCCGGCGTCAGCTGGGTCTCGCCCTTGGGAGTCACCTTCCCGACCAAAATGTCGCCCGGCTTGACCTCGGCTCCGATGCGGATGATCCCACTCTCATCCAGGTTGCAAAGCGCTTCTTCGCCGATATTCGGAATGTCGCGTGTGATGTCCTCCTTGCCCAACTTGGTGTCCCGAGCCTCGACCTCGAACTCCTCGATGTGGATCGAGGTGAACGCATCCTCCCGCACCAGTTTCTCGCTGAGCAAGATGGCATCTTCGAAATTAAATCCGCCCCAGGGCATGAAGGCCACACAGACATTGCGGCCGAGCGCGAGCTCCCCGCGATCAATAGCCGGTCCGTCGGCCAGTACCTGGCCTTTCTTGACCGGTTGCCCCACGCGAACCACCGGCTTCTGCGTAATGCAGGTATTCTGATTGGACCGCTGGAACTTGATCAGATCGTAGACGTCGAGGCTCAGGTCGCCTTTGCGGCTTTCGCCTTTCCGATGCTCCGCCCGGACCATGATCCGCGTCGCGTCCACGCTTTCGACGACCCCGGCACGCTTGGCCTGGACAACGTAGCCGGAATCCCGCGCGACCACCGCCTCCATGCCGGTTCCGACCAGCGGCGCATCCGTGCTGATCAACGGCACCGCTTGCCGCTGCATGTTGGAGCCCATCAGCGCGCGGTTCGCGTCGTCATGCTCCAGAAACGGCACCAATGCTGTCGCGACGCTGACCACCTGCTTGGGCGACACGTCCATGTACTCGACCTTCTCGGGCATGGCCATGACGAAATCCCCGCCATACCGAGCCGAGACCGTGTCGGACACCAACTTCCCGGAGGCGTCGACCTTCGAGTTCGCCTGGGCGATCAAGTACTTTTCGCCCTCGATCGCCGAGAGATACTCGATTTCGTCCGTCACACGCCCTTTCTTGACTTTCCGATAAGGCGCTTCAATGAACCCGAAATCGTTGATCCGCGCATAGGTCGCCAGCGACGTGATCAACCCGATGTTCGGCCCTTCCGGGGTTTCGATCGGGCAGATACGACTGTAATGCGACGGATGCACGTCCCGCACTTCAAACCCGGCACGCTCCCGCGTCAACCCTCCGGGGCCCAAGGCCGAGAGCCGCCGCTTATGGGTGATTTCCGCCAGCGGATTGGTCTGGTCCATAAACTGGGAGAGCTGGCTGCTGCTGAAAAATTCCTTGATCGCGGCCACCACCGGCTTGGCGTTGATCAAGTCATGCGGCAGCACGGTCTCCATGTCGAGCAAGTTCATCCGTTCCTTGATGCTGCGCTCCATCCGAGCCAGCCCCAGCCGGAACTGATTCTCCAGCAACTCGCCCACCGACCGCACCCGCCGGTTGCCCAAGTGATCGATGTCGTCGATCTCCCCCTTGCCCATCTTGAGGTTCACCAGATAGCGGATCACCTCGACGATGTCCTGCGGTACCAGAGTCCGCTGTTCCAGCGGAAGGTCCAAGCCGAGCTTCTTGTTCAACTTCAACCGCCCGACCGGGGAGAGATCATAGCGCTTCGCGCTGTTGAACAAATTCTCGAACAACGCGCGCGCCGTCTCGATCGAGGGCGTTTCCCCCGGCCGGAGGCGCTTATAGATCTCCACCATGGCCTCTTCCTTGGACCCGGTGCGCTCCATCTCCAGCGTGTCGAGAATCACCGGCGTGGCGGTGGCCGAATCCAGGTAGATCACCTTGAAACTTTCGATGTGGCTCTCAAGAATCTTCTCGACACTCGCCGGCGTGAGCTTATGGTTTTTCTCGGCGATCTTCTCCTTGCTGGTCGGATCCACGAGTTCCGTCAGCACGGCGCGTCCCACGAGTTCAGCGGCTGCCACTGGAATCTCCTTGACCCCCGCCGCACGAACCCGAGCGATCAACGCCTTGGTCAGCTTCGCCCCTTCCCGGACGATCGGCTCCTTGCTGCCCTTTTCCGTCACCTCGACGGAGCAGCGCAGGCCGTGGTGGATCTCCGGATCCAGCTTGCGAAGGAGCTTTCCTTTGACCACCCGGATTTCTTCGACCGGGTAATACATCTTGAGCAAATCGTCGCTGGAGTACCCGAACGCCTTCAGCAGGATCGTGGCCGGCATCTTCCGCCGCCGGTCGATACGCACATACAGAATGTCCCGCGCGTCGAACTCGAAGTCCAACCAGGAGCCGCGGTAGGGAATGATGCGGGCGGAGTAGAGCACTTTACCGCTGGCATGGGTCCGCCCCTTGTCGTGCGTGAACGACGCGCCCGGCGAGCGGTGCAACTGGCTGACCACCACCCGCTCGGTCCCGTTCACGATGAACGTGCCGCGTTCGGTCATCAGCGGCAGTTCGCCGACGTAGACCTCCTGCTCGCGCACGTCCAGCACTTTCTTCTTCGGGGACTTGTCTTCCTTATCGAAGACCACCAGCCGGACCCTGACTTTCAGCGGAACGGCAAAGGTCATCCCCTGCTCCAGACATTCCCGCACATCGTACTTGGGCGTTCCCAACGAATAGTTGGAGAACTCCAGAATTGCCGTGTTGTTGTAGTCGGCAATCGGAAATACGCTCGTCAGCGCGGCCTGGAGTCCATTGTCGGCCCGCCGCTCGGGAGCGGACTCCATCTGGAGAAACTGCTCGTAGGACCGCTTCTGAATCTCGATCAGGTCAGGGATGTCAATGTTGGCACGGATTTTCGAGAAATCCTTCCGCTCGATCAACCCATTGACCGTGGTTTCCGACATGCCCTCGCTCCTTTTGGTCGCCGTGAGTTATCCCGCCGCCGGTGAACCGACAGCTCGTACGTGACGTCCGACCGACCCGCTCGCCGCGCAATGGCTGGGGCGGTCTCGTCCGAACCGGGCCCTACTTCACCTCGACCTTGGCGCCGCTCTCTTCCAGCTTCTTCTTCATCGTTTCGGCTTCTTCCTTGGTCACCCCCGTCTTGACCGGCTTGGGCGCCCCTTCCACCAGATCCTTGGCTTCCTTCAGGCCCAGGCTCGTGAGTTCGCGCACGACCTTGATGACCTGGATCTTCTTGTCCGCCGCGGCACTGGCCAGGATGACGTCAAAGGCCGTCTTCTCTTCCGCTGCCGCAGCCGCCGCGCCGCCCCCGCCTGCCGCCGCCGCGACCGCCACCGGCGCCGCCGCCGTCACGCCATACCGACTCTCCATGGCCTTGACCAGTTCGGAGAGTTCCAACACCGTCATCGCATCGATCCCCTTCAGAATCTCATCCTGCGTCAGCTTTCCTTCCGTCGTAGGCATATCCCCTTCTCCTTTCTTTTTCTCTTGAATCGCCGTCAATGTTCCGACCGTTTTTCTCAACAACCCCGCCAAGACGAACACCGTGCCGCGGACCGGCCCCTGCATCGTCGACATCAACATCGCCAACAAGACCGGCTTGGACGGCAGCGCCGCAACCGCAGCCAACTGAGCCGGCTTGAGCAGCTTGCCCTCCAGGACCCCGGCTGCGATCTTCATCTTTTCGTCGCGCTTCTCCGCCCCGATGAAGTCGCGCAGCACCTTGGCCGGGAGCACCGGATCGTCGTAACCCAGGACGACTCCCATCGGCCCCTTGAAGTAGGGCTTCGCCTCCAGCAACGCGGTGCCATCGACCGCCCTGGCAGCCAGCGTGTTCTTGACAACCTTAAACTCCGCCTTGGCGCCCCGCAGCTGCTTACGCAGTTCGGTGACGTGGTTCACCTCCAAGCCGGAACACTCGGTCATGATGGCCAGCCGAGCGCGCGCAAACTTCTCATGCAGCTCGGCCACCGCCGTGGCTTTGTCTTCCTTTTTCATGCTCCTCTCCTCACCTCACCTCAACCGTCCGCTCAACTCCACTGCTTGCTGATCGCCGCAACGTCCAGCTTCACGCCAGGCCCCATCGTACTGGAGATGGTCGCGCTCTTCAGATAGCGTCCCTTGCAGGAAGCCGGCTTGGCCTTCATCACGGCCTCCAAGACCGTGTGGGCATTTTCGTAGAGTCGCTGTTCATCGAACGACACTTTGCCGACCGGCACCTGCACGATACCGGCCTTCTCAACCTTGTACTCGACCCGGCCCTTACGGATCTCGGCGACGGCCTTCGCCACTTCGAACGTGACCGTGCCGGTTTTGGGGTTAGGCATCAACCCGCGCGGCCCCAGCACCTTGCCGAGCTTCCCGACCGACCCCATCAGGTCCGGGGTCGAAATGGCTTGATCGAATTCCATCCAGCCGCCCTTGATCTTCGCCATCAAGTCATCCGATCCGACATAATCAGCCCCGGCGGCCCGCGCTTCTTGCTCTTTTTCGCCTTTCGCGAACACCAGCACGCGCACCTTCTTCCCGGTCCCGTGGGGCAGCACGGACGTGCCGCGCACCATTTGATCGGACCGCTTGGGATCGACGCCCAAGCGCAACGCCAAATCCACGGACTCGTCGAACTTGGCGAAGGCCGCCTGCTTGACGACACCGACGGCTTCTTTCAGCCCATAGACCCGCGGCTCCACTTTCGCCGCGGCCGTTGTCATTTTCTTGCCCATGCTCCGCTCCTTCGCTCGGCCCGCTAGAGATCGACCGCCTTCTGCTACCCTTGGACCGTGATGCCCATGCTGCGCGCCGTCCCCTCGATAATCTTCATCGCCCCGTCCACATCGGCCGCATTGAGGTCCGTCATTTTCTTGGTGGCGATTTCCTTGAGTTGCGCCCTGGAGATTTTGCCCACCTTATCCTTGTGCGGCACTCCGGATCCCTTGATGATTCCCGAAGCCTTCTTCAGCAGATCGGATGCCGGCGGGGTCCGGGTAACAAACGTAAAGGTCCGGTCCTTGTAGACCGTGATCACGACCGGAATGATGCTGTCCCCATCCTTCTGGGTCCTGGCATTAAACTGCTTGCAAAACTCCATGATGTTCACGCCGTGCTGGCCAAGAGAGGGGCCCACGGGTGGAGCCGGATTCGCTTTGCCGGCCGGAATTTGCAATTTGATTTGCCCGGTAATCTCTTTCGCCATAGCGACGCTCCTTCGACTCCTTCGTCAGTCCCTACACACGCTCCACTTGCAAGAAACCCAACTCCACCGGGGTCGATCGACCGAAAATACTGACCAAGACTTTGACGCGGCTATGGTCCTGATCCACTTCGTCCACCATGCCGTTAAAGCCCAGAAACGGTCCGTCGATGATGCGCACGTTGTCGCCTTTAATGAAACGGATCTGCTCCCGAGGAGCAGCCGTTCCCTGATCCACCTGTTTCAACAGCGACTCCGCCTCTTCGGCGGTCAAGGGAAGAGGCTTGGCGCCGCCCCCCACAAAGCCGGTGACCTTCGGCGTCTCCTTGATCATCTGCACGGTCTCGTCGGTCAGCGGGGATTCCAACTCGACCAGGACGTAGCCCGGGAAAAACTTGCGCTTGGATTGGCGGCGCTTCCCATCCTTGATCTCGATGACGTCTTCGGTGGGGACCAAGACCTGGCCCAGCTTTTCCACCAGGCCCATTTGATTGGCCCGTTCAAGGATGCTGGTCTTCACCCGCCCCTCGAACCCCGCATAGGTATGAATCACATACCAGTTCTTGTTCATCGACTCGTCCTCAAATGCCTCTCTCCGGCCGACGCGGCTGCGCCGGCCAGCCTGCCCCTGTGCGCCTTAGATCACCTTGCTGACCAGCCAGACCAGGAAGGAATCGACCACCGAGAGATAGATGGACATAACCAAGCAGAAGACAATGACGACCAGCGTGGACCCGATCGTCTCCTCCCGGCTGGGGAAAGAAACTTTCTTGACCTCCGCCTTGACGTCCAGCACAAACTGTTTGATGTTGTCCCAGAGCTTCGCGAACACGCGCACCCCCTTACGACTTCCAAACCTCGAACAACCGAAAAGATCCGCCTTGCCCAGCCCACAATCACTTGCGGGATCCAGACCCGATACGCTTCCTCGAACGATCGGATTAGCGATTCGAACCTGGCAGGGGCACTAGGATTTGAACCCAGACTTTCGGTTTTGGAGACCGACGTGCTGCCATTAACACTATGCCCCTACCCCCATCGGCACAAGGTTGCGTTACTTCACTTCCTTGTGCGGCTGGTGCTTCCGGCATGTGCGGCAGTACTTGTTCCGCTCAATCCGGTCCGGATCGTTCTTCTTGTTCTTCATCGTGGAGTAATTCCGCTCCTTGCACACCGTGCAAGCCATGGCGATGATGTCCCGCATCGTAAACTCCTACGTCGTTGCGCTCGTTTACGCCAGGATTTCGGTGACGACGCCGGAGCCGACGGTCTTGCCGCCCTCGCGCACCGCAAACCGCAATCCCTGATCCATCGCGATCGGCGAGATCAACTCCGCCGTCACCGACACATTGTCCC